>CANGTI010000002.1 GCA_947456795.1 Rickettsiales bacterium
GATGTGATGAGTCGACATCGAGGTGCCAAACAGTGTCGTCGATGTGAACTCTCAAACACTATCAGCCTGTTATCCCCGGCGTACCTTTTATCCGTTGAGTGATGGCCCTCTCACAAGGTACCACCAGATCACTATGACCGACTTTCGTCTCTGCTCGTCTTGTGGGACTTGCAGTCAGGCTAGCTTATGCCATTGCACTCTAAAAGTTGATTTCCAACCAACCTGAGCTAACCATCGCGCGCCTCCGTTACTTTTTAGGAGGCGACCGCCCCAGTCAAACTACCCACCATGCATGGTCCCTGGACTTGATTCAAAGTCCTAGGTTAGATATCAGAAAGCAAGTAGGTGGTATCCCAAGGTTGACTCCATGCAAACTGGCGTTCACACTTCAAAGTCTCCCACCTATCCTGGATACTTGATTCCTGATATCAATACAAAGCTGTAGTAAAGGTTCACGGGGTCTATCCGTCTAACCGCGGGAACTCCGTATCTTCACGGAGAATCCAATTTCGCTGAGTCGATGCTGGAGACAGCGGGGAAATCGTTACGCCATTCATGCAGGTCGGAACTTACCCGACAAGGAATTTCGCTACCTTAGGACCGTCATAGTTACGGCCGCCGTTTACTGGGACTTCAATTCGGAGCTTGCACCCCTCCTTTTAATCTTCCAGCACCGGGCAGGCGTCAGACCCTATACTTCGTCTTTTGACTTTGCAGAGCCCTGTGTTTTTAATAAACAGTCGTTACCCCCTCTTCTGTGCCACCCATGCATGGTTGCCCACACAAAGGTCATCCTTATTCCAAAGTTACGGATGTAATTTGCCTAGTTCCTTCAACATCGTTCTCTCAAGCGCCTTAGTATGCTCTACTAGTCTACCTGTGTCGGTTTGCGGTACGGTCATTTATAGAGGGGCTATTTCCTGGAAACTTCTAATTGCCCATGCAATCCAATAAGCACGGACCACTTCGTCGTTTCGTCACTCACCTCTTGGTTCAGGAATATTAACCTGATTTCCATCGACTACGCCTTTCGGCCTCGCCTTAGGAGCCGACTAACCCTGCGCAGATTAACTTTACGCAGGAAACCTTAGACTTTCGGCGGAAGTGTTTTTCACACTCCTTATCGCTACTCATGTCAGCATTCTCACTTCCGATACCTCCAGCAAGATTCACAACTTGCCTTCACAGGCTTACGGAACGCTCCGCTACCACTTGTACTCATAAAGAGTACAAATTCGCATCTTCGGCATATGGCTTGAGCCCCGTTACATTGTTGGCGCAAGAAAACTTAATTAGACCAGTGAGCTATTACGCTTTCTTTAAAGGGTGGCTGCTTCCAAGCCTACCTCCTGGTTGTTATGGTTTTCTCACCTCCTTGCACACTTAGCCATAATTTGGGGGCCTTAGATTGCGATCTGGGTTGTTTCCCTCTTGACCATGGACGTTAGCGCTCATGGTCTGTCTGCTGCGCTACTACAATCGACATTCGGAGTTTGGTTGGGATCAGTAACCCTAGCCCATCCAGTGCTCTACCTTCGATTAAGACCGCGCAACGCTCTACCTAAATAGATTTCGCGGAGAACCAGCTATATCCGAGTTTGATTGGCCTTTCACCCCTAGCCACAGCTCATCCCATAATTTTTCAACATTAACGGGTTCGGTCCTCCAGTGAGTATTACCCCACCTTCAACCTGGCCATGGCTAGATCACTCGGTTTCGGGTCTAATTCGTTGAACTAAGGCGCCCTATTCAGACTCGCTTTCGCTTCGCCTACGTCTTATGACTTAAGCTTGCTCAACAAATTAACTCGCTGACCCATTATACAAAAGGTACGCCGTCACAAGACTTTGCACGAGTGCACAGCTTGCTCCGACTGTTTGTAGGCATTCGGTTTCAGGGTCTATTTCACTCCCATCTCTGGGTTCTTTTCACCTTTCCCTCACGGTACTTGTTCGCTATCGGTCGTTAAAGAGTACTTAGGCTTAGAGGGTGGTCCCCCTATATTCAGACAAAGTTTCACGTGCTTCGCCTTACTCAAGTTTACAAAGATACTTTACCCGTACGGGGCTATCACCCTCTATGGCTAAAATTTCCAGCTTATTCCAGTTTGAATCCTTGTAACACTGGCCTGGTCCGCGTTCGCTCGTCACTACTAACGGAGTCTCGGTTGATTTCCTTTCCTCTGGCTACTAAGATATTTCAGTTCGCCAGGTTCGCTCTCTAAAACTATTTTATTCATTTTAGAGTACCTGCATATAGCAAGTGGGTTTCCCCATTCGGACATCCTCGGATCAAAGCTTATTAGCAGCTCCCCAAGGCTTATCGCAGCTTATCACGTCCTTCATCGCCTTTTAACGCCAAGGCATCCACCAAATGCCCTTAATAATTTTTCTTCAGATCACTTAGAGATTATGCATACAGAACTAACTTTACAGCATTTTTCTCAGCTACAAACAAATATATATATCAATGTAGCTTGTTTACTTTTTTAAACAGCGAAGGTTCAAAACCAACGTGGAATGATATATTGGTTTCTTCATATAGGCAAGCGGCAAGGTCGTTAGTTTTGCATTTATTATAAAAAATATAGCAGATTGTAGCCTTTTTGTATTAAGAGCTATGTATCCTTAGACAGTTTTTCTTTTTTTGGAGGTTGATGAGGTTTTGGTAGTCTTTTTAAAGGCTCTTCCCTTTGGTTTGTCTTTTGCCTTTCGCACTATTTCTATTGCAAGCTCTGCTTGAATTTCTAGAGGCTGATCAATTTTATTAACATTGACTGTTTTATCTTCACATTTAAGATACGGTCCAAATTTAGAAATATTGAGTGAAATCTCCTTATCGTTATCAGGGTTGATACATATAGTTCTAGGTAAAGAGACTAGTTTTAGCGCTAGGGCCAGATCTAAGCTCTCTGAGGTATATTCTTTGGGCAAATTTACCCTCTTAATAAGCACACCGCTTTCTGATTCCATTTTGAGGTATTTGCCGTACATGTTTGTACCAAAGAGGATCGCATTTCCATCGATATCACGACCAACTGCAATTTCTTTTGGAATATTAGAGTTGGTATCAGAAGAATTTGGAATCAATACTGATTGAGCAAATTTACAATCTGGGTATTTTGCGCATGTGAGAAACATACCGAATTTGCCAAATTTTAGTTTTGGATCTGGACTTTGGCAGATTGGGCATTTTTTTTGCTCTTCACTTCTGCCATTCGGAAAGACATAACTTTCTAAATTTGAGCTTATTGCTACGGTAATCTCTTCGATATTCTTTTTTTCTAAGTCTTTAACTTGAGTATGAAATCCTAGCCAAAAATTTTGGAGCATTAATTTCCAATCTAGCTCTCCCCTGGCAACTGAATCTAATTCATTTTCAAGATTAGCTGTAAAGTCATAGTTAAAGTAATTCGAGAAGAATTTTACTAAAAACGTTGTAAGTACCGCCCCCCTTGGATCAGAAACAAACCTTTTTTGTTCTAGGGTCACATAACTTCTTTCTTGTAAGACCGATATGATCGTTGCGTAGGTAGAGGGCCTACCTATTCCAAGTTCCTCCATTGTCTTTACTAGGCTAGCCTCAGTAAATCTAGGGGGCGCCTCTGTAAAGTGCTGCTTTGCATCTATTTTTTCTAATTTTAGATCTTGATCGTGTTTTAAGTCTAAAGGTAGCAAGGGTGTGTTTTTTTGACTTTCTTCCTCGCTTTCTTCTACATCCTTAAATTTTTCGTATACTACAAGATAAGAATTTTTTGGATCGGTAAAAGATTCGTTTGCTCTTGCAAGGGTGCTGCTATCTATAGAGGATATATCTATTGTAAGAATTTTTGTTGTTGCGGGGTTCATTTGAGAGGCAATTGTACGTTGCCAAATCAGCTTATATAATTTGTACTGATCTTGATTTAAATGGTTTTTTAATTGGTTAGGGTTTAGATCTGCTTGAATGGGTCTTATTGCTTCGTGTGCCTCTTGTGCATTTTTTGTTTTTGTTTTGTATACGTTTGGTTTGTTTGGGACGTGGTCTTGGTCAAAAGCTTTGCTAATATAATCTCTAATTTGATTTAAAGCCTCGTCAGAAATTGTCACTCCATCCGTTCTCATATAGGTAATTAGGGCTTTCTCCTCTCCCGCAATCTCTACTCCTTCATATAGCCCTTGGGCTACCTGCATAGTTTTTTTTACACTAAAACCCAATTTATGCGATGCATCTTGTTGCAGAGTGGAGGTATTAAATGGAGGTAGTGGATTTCTTTTTTGCTCTCTGTTCTTAATTTCTGCAATTTTGAATTGTTGCTCTTGTATCTTAGTTTTTACCAATAATGCTGCTTCTTGATTTTTAATGTCCAATTTTTCGAGTTTTTTTCCTTCAAACTGTATTAGCTTTGCTTTGATCAATTCATCTTTTTGAGTATGAAAGTCTAATTGCAAACTCCAGTATTCTTCGGAATGAAATGAAAGTATTTCTGTTTCCCTTTCACAAATTAATCTAAGGGCTACTGATTGGACCCTTCCAGCGGATCTGCAACTAGGTAACTTTCTCCACAACAAAGGAGATAAAGTAAACCCCACCAAATAGTCTAAAGCTTGCCTTGCTTGTTGTGCCTTTATTAGGCTTGTTTCCAAAGATCTGGGCTCAGAAATTGCCTTTAATACGGCTGCTTTCGTGATTTCGTAAAAAGTGACTCTAAAAATCTTGGATTTGTCCGTAATTGCATTGCTGCTTTTTAGAGTTTCAACTATATGCCAGGCTATTGCCTCTCCTTCTCTATCTGGATCTGTGGCTAGGTATATGCTGTCTGCCTGTTTTGCCAGGGATACTATTTTTGGTACAGACTTACTTGCATTTGGCGTGAGCTCATAAAACATTGCAAAATCTTCCTCTGGCAATACGGAACCTTTTTTTGAAGGAAGAGATCTCACGTGTCCATTAGAAGCTGTGACGACGAATTCCGCTCCAAGGTATTTTCCTATAGTTTTAGCTTTTGCAGGAGATTCTACTATCAGCAGTTTCATTTTTTTACTCTTTTTATTTCAAAATCAAGGCAACGACATTACCCGGGTATCTTACAATTTTTTCTGCAAGTTCTAATTCAAGCAGTATTCTGTATACAGTTTTTATTGGTATTTTGCTATGAGAGATCAATGTCTCTATATGAGTAGGAGTTGAAGATAGCAGGCTCAGGATCAAATCTCGCATGTTATCACAAACCTCTGGAACATTTTCCGTGGTTAATATTTCATATTGCTGAGAGGGCTTTTCTTGTAATTTTGTTTTTACTTGAACTAACTGAGGCAAGTTTTCGATTATATCTGCTGCATTTTCTACTATTATTGCTCCATCTTTTATAAGCTTATTAGCTCCCTTTGATCTTGGATCTAAGGGAAACCCTGGTACTGCAAAAACCTCTCTTCCTTGTTCTAAGGCAAAATTTGCTGTAAGAAGAGAGCCGGAATTTTTTCCAGCCTCAATGACCACTGTGGCTAAACTCAGGCCAGAAACTAGTCTGTTTCGCTGGGGAAAGTGCTGCATTAGTGGTTTTGTGCCGACTGGTAGTTCGGCAATTAATAGTCCTTGATCTTGAATTTTATGGTATAAATGTTCATTTTGAGGAGGATAAATATTGTCTATTCCTCCAGCCAACACCCCTATTGTATTGGGCAGCGCAGCGCTATGCGCAGCCGCATCTATTCCTCTTGCAAGACCCGAAACTATTATTATTTGGGCTTTGTGCGACAAATCTGCTGCTATGCTTTTGGCTAGAGTCTCTCCATTTATAGAAGAATTTCTGGCACCTACTATTGCTATTGAATCTCTGTTTAGGAGGTGTTTATTGCCTTTATAACTCAGTACTGGAGGGGGGCTTTCAATATGAAAAAATAGCTTGGGATAATCTTCGTCTTCAAAAGTTAGTATGCCGGCACCGATTTTTTCTAACTCACTGAGCTCTTTTTCTACTTTTTCTATGGAACAAATTTCAATGGGCTGTTTTTTTCCTACTCTAAGAGAAAAGCTTGGCATTTCCTTAATGGCATTTTCTGCTGTACCAAACATCTCCAGCATCCTAAAGAAAAGTCTGGGACTTACGTTTTCTGTGCGCGCAAGCCTCATGATGTTAATCATACTTGACGAATAGGATTCCTTCAGACTGTAATGCATTCAAAACAAGATATATTAATTAAATTGAGTTAAATAGATTGATTGAACAAAATACTGTGTGCATTATGCACGAGATTTAAAGTGTTGAATACTTTTCTATTCAAGTTCATTTGCTAATCAGTCGAGTTAAACTTTATGTTGCAAAGTAGAAATCCATTTTTGCTTTTAAAGCATGCTGACATGCTTACTCAAGAGCAATTAAGCGCCTTGCCTCAAAACATTGTTTCCCAATTACACCCCCTAATTGAAGCAATAGATGAGGGTAAGTTTTCTGGAGAACAGATTGCAGAAATGAAAGTTTGGGTACAATCTCTTGTTAAGAGTCTTAAGAATTGTTCCTTAGGGGATGAATGCTTTGATTTGGTCAGGAAACTGTTGAATGCCACATGACCTTTGCAGGTAAATGTGAACAAGAAACATGATTCATCATTTACAAAGGACTCTTTTTTACTAGAATCTATTCCTGTTCTTTACCGCAAAATTACACTGAGTTCTTTTCAAGGGAAATTTTAGATTCTTCTTTCTAATAGGGGCCTTGAATTTAATTTAATTACACCTGTTGTACTTCTACATTTGTTCTACTGATTCACTATTATCAAGGCTTATTTATGGTTCGGGTTCGTAAATTTAACAGTAGTAAAGGTTCTGTTTTTTGGGCTGCTATAATAGGGAATATACTAGAATATTATGATTTTACCGTGTGTATAGTTTTTTCTGTAGAAATAGGGAAAACGTTCTTTCCGGCTGATTCTGGCATTTCTCAGATTTTAGGTGCACTTTTGGCATTTGCCTTTGGATTTATTTCAAGACCTGTAGGCGCGGTTGTTCTTGGGTATGTTGGCGATAGGTACGGACGTCGTTCTGCTTTGTTATGTTCGGCGCTTGGCATGACATTTTCTACTTTCGGCATTGGGTTTTTACCTGGCTATGGAACAATAGGTGTATTTGCTATTCCTCTGCTTTTTGTATTTCGTATGATTCAGGGGTTTTGTATTAGTGGAGAAGGAACTGGAGCTGCAATCTTTATTTTAGAGCACTGTAAAGTAAAAAGACTAAGTTTAATGGCTGGTGTTGTAAACAGCACTAATATAGGGGGTACTGTACTTGCAACATTGGTGTCTTTGGGATTGAGACATTTTTTTCCAGATAAAGATTTTGTGTGGCGTTTTGCATTTATATCTGGCGGTTTATTTGGCTTGCTTGCCCTTTTTTTAAGGTGGAAAGTTTCAGAGACTCCAATTTTTGCGATTATGCAAAAGCAAAAAGGAGGCGTAAGAGATGGCATCAGGAAGGTTGTAAAGGACTCTTGGCGTCAAATGGTTTTGACCTTTATAATTGGCTCTTTTGCGGGCAGCATAGTTCAGCTTATTAAAGGCTACGTCAACGTTTATTATCAAGATATCATGGGTTTGCCAGCTCAAATTTCTCTTATTTATCTTATGTATACTTCCATTGTTTTGATGATCAGTATGATAGTTTTTGGTGCATTGGGCGACATGGTCGGCAAATCTAGAGTTTTGATTGGATCTGGAATAGCCGCTATTGTCTTTTCTATTCCGGCTTTGTTATTTATGTCTGGCCCTAGCCTATCACATCACATCATTGCTCTGACTTTACTGGCCCTTATAGCTGGTGCGGCTTCTGCTTCTGCTTATGCTTTTGTGATCTTAATATTTGAGCCATCTCAAAGATTTTTTGGAGTATCTGTGAGCTATAATTTAGGTATAGCCCTCTTCGGAGGTACTTCCCCTTTGATTGCTAGGGGTCTTGTAGAAATGTTTGGAAATTCATATTCTCCGGCTTACTACATCATACTACTTGCTGCATTATTTTTGGTTGCTATGAACAAGACTAGATCATTTATTATTCCAAAGGATTATCTGTGAAAGTATTGAGCAATGACCTTCTCACTAGAGTGCTTCTTTTTGTTCAGACAATAGGAAATGCTTCTTTTTGCCAATAGTAATTTTAAATGCATGATCTTTGTGCAGATCTGAGGCAAAGATCAGTTTTTGCACTTCTGTGATTGTTTTGTCGTTAATTTTGACGCCCCCTCCCAGAATTAGTCTTTTTGCCTCTTGTTTTGAAGAGACTATTTTACCTAAGAATAAGATTTCAGAAAGCAAGCACCCACCGTCTAGATTTTTTGAACTAATTGTTATCGTAGGAAGGCCTATCAAATCGCTGGTTGATTCAAATGCTGCTTTTGCAGATTGTCTTGCCAAATCTGCTGATTCTTTTCCGTGACACAATAAAGTCAATCTAAATGCAAGTTCTTCTTTGGCCCGATTGATATCTGTGCCGCACAAGTGTCCAAATGCTTCATATTCTTGTGAAGAAAACTCGCAATAAAGTGCAGCAAATTTCTCTACATCCTTATCATTTACATTTCTCCAGTATTGAAAATATTCATAAGGGGAAGTAGAGATCTCGTTAAGCCACACCGCTCCCGATTCTGATTTTCCCATTTTTAAGCCATTTGCAGTTGTAAGTAAGGGTATCGTTAATCCATAAACCTTGCTTTGCTTGACTTTGTGTATTAGTTCTACACCAGTTACGATGTTACCCCATTGATCACTTCCTCCGATTTGCAAAATACAATTATGGACACGATTAAGATGCAAAAAATCAAAACTTTGTAGTACAACATAACCAAACTCAAGCAAGGATAAGTGCTGATTTTGTTTTAATCTTGATTTGATAAAGTCTAGTGTAAGTATTTGATTGACAGAGAAATGTTGACCGTAATCCCTTAGAAATTCCAAATGCTTAAGCGAATCTAACCAATCGGCGTTATTGACAAGTAAGGCATCATTTTTTTGATTACCAAATTTTATAAATTTGGCTAGTGATTTTAAAATACCTTTGGTATTGTCCTTAATCTGGTCTTCAGAGATTAACTCCCTAGCCTTTGTCTTGCCTGAGGGGTCCCCTATTCTGCTTGTACCTCCTCCGATTAATATTATGGGTTTATTGCCGTATTGTTGTAGAAGACGACTAAGCATTATTGCGAGTAAATTACCTACATGTAAGGAATTTGCTGTACAATCAAAGCCTACGTAAAAAACTGCTTCACCTTTTTCTAGAATTTCAAACAACTCTTCTGTATGAGTGCATTGATGCAAATAGCCTCTAGTTGCTACTATTTCCTTTAGTGACATTTTTCTAATTGATTTTTAGATTCCCGATGTAGGACTATTACCTTTTATAACGATCCAGCTTGTTTTTATTCTTATTGTTATTGTTATTGCGAAGTCCTTTGGTTTTTAAAACCTTATCCCAATAGATGCCAAAGATAGAGACAAGAGTCAGGCTTGCTGTATACATCCCTCCTAAGGAGAGGGCTTTGTATGAAAAACCCATTTTTGCAAATTTTAGTACTACAAGAAATACAAATATTGTTGAACAGGCGCCAAACATTTGGCCTAGCACTCTTGCTATGAAATTGATTCTTAAAATCGTATGAGTTGTTTTGTGTCTATAGTCTTGTTCTTTCTGAGCTATGCTTAGAGCGTGTTCCAGTGTTCCTGGATACAAAGCTTCATATTCAGATATGACTTCAATTGGAGGCAGGACCTTATCTATTCTTAGATTGTGTTTTGGGCTTGATTTAGTACCACTTTGCTCTCTCTCCATGTGTCCTTTGTTTAACATATTGTGCTCATTGCGAAAATAATGTTTTATTTCTCTATCTTGCATAGGATTTAGTTTTAATATTTATTTGTACGCTAACATTTCTGAATTTTACACTTCAGATTGGTTTGAACCATTGGCAGTAGCCTGTGGTTCTTGCATGCTTTCGTCTTTATGGTGAGTCTCTTGCTTTTTGTAATAACGGCAAGAGTCGGATATTCCTAAAACAAAATTTTTAAAGAAACTTTTTTCTTTTTTATAATGAGATATGTTGATGTGAATCATTTGTTCTTGCTGCTTTATATTGTATTACAAAGGTAAGTTGGGCTCTCCCTGAAAATTAACAGCATTGTCATACAAAACACAAGTTGAAAAAATCTTATTGCACCCTGGTGTCAGGGTGATGTTTGTTTCTCGCTTATCTTTGAAATTTTGTAACACAATCTGAGGAAAAGAGCTTTGTAAAAGCACAATTCCAATTTGATAATCAACACCTTGTTCCACTTTGCCCAGAATATGTTTTAATACTACTCTACTTATGCCACTAATTACTGCGGTTCCAAGATCGAAATAGTTATTTCCGTATTGTGCGTGCCTTTCGGGTACTGAAAAGGAAACTTCATTTTCATATATCTTTAAGATATCATAAGTTTGAGATAATTGCTTTAGATCTTTTTTGCATCTCGCATCTCCAAATTGAGCTCTGCAAGTTCTGCTGTATCTTTTAGAAAAAATCTGGCGCATAGACTGTGTCCCCGATTCTAAATACATGTGAAAACTTCTGACAAAATCTGCTACTTTGACGCAGCGGCATAATGCAAAAGGTGTAATTGTATTATTTTGAGGATCGAAAGTTTGAATGCGTACTGTGCATCCAAGTAACGGAAGTTGGCGCTGCACTCCTGTTTGTTCGTATGCACCTTCTAGTACTACACTTATTGTCCCATTGTCCTTAAAGGTGGCGAACTGCACATTTAAACAAGAAGCTTCGTAAAAATCATTTTGATTGGCCGTGCATTTGATTGCATGGCTTGCGCTTGTTAATTTGAGTTCTTGGCCGTCTTCTAGTTTGAGAGTAAAGAGGTAATGATGGTCAATCAAGATTACAGACATGGGGTTTACATGGAATAGCTTTAGTCTATTTTAGCACTTCTACTAAATCAAAAGGTTCAACCGAAGCGCAAAAATCAAGCTCTGATTTATATTTTAGTGAATCTGTATCAAATCTCACAGGAATATTGAAGTCAAAATCGGCTCTTAAAAGCTCTATGTTTTCTTGCAACACTTCTTCCGTAACGGTCACTATTCCACGTTCATCTGAGATATTTTTTACTACTCTTTCTTTTTTATCATTAATAAATACTCTGACCGAATCTTTTATTGGTTTGAGGATTTTTCTGTGAGGAGCATTGCACGTATGTTGCAACGTTTTGTCGTAGGACTTAATTAATTGAAATTTGAGATTTTGCCTATCTAAAAGGAGCAAGGGTTGATTTTCAGCTTTGTGTTCATTTGGATCTCTTAATATAAAAGCATATTTTTTTCCTTGGACTTTGCAGAAGAAATTTTGCAGTTCCCCTACTTGAGTGGAGGTTAATTTGCAATTTGCAACTTTATATCTATTTATTGGAGTAATGTGGTTTGCAAATCGCACTTCTCTTTTGCTGTTAGAAGTTTGTACTTCAGTGCTAAATGTAGGACCTCCTACAATAAAGGTATATAAAAAACTTGGTAATTCTTCGTCAAAAAAATCTTCCATAGCTTATTTATACTAATTGACTGCTCGTATCTTTTTCTAACGATATTGTGCCCTGATATTTTATTTGGGCTCTGACAGAGAACCTATCTTCTGTTGTATCCCAAGAAGTTCCAACGTGGTCTAAAGTGCTAATTTTGTACTGATAACGACTTTTTGTTCCAAAGGATTGTTCTGAGTAGATCTTGGATTGAACTTTCTCAATTGTTTTTATACTGATGGCTGTGACACATTTGCTTGCAAGTAAAATCATAAAACTCTGGTTGTAGCTTATTGCGTTAATAGAAAAGCCAATTTCATAAGATGGCAAGGCAGTAGCGCATGGTTTTAAAAAATTCATTTTGATTATAATGCAGGGGTATTTGTCTACGTTGTCTTGCTCTTCTAGATAAACCATACATTTTTCAGAGCCATGTAAAATTGACTCTGAAAGAGTGGTTTGTATGGTACATAAAATGCTTTGTACAAAATTAAACACCTCATCACTTGGTCTTGATTCCATTAAGGGCATTGTTTGGGCGGGTAGAGGTACCGCTATGATGTTTAAGAATCGACTGTTTTTATCGTGTTTTGATATGTCTTTAATCTTAAACCAGTCTTGTGCCTTTAAAATTCTCATTTTATGAGAGATTTCTGGAAGTTTCCTAATTTGAAAAATGTGGTAGGGGTTTACAAAAGAGACGCCAAAATGCAAGGGATTTATCGTTTTAACAAAATTTTGAGGATCCAAATAATTTGCTTGTGTATCGTATTTTTTTATCCAGACATAGTCTCGTTTTGTGCTACTGGTCTGAGTATTTTGTTCTTCTATATTCCTGAAGATCTTTTGTTCTTGGCTATGTAGGGAAATCTTGTATTTAAAAGATTTGGGCAAAGGTATTTGCATTAGAGACACAATCTTCTGTAAGGCTGATAAAGTTCAATAGAGTCGTTGTTTTGTATCAACGCGGGAGATTGTCTATAATGCATGTTGTATATGTGATGTAATACTCCTTCTTTTATTGCATAAGGCGTGACTTCGTGCTGATTCCATCCTGCTTCGTATCTTATTTCTGTAATTGATTGTTTCTCCCTCTCCTTTTGCGTTAGCATATTTTCTTTGAGGTCATAATTATTCATTAAAGATTCTGGATTTTCTATCTCTCGATCTCCTTGCTTGCAGCTAAGGAATTTCGTGGCAAATGCAACCGGTAGTGTTATCGTTTTATTGGTAGAGGCTTTTGTTGTGTAGACGATTGTTTGGGTGACGATGCAGCGTCTTAGAAAAGATTCCGCTGCATCAATCGCGCATCCCAGCATTTGTTCCAAAACTTGATCTTCATCTGGATTGTTGTTATCTATCCAGAGACGTACTTTGATGACATCAAGTGGTAGAAAATCTGTATATTTTTTTTCTAATATAAAATACTGGGACATTTTTGGGTGTTGTGTTTAGTGTCTTGGACAGCCTTTTAGCTTACTCCTCTGAGTATGTAAGAGCGACTAGCGCATCTGGGTTTACCAAATCTCCTCCAACCCTTTTTACTGCATAAAAACCAACAAAGGGTCTATTGGAATATGGGTCCCGCATGATGGGTATTTCTCTGTGGTCTATTATTTTATAAGCAGATTTAAAATCTCCAAACAATATGATCGCTTCTCCTTTCGATTCAGCCTTATATTGAGGCATGTACTCAGAGCATAAAACTTTGTATCCCAAAAGAGTTTCTGGCATGTTGTAGTTTATTTTGGGGCTCCATAAAAATCTTCCTACTTCGTCTCTAAGTGTTTGTATTTTAACTAAAGTGCTCTTATGCATGAGAAAAGTTGCATTATGGTGATATTGATTACTTAACTTAGAGACTAAAGCTATTAGTGCATCTCGTAGGTATTTTTCTTCGGTGCTGGCAATGTTTTGTTTATTTGCTTGCTTGAGATTGTTTAGTATGCCCGTTGGTTCGCATTTATCTTTTCCGTGTAAGAAGCTTTCTTCCTCTTTTTGAGCAAAGCTATAGCTTAATTGCTCTATTAACCAGCTTTCAACATCTACACAGGCATCTTCTAGCAAAGTCTGCGTTGCTTGAGGTAGTGCATATAATTCGTGTAGCAAGATTCTTTGTTTTTTTATTGTTGGAGTATCTGTTGACTTTTTTTTCAGTTGATCATTTATGACCCAGTCACATTCAAATCCTCCGTCTTGCACTACAACGTCTAATCCTCCTGTTGATATTTCTTCAATGGAGGATATTTCCCGTATTGGAGAAAGGTGTTTTAAGGCACCAATGATTTTGCGACCTATGGAGGTCTCTATTACTGAATCATGGGAGTTTTTTTCATCGCCAAAGGCCAAGTTTTTACGTATAAGATTTGGATGTATATTACCTTTCCTAATGTAGTCAGAAATATAATTCTCTTCTATCAATCCGTCTTTTGTCAAAATTGCACTATCTGGTCTTTGATTGTTCATTGCCAGATCTTTGTACCTCCTTTCTAAGTTGTCCATTTTTTCTCTTAATTGTGATGTTTCGTGCTCGTGCTGAGAGTGAAATTTGCTCCAATTGTTTGCTAATTCTTCAATTTTTTGGGCTGCATGTTCCATAGTTAAACTGATCTTAAATGTTTTTATAGTGTGAGCCTTAATGATTTTGCTGTGCTAATAAGTTGTATTAAATTGTCAGATTCTGATTTTTCATAAATAGAACTAATTTTTGCATTAAGGTTTGCTGGAAATGTTACGACACTAATCTCATAAAGAATTGCCTCTGAGATTTCGTTATAACCTTTTGAATTAATTGTAGCTCTTTTAGGAATTATGCCGACGCTTAGTCCCCTTACTATGCCAGCTTTTATAAGCTCAGCTGTTTCACGTCCGACTTGAGTTTTGGTTGTAATTGTTGCTTTTATGAAAAGTCCATAATTATCCTCTTTTATTTGAGTGATTGATCCTATTGGATTGTATGCGTCGTGTTGCCACAAAAGCTTGAGGGCACAGTTGCTTGTTTCCAGAGTGTCCTTAAATGCGCCCTCTTTAATAATATCGTGGGCTTGATCAACACACCTGAACACACTTGCGTAACCCTGTATTTGGATTTCTTTTGCAAATGTGAGGGCTGGGCTCATGTTGTATGATTTTGTTTCTACGTTATTATGTGTTGTTTATAACAAAAGAATTCTTTAGCACTAACCAGTTTGACGACAAATTAATTTGCTTATTAATTGTTCTTTGCTTGTTTGTTGATGAATGGATTTTGCGAAAATCTGAGCGGTGTATGATTAAAAAGATTGTTTTGACTGGAGATCGTCCAACTGGCAGATTGCATCTTGGTCATTATGTTGGTTCTTTAAAATCTCGAATTGATTTTCAAGAAGGGCATGATCAGTATATTATCATTGCCGATATGCAAGCATTGACAGACAATTTTGAGCATGCTGGCAAAATAGCTGAAAATGTTTTTGAGCTAACTTTGGATTATCTTGCAGTTGGTCTTGATCCCCAAAAAAATACCATTTTTATACAATCTTGTGTGCCCGCTCTCAGTGAGTTGTGTAACTTATTCATGAACGTTGTCACCATGGCTCGCTTAGAGCGTAACCCAACAGTAAAAGAGGAAATTCGTACTAAGTATTTGAACAAAGGTATTCCTGCCGGATTTTTTTGTTATCCGGTAAGTCAAGCCGCAGACATAGTTGCTTTTGGCGCGGATATTGTGCCAGTTGGTAATGATCAATTGCCCATGATAGAACAATCAAATGAAATTGTTCATAAATTTAATCAACTTTATGGAGATGGGTGCCTTAAAGAAGTTAAGGCATTTCTTAGTGAAAATCCTAGATTACCAGGCATAGATGGAGTAAGAAAGATGGGCAAGTCTTTAGGAAATGCTATTTATCTTTCAGATGAAGATTGTGAGATTCGTGCCAAAGTTCATTCTATGTACACAGATGCAAAGCATTTGCGGGTAAGTGATCCAGGTGAGGTGCAGAATAACGTTGTTTTTATGTATTTGGATGTTTTTTATACAGATAAAGAGCATCTTGCCTCTTTAAAAGCCGAATATAAAAAGGGCGGTTTGGGAGATGTACATTTAAAAAATCTCTTGACTCAAGTGTTAATAGATCTAATTGGCCCTATTAGGGAAAAGAGAAAATCTTTCAAGAGAGCTGATTTAATTGACATATTGAAAAAAGGAACAGCAAAAGCTTCTAATGTTGCTCAAAACACTCTTTGGGATATAAAAAGTAGAATGCGAATTAATTATTTTTGATTTTTGAAATAGTGTTATTTGGAATAAATTTGAGCTTTGTTTATACAGTAGCCGTGCGGTATGTATTTTCTTCTAGAGTAGATAAGTCAGCATCTATTGTGTCTTTTCTTGCAATATCGGGAATAGGATTGGGTGTATTTGCTCTGATTATTGTAATGTCTGTTATGAACGGATTTCGCTCAGATCTGATTTCTAGTATAGTTGCGTCTTCTGGAGAGCTTACAATTAGGGCTTTTCAGCCTACAAAGCAATACAATGAACTGCTCTATAAGATTCAATCTACCTCTTTTATCAAAAGTATTAAGCCTGCTGTTTTTTCCTATGGAATTGCAGAATCTGAGACAAATCGCAGATACGTTACAATTAAAGGCATTGAGTCTTTGAAGTTTAAGTTAGCTAAAGGTAACCTGGATTTTTTAAGGGGATCCAGTGGTATTGCGATCAGTAAAAGTTTAGCACAAGCTCTCAATGTAAGTATTGGAGACACAATTAACTTGGCAAATCTTGAATCTTTAGTGGACGAGGGATGTTTTAGTCTCAAGCTTTTTACTGTTAAGGCTATATTTTTTGATTCGTTAGAAGATTCGGCTTTAATTTTGACGTCCATTGAGGGTGCAAATTCTCTATTACAAGAGTATAAAGGTGTTTCATTGTTTGAAGCAGAGACTATTGATCCTGATCGATCAGAGGAGTTTGCTAGCTATCTAAAGACTTTTGTACTTCCTAAAGACTACAGCATTTGTACCTGGCAGCAGCTTAATCCTGATTTATTGAGAGCTCTTGAAGTTGAAAACGTGTCAATGTTTATTATTTTAAGTCTGATAGTTTTAGTTGCAGTTTCCAATGCTCTTTCTAGCTTGGTAATGACAGTAGAAGAAAAAACTTACGAAATTGCAATATTGAAAACTATGGGAGCTTGTCGTGGTGAAATTCTCCTGATATTTATTCTCAAAGGTCTTGCAATTGGTATGATGGGTGTTGTTTCTGGATCGGTTTTGGCTTTTGCATTAATTTTAAATGTCCCTTTTATCAAAAACTTACTTCTAAAATCTGAATTCAAAGCTTTCGAAGGTCTATGGTATTTTCTTGATAAAATGCCCATATCTATCAACCCTTTTGAGGTTTGCAGTGTTATTGCACTTGCGTCTATGTTGTCTTTTTGCGCCACCCTTTACCCTGCTTATAAAGCTGCAAGTATTGACCCTGCTTTGAGATTAAAATAATGCCTATTTTGCATCAAGCCCTAGCACTTTGCGATATAGTGCATAGCTACTTTGGAAAGGATGGGTGTGCTCGAGTACTGAATCAAATAAACCTTAGCATTGCTGTTGGAGAAATTGTAAGCATTATGGGAGTGTCTGGAAGTGGTAAATCTACTCTTTTATCTATCGGGGGTCTACTTATGAGCCCTAGTCAAGGTAAGGTGCAAATTTGTGGACAAGATGTTTCGTCATTTAATGACAAGGCAAGGGCAAGATTTCGGCTAGAAAATATTGGATTTGTTTATCAAAAGCACTTTTTATTGAGGGATTTTAACGTACAAGAAAATGTTATGATGCCTCTCGTTTTAAAGGATGACCTAAATCGTATGCACATGACTCAGTCCGTAGAAAAGTTGCTCTCTAAGTTTAATTTATCAAATAAGTCTCTGTGCATGCCATCTCAATTATCAGGAGGAGAGTGTCAGAGGGTTGCCATTGCAAGAGCCCTTATATCTTTGCCTAAGCTAATTTTAGCAGATGAACCAACTGGAAATCTAGATGTAGCACATTCACGAGAAGCGTTTATATATCTAAGGGACATTGTAAAAGAGCATAAACTTGCCTGTCTTATTGCTACGCACGATCCTTTGATTGCTAGCATGACCGACAGAACTGTGTATCTGCAAAATGCAACGCTGAGTTTATAGCAGCATATAAACTTTCTTCGTGAGGTAGTCTTATTTGGGTATGGATCTCTTTTTGCATCAACCTAATGAGGAATATTTCCTATTCTACGCAATAATCTTGCAAGATCCTTACATAGCTTGTCCTTGCATAGAGCTGTTAAATGTCCTAGAATTCCCTTGGAATTGTCTACAATATAATTTCATAGGAGCATAGCTCAATTGGTAGAGTGTCGGTCTCCAAAACCGAAGGTTGCAGGTTCGAGCCCTGCTGTTCCTGCCATCGTAGGTCTTTTCTTGTATATAAAATGGTTTCCTATGTTTTTAAGAAGATGGTCTTCTTTTGCCTTGCAAGTTTTTACTGAAGCTAAAAGGATTGATTGGTTTGCTAAGGAAGATTTGCTGGGCTCTGTGTTGCGTATACTGCTCATAGTTGCTATCGTCAGTACGGTCTTTCTTGGAATTGACTGGGTGATCTCAAGTTCTATAGCACTTTTGCTAAAAATTTGACTTTTTATTCTGTGTTTTGGGTGTTTTTGTTAGTGCTTATTATATGGTCAGTAATGTTTTTATGAATGATGAACAAACTTCTTTTCAGTGGTATGTAGTATGTGTTACTGCTGGTGCGGAGCGTAAAGTAAAACAGACAATCGAGGAGCATTCTTTGAAGTCTGGTCTCGAAAGTTCTTTTGCTGAAATATTGATTCCATCTGTCTCTGTAACTGAGATGAGGCGTGGCAACAAGATTGTTGTGGAAAAGAAGATTATGCCTGGTTACCTATTTGTTCACATGGATATGTCTGATAAATCAGCCAGAATAATAGAAGACATACCGGAAGTTTTCAGATTCTTAGGTGGTAACAAACCCAATGTTGTAAAATTAGAAGAAATACAACGGATAAGGGATGCGATAGAAAATCAAGCTCAGACAGCAAGATCCGATGCTGTATTTGAAGTTGGAGATATGGTGCAGATTTTAGAAGGTCCTTTTGAGTCTTTTAAGGGGCAAATTGATTCGGTTAATGAAAAAGAGAGTAAAATAGTGGTTGTGGTCAGCATTTTTGGCAATGACACAAGGATCACTTTGAGTATGGATCATATAAAAAGAGCTTGAAACTTCTATATGTTTCTTTTAGAATCCTTTCTCAGACTTTCGTGGTAAGTTTTTTATGTCTAAGGTTGTAAACTCCGGAAAAGCTATAGCTGTTAGGGCTCAACTGACTGTTGGGGCTCAGACTGCGTCTTTAGCTCCTCCTGTGGGGCCTTTTCTTAGTCAAAAGGGTGTGGATAAAAAAATAGTGATGGACTTTTGTAAGTCTTTTAATGACTCTACTAAAGATTTCGTCAGGGCGACTCCTATTCCGGTGATACTAGAAGTATATAAAAATGGGAAGTTCGCAGTTTTCATTAAATCTCCCCCGGTTTCTTATTTATTAAAAAAAGCCTTGGGTCTTGAAAAGTTTTCGGCTCTACCAGGAAGGGACTCTCCTATTGCCACTTTATCTGCAGAGCAGTGCAGAAAGATAGCTCAGGAAAAGATGCAGGATCTTAACGCCTATAGTATCGAAAAAGCTTTTTCAATAATTGTTGGTTCAGCAAAATCAATGGGAATAAGGGTAGAGGTTTAATTTTATGCAGATATTGAAAAAGCGTAGTAAAAATATTCAGCAGTCGTACTCTCTTGTGTCTGCATCTAATTTTTATGAAATTAGTGATGCTATTGATATTTTGCAAAAGTCTGCTTTTACAAAATTTGACTCTACATTAGAAGTTGCTGTTAAACTTGGAATAGACCCTAAACAGACTAGTCAAGTTGTAAGGGGCGTTGTATCTCTTCCAGCGGGTACTGGAAAATCTGTAAGGGTTGCAGTTGTATGCAAACCTGGTACTGATGTGAAGGGAGCTGACATTGTGGGAGGCACGGAGTTAATAGATGATATTGCAGCGGGCAAAATAGATTTTGATTTTTGTATTGCAAGCCCAGATATGATGGGTCTGCTTGGAAGAGTTGCAAGAATTTTAGGACCAAAAGGTCTCATGCCTAATCCAAAGCTTGGTACTGTGACGTCTAATTTAGATGACGCAGTACAAAAGGCTAAGGCCGGAAGGATTGAGTTTCGTTCGGATAAAGGTGGAGCAGTAAATTCTGGTATAGGAAAGTTGTCTTTTAACATCGATGGTCTGAAGCAGAATTTTATTGCATTTGTTTCTGCGGTGATTGATGCAAAACCTTCTGGAGTGAAAGGTGAGTATTTAAGATCTATATATCTTTCTTCCACGATGGGACCTTCTGTGCGTATTGCTCTTTCCGATTGTTTTGCTAATATTAGCTCTTCTTCAAGGGCATCTTCTTAAGTTTTGACTTTTTTCTCATGAGTGCTGCATCCAAAATACGTAAATCTTTTAGAAGTAGTAGAGATAAATCTATAGATCAGATCAAGTCTATCCTTGAACAGAATTCTCTTTTTGTTGTCTTAAGCTATAAGGGCTTGGACACCGTTGCTACCGATTCTTTTCGTCGTTTGCTCAGGAATAATGGAGCAGTCTTAAAAGTTGTTAAGAATTCTATTATGAGAATTGCCTCAGCAGGCGTGGCTAGTGACGATCTGGTGAATTCGTTCAAAGGTTCGTCTGTTGCTGTTGCATTTTCTTGTGAACGCGATCCTGTGAGTCTTGCTAAAGTTGTTTGTGATTTTGCTGACAACGAAAGCAGATTGCAAGTGTTAGGGGGAATCATTGAGACGAGAGTTTTTGATTTTGAAGGAATATCAAAAATTGCTTCTATGTCCTCCATGGATCAGCTTTATGCTGAGCTTCTAAGTACTTTGATGTCTCCCACTCGAAGTCTTATTAACATTTTGCATTCACCTATGGGGCATGTGATTCGAATGTTGAAAAGCTATTCGGAGTTTGTGCAAAAGCCTGATTAGAAGGGCTTGGCTCAAGAATTTTATAAATCATTACTATTTAATAATTAAAGGTGCTAAACATGACGCAACAAGAGAGAGTCAAAAATATAGTTGATCAGCTTACAAGCTTGAGCTTTATGGACCTAGTAGAAGTTACTGGTTCTCTTGCTTCGGTTCTGAGGGAGAGAGGTATAGATCCATTTCCTGCAGCTGTTGCAGTTTCTTCTCAATCCTCTGCTGCCACGGAGGTAAAAAAAGAAGAGAAATCTTTGTTTGATGTTGTATTAACTGGGTTTGCTGCAGACAAGAAACTGTCGGTGATTAAGGAAGTACGAGCAATTACTGCTTTGGGTCTCAAAGAGGGTAAAGATTTGGTTGAAAGTGCTCCTGGTGCTGTCGTAAAGTTAGGGTTGGACGCAGCTGAAGCAGCTGACGTAAAATCTAAGCTTGAGGCCTCTGGTGCTACTGTGGAGCTTAGGTAAATTTTTGCTTTTCGCATAAATTTAACGTACTTTGGGCATTCTTTCCTTTTAGGAAGGTTTTTATGGTGGAGGAGTGAATCTTTTATAGAGATTTGCTTAAAAGGGCCTTGATGCACTTTCTGGTGCGCAGGGCTGATTTTATGTATCACTCTTCCTTTTGCCCTTAGCTTTTGATGTGTAGCTCTCGTGGCCGGATAGCAAAGCGGTAATGCAGGGGACTGCAAATCCCCTATACGTCGGTTCGATTCCGACTCCGGCCTCCATTTCCTGCCTTTCTATGTTTTATACTGTGCTTTTTTTGTTACAGACTTTTACTGTAAAAAATGTCATTGATTTCAGTTAGGGCTTTTCATCTAATGATTTGACAAAATCTGCCAATAGAGGTTAATTTGACTTAGTCAAAATGTGGTTTGGTTCTGTGTGTATAAAGTTTGTGATACTGTTTGTTTGGAATCTTTAAGATAATTCTTTTGGGCCTTTTTTATTTTTTTAACTTAATTTTAGGGTAATTGCTGTTTATGAATAAGTCAGAATTCATATCTTTTATGTCTGGTCGTGGTGGTACCAAGGTTGAAGCTGAAGCCGCTCTGAGTCTTGTTTTAGATTCTATCGTAAGTGCTGTGTCCGAGGGTAAAGGAGTGAACATTGTGGGCTTTGGCTCTTGGAACATTGCAAAGCGTCAATCTAGGAATGGACACAATCCTAAAACTGGATTGAAGATGTTGATCCCTGCGTATAATCAACCTGTTTTTAAAGCTGGTCAAAGATTAAAGGACGCTTGTAATGGTAAAACCAAGGAATCAAATCCTAAAGAATAGTTTTCATTTTTAATATCTATACTATGAGCATATTTGTAGGGCAAAAGGCGGCGGACTTTACTGCCAGCGCCGTCATGCCTAACAATGTTATTGAGCATGCTTTTAACTTGGAAAGGCACGCTCAAGGAAGGTACTGCATGTTGATGTTTTACCCCTTAGATTTCACCTTTGTTTGTCCCTCTGAATTGGTCTCTTTAAATCACAACCTTGAGGAATTTGAAAAAAGGAATTGTTTAGTATTGAGTGTTAGCGTTGACTCTCATTTCACGCATCTTGCTTGGAAAAATACTGATCTTAATAACGGAGGAATATCTAACGTACAATTTCCTATGATTTCTGATTTAAAGAAAGAAATCGCTTCCGCCTACGGAGTGCTGAATTCCGATGGTGTCGCTGTACGGGGCACATTCATTATGGATAAAAGCTTTATTATAAGGCACATATTGATTAATGACATGCCTTTGGGGCGCAATCTGAAAGAGAGCTTGCGCATTCTAGATGCAATGGAACATCATTCAAAGCACGGAGAGGTGTGTCCTGCTGATTGGGTAAAAGGAGAGCTAGCAATGTCTCCTACTGCTCAAGGAGTAAAGGATTATATGGGTAAGAGCAAACTATAAACAAAGCATCATCTGGGTGCTTGTTTTGATATCAAAATAACATTTGCTATCCATTCTGATTGAGACCTGTTGCTTTAAGCTGGAGTCTTGCCTTTGTTTATAAGTTTTATTAGGTCTTTTTTTATGGGGGTTTTGACCTACTAAAACCTCTAGCCTGGGTTTTCTACGCCAAACTGTTTAGAGCGGCACCGCGAATTTTGCCTTTTTGTATCTCTTTCGGATACTGCTTTGTATTTGAAATGATATTTTCTATTCCTCACTAGCTTTTTTTATAATTGATCACTGAAAAGTAATAAGTGAGATCTGCTTAGTATGTAAAGACACGTTTTATCATTTTAATGTGATTTTAAGCACGGAATCACTGCTTATAATAAATACGCGTC
The DNA here is from genome assembly GCA_947456795.1 of Rickettsiales bacterium. Classification (GTDB taxonomy): domain Bacteria; phylum Pseudomonadota; class Alphaproteobacteria; order Rickettsiales; family Rickettsiaceae; genus CAJBEU01. The sequence goes on from CANGTI010000002.1 coordinate 22,890, forward strand.
TTTGAGTGAGGCACTCCTTTATTGTCACTGTTTGAGGAGATCTCTTAAAAATCTAAGATGAGAAACGTTCGTTACAACTTTTTATTTGATCACTTGAGCTATTTTTTCATCTATAAAAGTACCCATTTTGGGAGATGTGATTTTTGTAAGCATGGAATCACTGCTATACAAAGATGCGTCTTTGAGGCGACGATATACTCTATCACTGTTATGGCCTATCCCATAAATATCTAAGCTAATCACAAGGGCACATGTTCTCATTTAGGCTATCTCTTTCATCTTGTGTATAAGAAAGAGCGGGCTATAAAAGCACACTTCTTGTGGGGCCTGGGTTTTTGTTGTATTGAGAAACGAGATTCTATTTTTTTATAGAGTCTCGTTTCTCTACAGAACTAGAGGGAAACATATCGCAGATGTTTCTCTTCGCCCTTTATGGGGGCTGATCTGGACCACGCACCTACACACCAAACTGAAAAATCTGGTGTGAGGTTGTGCTAGGCCGTTCAAAAAGCGTTACTCGCTTTTACCTAATTTGACTCTTCTTTCATTCTTATTAATCTCTTTGATCTGGAATCTTATTTTAGATCCTGTGCTGATTTCTGCTTTTGCATTGATTTCAGATTTTGAAACAGATATTTGCAAGCCTTCTGCTTCTACGACTGCGCTTTCTTCGTTAAACATTACTAATGTAAATTCAACTACGCTGTTTATAGAATGTTTTGAGACAAAGTTTTCATATGGATCGTTTGTCAATTGCTTGATTCCCAGGCCAATTCTATCTCTTTCTACATCTATGGATAGGATTTTACATTCTACCATGTCTCCTTTATTGAAGGCATTCATAGCAGTTTTGCTATTTTCACTCCAAGAGATATCGTTTTCATGTACAAGTCCGGTGATCTCTTCTGTTAGCGAGACAAACATTCCAAAGTTGGCTATTGTTTTAACTTGGCCTTTAACTATGGATCCTGCAGGATGAGATTCTGCAAATTTTTGTAACGGTCTTTCTGTACATTGTTTTATACTTAAAGAGACTCTGTATTTATCTTGATCTATTCCAATGACTTTACATGTTATGTCTTGATCTACGGTAAATAAGCCTTTAAAGCCTCTGTCATTTTTGGTAGAACTCCAAGAGAGTTGAGATACATGTACAAGGCCATCAATACCATTTTTCAGCTCTACGAATATCCCGTAATCAACTATATTAGTTACCTTACCTTTGACTATGCTGCCAATCGGAAATTCTTGCTGAATTTCTTGCCAAGGTTTTTCGTCCAACTGTTTAATTCCAAGAGATATCCTTCTTGATTCTGGGTCAAAGTTGATTACTACAACTTTTAGATGTTCTCCTACTTTCAAAATTTCAGAAGGGTGATTTACTCTCTTCCAAGATATATCGGTTATATGTACTAGACCATCTATACTACCAAGATCTATGAAAGCCCCGTAGTCAGTGATATTCTTTACCACCCCCTCAAGTACGGCTCCTACTCTGATATTTTTGAGCAACTCATCTCTAGCTTCCGTTCTTGCAGACTCAAGAACAGCTCTTCTTGAGACAACTATGTTACCCATTTTTCTGTCCATTTTCAGTATATAAAAAGGTTGTACTAGGTTGAGCAGATGTGTTACATCTTGCAATGGTTTTGTATCTATCTGACTGCCTGGTAGGAATGCTACAACTCCAGAGAGGTCAACTGCCAGTCCTCCCTTGATTCTGCCAAATATTACTCCGTTTACTGTAAGATTTTCTGCAAATGCTTTTTCAATAGGCTCCCAAGCTTCTTCTCTTATTGCTTTTTCTCTGCTTAAAACGACTTTGCCTTGTCTATTTTCTATTTGTTCTACAAAGACGTCTACTTGCTCCCCTATTTCTGGTATTCTTTGCGTCTTATCTCTTTCAAATTCTTTTATCGGTATAATGCCTTCACTTTTTAGATTTACATCTACGGTGATTGTATGGCGATCTTTTGCTGTAACTGTTCCTCTTGTTACAATTCCTTCTCTTAGGGATTTTTCTTGTGCTTCTTTGATTAAATGTAAGAAGTTCGCCTCAGCCTCAGTGTCGTTATCTTTATCAAAATCTACAAGATTAAGTACAAATCTTTCTTTTTTGTTCTTCATGATTTAAAAATGATCTAACTGATGCTGGTTAATTTAAGCAAGGTATAACTGGACAAATTCACTTATTTTTAGTGCCTTAGAGCGGAAATAGTGCTTCTACTCAAAGCTCATTGTGAATAAATGTACTTGCAAACAAGTTGCACCTTAAGCAGAGAAGATTCTAATTGATATTGCCAAATTTGTATAGGACATGTATTTGAATACTTGGTTTATGATTGAGAGAAAGTGAATACAATCAGATAATAACCTGAAAGTCCGGCGCACAGACCCGCTAAGACGTCGTCTGCTATTATGCCGAATGCGTTATTGATTTTTCGGTCAACAAAACTTATGGGCCAGGGTTTTAATATATCGAATAACCTGAAGAAGCAAAGGCATGAAACGTGTAGGAATACTTGTTTATACTCAAAGATATTGCTGGAGATAAGAGCATTGCAAAGGTTAAAAGCTATCAATTGCCCTATGACTTCGTCGAGAATAATTTCCTTTGGATCTTTTTTACCTCTATTATTTGACGTGTAACTTGTGATAGCTACAAGACCAATCGCAAAGAGTATAAAAATCAATATTGTATCAAAATACAGTAGGTTCCATTTGCTTGGATTGATTTTTGTTACGGCAATATAATGCACTACTGTAGTAAATATAGATCCTGCAGTTCCTGGTGCAGATACAAATCCAAGACCAAAGCATGTCGATAAATACCTAAAGCACCTATCTGTAAAATTTTCTTTTTGCAATTTCCTCATGTTGCTCAGTCTGTATTTTATGTTTAATGTGTGCTGGATCGGCCAAAACAAATCCCTTAGTGGGTAATTTTAACCTAATTAACTTGATTGAGATACATATGAACACTTTTGTTTATACGGTTTTAATTTTAACACTAGTTTTGATATCAGCATTTGTTGTATTAAAATTATTTGGCAAATCTTTAGGAGTGCTTTTTCCCCAAAGGTTATTTAAAGCTAGAAGCTGTGAAATTGAGTACCTCACCTACATTGACCACGGTACAAAATGCGCACTTTTGCATCACAAAAATAAAAGTTATCTTTTGTTGCTAAGTAAAAACAATAATTTGCTTTTGGATAGTTATGAAAAATCCGAAAAATCTGACTAGATTCTGTTTGATTTTCCTATTATTGCTCTTTTGTATCTCGAATCCTGTATTTGCGGCAAGTAAAGCAAGTTTTAGTGTGGACGATGTTCAGAAACTTCTTGCTGGGCCTTCTTTTAGTGGTCGAGTGATTCAGGTTTTTTTACTCATAGGAGTTTTGGGGTTGGCGCCCTCGTTGCTCATTATGGTTACTTCTTTTGTGAGAATTTCTATAGTGCTATCTATTGTAAGGACGGCACTTGGGTTGCAGCAGTCTCCTCCGAATCAGGTTCTAAACTGTTTGGCATTATTTTTAACTTTTTTTATAATGTCATCTTCATTTAAACAGGCTTACGATTGCGGACTAAAACCACTAATTGCTGAGACATTGTCGCCAGAAGAAGCTATACCCCTCATTGTTGAGCCGTTTAAGAAATTTATGGTGGCAAATACCCGCAGCAAAGATTTAGAGCTTTTTTCTGGTATAGCCCAGGTAGAAATCAACAGTGATTCATTGGAAAATTTACCTTTGGAGGTAGTGATTCCGTCCTTTATGATTAGCGAATTAAGGAGAGGTTTTGAAATAGGCTTTTTGCTGTTTTTGCCTTTTTTAATAATTGATATTGTGATAGCATCGATTTTGATGGCAATGGGAATGATGATGATGCCTCCTATTATGGTGTCTTTACCATTTAAGATTATCTTCTTTGTACTTATCGACGGTTGGTATCTGCTTGCTGGAAGTTTGACTAAAGGCTTTATCACTTAATTTAGCGTATGAATCAATGATGATCAAAAAAACTCAAAGCTTTTCTGCATTTTTCAAAAGCCTTCCTCTGAGTATTTTTCTACTTTTTCCTCTTGTGCTTTGTGCAGCTGAGGTAAAGAATTCATCTCAGGGTCAAATAAGGCAAAGCGTCATTGAAAAAGCAAAACTTTTAGCTGTCACGATAGACCTTTCTCTTTCCACTTGTGCGTATGAAAGTGGTCCAAAAAAATCTTCTGGATCTGGTTTTGTTATAGATAGAAAAAACGGTATTATTGGCACTAATGCTCACGTTATTGGAGGCCCTTCTCTATATGAGAGCTACTTTGTTACATTTCATAATGGAAAAAAAGTTGAAGCAAAGCCTTTATACTGTGATATTTGGCAGGATCTTGGATTTTTAAAAATCGATCCTAAGGAAATTCCATCTGGCGTGCCCCAGGTTACATTTGCAAAGAAAGGCTCGGTAAAAGAAGGGGATCAAGTTTTTTCTATTAGTAACAGTGAGCGCGCTGCTTTCTCATTTAACTCTGGCTACTTAAGTAGCCTACACTGTTCTAAGGGTTTAATGCCTCAGCACTCTTTTGTTGTAAACTACAATCAGGTGGGGGGTAGTAGTGGTGCTCCTGTATTTAACACTAATGGAGAAGTTGTTGCTGTGAATTTTGCTGGATCCGACTCTTTTCGTTTGGCTGTCAATGGTCAGTACCTTCAATACCTGATGAAATTTTTGTCAAATAATCAACAGCCCGTAAGAAGGCATACTGGTGCTATTGTAGGATTTTATTCTTTATCTGATGCAGTCAAGTATAAGCACTTTCCTAAAGATATTGCAGATAAATATATGGACGAATTGCCTCTATTAAGGGGTAACGTTTTGGTAATTGACACAATAATTAAGCATTCTCCCGCCTTTGATAAGATGCAAAGTGGAGACATACTGTGGAAAATTGATGGAAAAATCTTGGGGGCTGATCTGTATGCCTTTGATGAGTCTATGAATCACTCCAAAGGATCTGTTCTTATTAATCTTTACAGATACGGCAAAGGATTCTTGGATGTTACAGTGGATACCTACGACATTAACAAACACAAAATAAATAAGATTGTTAATGTTTGTGATGCATACTTTGTTGCTGCCGACTGCTTTTTAGCAAGGTACAGAGGAGTGCCTTTTGGTACAGTGTTTTGTAGCTCTATTGACGTATCATCTCCTTTTTATCAGCAGGGTATAACAGAGTATGGAATGCCTAATCCTCTTATGTGTGGTTTTGACGTAGTAGAGATAAACAATAAAGCAATTCTTTCTCTAAATGATTTAGTCGATCAAGCCTTGATTGCTAAAGAAAAACATGATTTAGGACTTGTGTTAAAGGCAACGCCCAGGGTGCCGATCTATTGTTTTAATCGATATGATTTTCTCACAACATCTTATGAAGTTCTAAAAGACGTCCAGCTTAAGCATGATTTTAAGCTAGAGGTACATACGTTTGACGAAGAAAAATCACTTTGGATAAAAAACGTAAAATAAAAACCTGATTATTTTAAGCACGAATTTTTGTTATGTCTAATTCTGAAATCACCGACGACTGTTGCGATCATACTGACCTAGATCAAAAAAATAAGTCTTTGATGCATACCTTAATGGATGATGAGTTTCATACTTCTGTGATTGGGCACCGGGGTTTGGTTTTAGTAGATTTTTGGGCTCCATGGTGTGGTCCTTGTAGAGCCGTGGCTCCTATTCTTGAGGAAATGGCATGCTTGTTTGTGGATAAAGTTAAATTTTTTAAAATGAATATAGATGATAATCCGCATACTCCTGTAAAATACCAGGTCAGAAGTATTCCTACCCTGGTTTTGTTTTTCAATGGAGAAAAGTTAGAAGTAAAAGTTGGTATGCAATCAAGAGAAGCTCTTGAATCTTGGCTTAGCGATGTGGTTGTAAAGCATTTAAATGCTAGTGTTTAAAATTTTTTGCCACTTTTATTAAATCTTCTGAGGACAGAGTGAACCTACTTTGCGCCCAAATTTGCTCTAGGTGAGATATTGCTATTCCTATTGCCTCGCCTTTGTAACCAAAATTCATAAGGTCTAGCCCGTTGATTGGCATTGGCTCTCTTTTTAAAGAGATCGTTGCATCAATGCAATTTTGTATATCTTGCATGGGTAGTGAGTTGATGCACCCAGCAAGTATTGCGTATTCTTGGATTTTATAATTTTTGTAATGTCTTACAAGCAGTTTATTTTGAAGTTGATTGAGAGTTTGAAGGTTACTTATTCTTTCAAGCAAATTCAAAATTGAATTAATTGTGGTTTTAGGAAATTTTTGTCTTTTTAGGGTTGTCAATAAAGTGATGGGATCATTTTGGTGCAACAACGACGCATAGTTCATTTCAAGGCTTGGCGTTGAGTTGAACGCAGAAGAGGCACTTGAGCTTTTTTCCAGCATTTGTAGATCAAATGTTAGTTCGGGCAATATTGTTTGTAAAACGTTGCCAGCAAGCATCTTGCTCAAGATGGGAATTTTCTTATCTTGTACAAGAATCTTATCAAATTCGATTTTTATTCTTTCGCATGATATTTGAGAGAGGTTTTGTGCGTATTTGGCACACTGTTCATACCCCACTTGGTCTATTGCTTTTGCATATTTTGCTGAAAAGCGGAAAAATCGCATGATTCTTAAATAATCTTCTTGAATACGCTCCTTTGGATCTCCTATAAAGAGTACTTTTTTTTCTTGAAGGTGTTTTGTTCCTTCAAAATAATCAAATAATTTATCTCTAAAAGGGCAATAGCTTATGGCATTGATTGTAAAATCTCGTCTCTTGGCATCGATTTGAAAATCATTTGTAAATTCTACTAATGTATGTCTGCCGTCACACCCAAAGTCTTTTCTTAAAGTAGTGATTTCGCATTCCTGATTGTGTAATATTATTTTTATTGTGCCAAAACTAATTCCAATTGGTATGAGTTTTGCTTGAGGAAAAAGATTCATTACTTTTTCTGGATTAAGTGGAGTTGCTATGTCGATGTCGTAAGGCTTAATGCCAAGTAGAGCGTCTCTTACGCATCCACCGATGAGTCTTGGCCACAGATCTTGGTCCAGATTATGCCCTAAAGTTTGAAGTATGAAAGACAGTGTTTGATTATCCTTAACCAGGTTTGCTAAAAACTCTCTTTGTAACAAAGTAAGATTTAGCATAAAAAAAAGCTTAAGAGTTTTATCTGAGCTGAGATCGGGACGTGTTTTTATTATCTTGCGTATTGGAGAATTTGTTTTTTTGCAGCTTTTGTCCAAAAACTTTGTGCAAATTTATCGCTCAACATCTTTTCGCATTCTAAGGCTTCTTCTTTTAGTCCCATCATGAGATAACTTTCTGTCATCCTAAAGAGAGCTTCTTGTACAAAATACCCATCCTTATTATTGGTTGCTACATGTTTAAAGGACAACATTGCTCCAATTGGGTTCAAATTGTTTAAATGAAAGCGCCCTACCAACATTTCTTTCTCAATTAAATAGTTCTCTATTATAGTCACGTGATTTTTTAGGACATCTTCCGTGTAAGGGCTTTTTGGAAACAGCTGGGCCATTTGATGTGCCAGTTCAATTGCATTTTGCTGCGCTGCGCTGCATCCTTTTGTAGAGGACATTTGTTTTTCATAACAAAGTATCTTCAAATAATTCACATACTCAGCGTTGTAGCTGTTGGGATGAAATGTCTCTAGATCTTTTAACGTACAAAGGGCATCTAAATAGTCATTGTCTTTGTATAGAGCATAAGCTTCTAGCAGTATGGAAGATGCTGCAAATTTACTTGCAGGCTTATCAGTATACATTTGAAAAAAATGTTTAGCAGATCTTTTGTACTTTCCACTCTTGATTAGCTCAATTCCTTGCTTATAAAGATTTTCCTCAGATACAGGGCAGTTTTTTATTTGAGAATCAGTTTTCAATTTTCCAAAGCTAGATTTACCTAGGCTAAATCCATTTGTAAAAATGCAGCAGAGCATAATTAAGGCAACACTTTTCAAGATAAGATCAAGTGGGTATTTTGGTGTTTTGGAAAAGAAAGTCTCTGTCATTGAATTTGTACGAAAATAAATGGTGCCCCTGGCCGGATTCGAACCGGCACATCCAGTGGATAGCAGATTTTGAGTCTACCGCGTCTACCGTTCCGCCACAGGGGCCTAGTTAAATTTAGCCTTGCTATGTCTCAAGCAAATAGGCAGATTAATTTTACCCCCTTGTGAGATTTAATACAATTCAAACCAGCAAGGTTAAGGAGGAATACTTGTTACTGGGGAGGTTTGTTTTCTATAACTAATTGTGCTATATGGTCGGTAAAGATCTGTAGTCTTGTTACCATATAAGGCATAAAGAGCATTAAGCTAAAAAACACTGCAAGGATTTTAGGTATGAATGACAAGGTTGACTCTTGAATTTGAGTCACTGCTTGCAATACAGAAATGATGAGTCCAGAAATCATTGCCACAAGCAAAACCGGGGCAGAAACGCTAATTAATGTTTGTAGTGCTTCTCTTCCTACGGCGCCAGCTATTCCTATATCCATTGTAGGACCAGTGTTGATTTTATTTGTTTGAATGACTGTCCTCAAAGCATGACTTGCGATGCAAAGTGAAACCCATCATACTTTTATAGAGTGCTACAGGAAATATCAGATTACATCCTTTTTCTGTGATTTAGAATCGTGTGAGATTTTTTGACAAACTTTCTAAATCTTGATCTGTGTAGCCCATTGCTTTTAGAACAGATTTGGACCTATATATCATAGAAGCTCCTCTTGCTGTCCGTAAAGCACGCAAGTGTTTTACGGAGTTAGAAAGAGCTTCGCCAGAAACTCCAAGCTCTTTACCACAGCTAGCAACCAAAGCTCTCTTTAATTCAAGATCCATATAAAGCCTTGTCAAAATCGTATTATATAACTCTGTACTATGCAGATAAAAAAGTCAAGCGCCCAAATAACTCTAGGTGTATATAATTAATAGATATTTATCTACAACTTCACATCTTTTCGCATTCCACTGCTGATAATTTATGGTGAGTTTCTTGTGGGGCTGAGGCAAATGGCGCATTCTTTTACTTTGCACTTATTAGTGTGGCGTGGTCAGAGTAAAGTTATCAATGATTGACAATCATATAAGGAATGCTGAGACAACCTAAAAGGAGTAAGGTTTTTTTCATTGGAATAGAAATCAAAGTGCAAAGTTGAGGCAGCAATTTTCAATAGTCAAGATTAATTAGTCTATAACACATTACATTCACAATTGTGTTTATGTAATTCCATGTGGATCTGATTTTTCCTTGTTTTCGAAATACTTTAAAGACCAGTGAAAAAATAAACCTAAAGGCACTAGTATTACTAAAAGTCCTGAGATACCCAGTTTTGCTGTTGCAAAGACCATTCCAAAAGACATTGAGGAAATTGTCACCAACAACGCTACTGCATTAATAATGGCTACATATCTAAATCTGGCAAACACAGGAAAGTATTTAAAAAACAAAGCATTTGCCGGTACTTGGTCAAAGGTGACGCAACAAGCAGTACATTGAAAATAAAATACTACTTGTGGGCTAGGGTTTAGGTGCATTTGTACAAGAAATATTCCTAAAAACGTAAAAAAGCATATTAGGCTTACTCGTGTAATCTTTAGCGGCGATATGTAATATGTGATGTATGAAAGCACAAGTAGCGCTATCGTATCTACAAAAGTGACCCAAAAATTATTTGTTATGACTTGTGCGGCAGTAAAACCAAAGTCCTTTCTTAGTATTTCTCCACAGTAGATGTATATTAAATAAAAGCACGCCGGTCCTCCGCAACGAATTCCAAAATATGCTATAGAAGTTAAAACCTCTGTTTTAGGCTGAATTGCGATGTTTGAGTGCTGCTCTTTCAACTGTTGCTTTATGGTTGACCTATCTGCAAATTCAGATGCTTCCCTAAGAGATCTTCTTGCCACTGCTCCAATAATTCCAATGCATGCCCCAAGTAGGAAAGCAAATCTCCAAGCATTCTTAGACCACTCAGGTGGAATTAATGACGTTACAATGTAACCAACTCCAAGGGCAGCCAGCCCTCCCAAAGACATGATGACCACCATAAACGTAACTAATCTGTACTGTTTTCTTGGCGTTTTTACAGTCTCGGTTACATATATTTCTACACCCACTACTTCCGCAGTGACGGATATATTTTGTATAGCGCGACATATTGTGAGTACTATAGGGGCAGTGATACCTATCTGGGCATAAGTGGGTAAGGCTGCCACAACCACACAGCAGCAAGCCATCAGAGTTGTAGCAATTATAATTGTTACTTTTCTTCCTAATAAATCTCCAAGGTATCCAAATAAAATTGCTCCAAATGGCTTTAGAACAAAGTTGGAGCAAAAGGTAAACGCAGGAATAAAGGGTGTAAATCTATTATTTTGCGAGAAAAATAAATCATTTAATACAACTGCAAGATGTATATGCAGCATGCAGTCAAAATACTCTAAAAACGTCCCTAAGGATAAAAGAGCTATTCCATGGGTCTGGTCTTTTGACAATTTATCATCCACATCTTTCTTTTTAGAATGATCCATATGATTTAAACAACTAAGGTAAACAATTTAAGACACAGTTATTGTCTACTGTTTATTAATTTTTTGTAAAGAGTGTTTAGTATAAATTGATCAAATTTTACGCACAGAGTACTTAAGAAAAATATTCCGCTTTTTGTAAAAGGCCCTATTTTTCGTCTTTATCTTTTTTTTAAAGTATCTTCAGGTCCCTGCAAATAATCCTATAATTGGAATAACTTTGATCAAACTTGCGTACCTGAATCTCTTTAGTGCCGGAAAGTATCTAAAAAATATTGGTGCAGCAGGTGGACAATCAAATCTCACAATTAGGCAGAGATATTGAAAAAATTGTATTTTTTTAAGAGAAGGTAAAGCATTCATTAAATGGAAAAGATGCTATGAAGAGAAAGCTAAGTAACTCTCAATTTTATTATTCTGTTAAATACTGGTGCGAAAGCTACAATTGGGCACTTTCTTCAGGATTTTATTCTTTCATTGAGATATATTTCAACTCTATTAACTGTAGCTAAAGCTTACACTAGCGTTAGTAAGAATGAGAAGTATGTTGTGACTAAAGGTTTTTGTTAGAGGCAATCTAAAAGATATTCACACTTTCAACGGCAAGCAATTCTACTTTTTTTACATTCTAAATTCTTACCTTTTTTGCATTTGTTCTCTTTGCTCGAAATAATAAATTCCCCAGGCAAAGCAAATACTAAACGGAATAAAAATTAGCAAAATTCCGCTTTGGCCAAATTGTTTTGTAGCATATGCTAAAAGAAAGGAGGTTGTTGTATAAGAAAAAGTTATTGCAACAGAGCGTATCAAACTTGTGTATCTGAACCTTTTTAATGCGGGAAAGTACTTAAAAAATATTGGTGCAGCTGGGGTATAATCAAATCTAAAGGTTGCCCAGATACATTGAAATAAGATTAAAGTTTTTGGGGTGTGCCATTGGTAAAACACAAGAATAAATAGTACAAGACTTACTAAAAAAATTACTAACTTAAACTTGATTATCCACAGCGGTCGTAACTTATAGCTGCAGTAGGCTACTAACAAAGATATTAGTAGGTTCAATATAGCTGGAAGCATATTGTTATCTATTATCTGAGTAGGAGTATATTTAAATTCATTTCTTAGTATTTCTCCGCAATGAAATAACATGAGGTAAAAACATAAAGGTCTTGCGCAACAAATAAAAAAATATGCCAAACAAGTTGCAAAAGGTACTTTTGGGTTAATAGACGGATTTTTTTTGCTCCATTTAATATCAGCTTTTTTAAATGCTTCTTTTAGTAGTTTTTGTTTGTCTGAAAATTCTGTAGCTTCTTTTAGGCTACTTCTTGCAACGTTTCCTACCATCCCTATTATTGATCCTATTAGAAAAGCCAACCTCCAAGAATTTCCGGACCAATTATTTAAAACCATTGTATTAGTACAAATGTATGCCATACAAAGGGCGAGGAAACTTCCAAGCCTACCAAAGGAGGCTACTAGAGCAACAACTGGATACTGCAGAGGAGGTTTTAGACTTTCAGAGAGGTAAATTTCAACTCCAGTAACTTCTGCAGCTCCAGACATTCCTTGTATCATTCTACAAAATATAAAGAGAATTGAAGCGGTAACGCCTATCTGTTCATACGTAGGTAAAAAGGCAAATGTTAAACAGCAAGCAGATATCAACAAAGAACTCACTATTATTGTGGATCTTCTACCAAAAATATCGCCTAGATAACCAAAAAATAAAGCCCCTACGGGAGACAAGAAATATGTTGAAGAAAAGGAGAAAGCTGGAAGGAATTCTTTTATGAAACTTGATTTTTGAGGGAAAAACAAATCATTAATTATAACTGCGATATGACCGTGCAGCATTCTATCAAAATCCTCCAAAAAGACTCCAATTGATAAGAGGGCAATTGCATGTGTTTGCTCTTTTGTTAATTTTGTTTGAGTTTTATCTGTTGTCATAAGCACACTTAAAGTTGTCCCCTTCTCTTATTAGGTAACTTTAAATTACTAAAAAGCAAGATTTGTTTTTGTGCAGTGTAGTGTTGTTTATAACTACTAGGTAAGATACTTTTTATTTAGTAAGTGGTTTTTCTTTTTGTTTAAAGTAGTTAAGACTCCAGGCAAAACAGGCGCTAAATGGAATAAAAACTAGTAAAATTCCTGCATGGCCAAATTTTTTACTAAGTATAGTAAGCCCAAATGAAGTAAGCACTGTAGTAAAAACCATAGATAAGGAATTAATTAGGCTGGCATACCTAAACCTTTTTATTGTTGGAAAATGTTTGTAAAATATTGCTCCTGCCGGAATATAATCAAACCTCGTGATTGTAAAAATGCACTGAAAAAGTAGAACTATTTGAGGTTTTTTCCAGATATGCAAGACTAAAGGAAAGCACATGATCAACATCATGAAGGATATTAATCTAAACTTTATAATCTTTAAGGGGTGTATCTTGTAGCTAAGGCAACATATCACTAGACAGGTACATAAATTTAATACAGCGGGCAGTAAATTGTTTTGCATCACTTGTTTTGCATTCAACCCAAAGGTATTGTGCAATACTTCTGCGCAATAGAAAAAGATAATGTAAAAACAAGCAGGCCTTGCACAATTGATGAAAAAATAAGCCAGAGATGTAGCAAAAGGAACTTTAGGATTAATAGAGAGATTAGTTTTACTCCACTCTATGTTTGCCTTTTTAAATTGTGTTTTAAGCCATTGTTGTCTGTCTGCCAATCCTGTAGCCTCTTTCAGACTTCCTCTTGCAGCAGCTCCTACGACCCCCACTACAGCTCCTGCCAAAAAAGCCAATCTCCAGGGGTCATGAATAAAATTTTGATACATTGAATGGCTTGAAAAAAATATTGCAACACCAAGTGCTGCAAGGCTTCCAAGTTTATTAAATACAGATACTAATGCCACTACTGAGTATTGTACCGGAGGCTTTGTGCTTTCGGTTAAGTATATTTCTACACCATTAAATTCAACAAATGCTGTCATGCCTTGGAGCATGCGTACTATAATTAAGATAATGGGAGCTGCAATACCTATTTGCTTATATGTAGGTAAAAAAGCTAATATTATAGAGCAAATTGCCATTAAGGTTGAGCTTAGAATGATCAGGGCTTTTCTACCTGAGATATCAGCCAAGCGTCCAAAAAATATGGCCCCTAAGGGAGCTAAAAAATAGTTAGAGCAAAAAGCAAATGCAGGTATTAATGAATTAATAAAATGATCTGTTTGAGAGAAGAATAAGTTGTTGAGATAAGGAGACATATAAGCGTAGAGCATTCTGTCAAAATCCACTAAGAATACTCCTGTGGACAGAAGGACTAGGGCTTGTATTTGATCTTTTGTTAATTTTGTTTGAGGCTTTTCTTGCATCGTTTCTACAACTCTAGATTAATCAATATAATTATTGAGTAATCTAGAATTACTAAAATGCAAGTGCTTTTTATACTTTTAGATTTTTCACAAATGTTCAGCAAATGTGCTTTTTTGTCTGGAAATAAATTGTGCTTTTTGCGACTCTTGCTGTTTTTCAAAATATCTCACAGCCCATGCAAAACACGCTCCAATAGGAAGTAATACCAATAGAATTCCGGTATGACCAAAATGCTTTGTGATTATTACCAAGCTAAAAGATGTGATGAGGTACGTTAGAGTTGTTGCAAGTGTTCTTATTAGGCTTGCGTATCTAAATCTTTTTAATACAGGAAAATATTTTAGAAAGATTGGAGCGGCTGGTATGTATTCGAATCTAAACACTACCAAAAGGCACTGAAAAAATAATACAGCACTTGGACTATGCCAGATTTTTATTACTATGGGAAAAAGCATTACTAAAAGAAAAAACAGTGTAATTTTAACTTTCACGATTTTCAAAGGTGCTATTTTATAACTTAAGAATGCTACTATTAATGATCCGATGGTGTACAGAATTGCTGGCCAAATGTTATTGGTAATAATTTGAGCCGCACTCATGTGAAACGTATTTTTTAAAATCTCTGAACAATGCAAAAATACAAAATAGAAGGATAAGGGTCTTGAACAATATATAAAGAAGTAAGCTATTGAAGTAGATAAAGGAATTTTGGGATTAATGGATGGATTACTTGCGCTCCACTCGATCTTTGCTTTTTTAAATTTTTCCTTTAAGAACTTTTGCCTGTCTGCAAATTCTGATGCCTCTTTTAGACTTCTTCTTGCCATGCCTCCAATGACTCCGATTAGAGTTCCTATCAGAAAGGCTATACGCCAACCATCTTTTGCAAGAGGCTCCGGTAATATTTTTGTATTTATAAAAAAACTAGCGATGCATAACGCTGCTAAACTACCAAGACTTTGAAATACTCCAACAAAGGCTACGATCGGGTATTGTGCCGGAGGTTTTATACTTTCAGTCAAATATATTTCTACTCCAGTGATTTCTGAAATTCCAGACGTACCTTGTATCATTCTACAAAGAGTGAAAATCAATGTTGCGGTAATTCCTATTTGTTCGTAGGTAGGCAAAAAAGCCACAATTATGCAGCATCCCGCCATAAGCAAAGAGCTGGTTACTATAATTGCCTTTCTTCCAAATATATCACCAATATATCCAAACAATAGAGCGCCCAATGGTGTAAGAAAATAGCTAGAACAAAATGCAAAAGCTGGAATAAATTCTTTTACTAAAGGGTCTGTTTGAGGGAAAAATAAGTCATTTAATACTACTGATGCATGCACATACAGCATTCTATCAAAGTGTTCCAGCAAAGATCCTATGGATAAAAGCGCCACAGCTTGTATTTGATCTTTTGTTAATTTTGTTTGGGTTCTTTCTTGCAGCACGAATACAACTTTTGATTAATCGGTATAAACATTGATTAACTTAAAGTTTTTTTAAATCAAGCTATTTTAGATCTTAAAATTTTATCAGTTGGAAGAAATTGTGTTTTTTTGGATTTCAATGCCTTGCCTCTGTGATACTTTTTCTTTTTGCTCAAAATGATAAATGCCCCAAGTAAAGCAAATACCGATTGGAAAGAAAATTAATAAAATACCATTAGTGCCAAACTCTTTTGTAACTAATTCAAAACCAAAAGCAGCAACGCCAAAAGTGATAAGTGTGGAAATAGCCCGTATTAAGATTGCATATCTGAATCTTTGCAGAATTGGAAAATGCTTGAAAAATATCGGGGCAGCTGGCATATAATCAAATCTGACAAATACCAAAATACATTGAAAGAGCAATATAGTATTAGAGCTGTGCCAAATGTTAAAAGCTATAAGAAAAAATATTATTCCAGTAATAAAGAGGGCTACTTGTAATTTAATGATCTTAAGAGGGGCTATAATACCACTACAATATACAGTTCCCAGTAGTGCTATTACGTTTAAAATAGTAGGAAAAAGGTTGTTTTTTACTACCTGAGCTGGTGTGAAACCAAAGGTGTGGTGCAATATACTACCGCAGTGAAAGTATATAAAATATGCGCATACTGGCATGCCGCAATGAACAAAAAAATAGGCTACTGAGGTTGATAAAGGCACATGAGGATTTAGGGATAGGTTGTTTTTGCTCCACTCTATATTGGCCTTTTTGAACTGATCCTTAAGCATTTTTTTTCTGTTTGCGAATTCGCTTGCTTCTTTTATACTGCCTCTTGTGATTGCTCCAATTATTCCAATAATCGAGCCAACAAAAAAAGCTATTCGCCAACCTTGTATTGGAAAATATTGATACGGTAATGTTATGTTAGTAAAAAAGGCTGTTATCCCTAGTGCAAAAGCGCTACCCAAAGTAGCAATCGCGTATGGGAGAGCTACTGCTTGATATTTAAGTGGGTGCTTAATACTTTCCGTTAGGTATATTTCTACTCCTGTAATTTCTGAAACTCCGGATATGCCCTGAATCATACGACAGGCAGTAAGCAATATTGGTGCGCTAATGCCTATCTGTGCATATGTGGGGAGAAATGCCACTGTTATACAGCATATTGACATCAGCATTGAGCTTAATACTATCGCAGATCTTCTTCCTATTGTGTCTCCTACGTATCCAAAAAGTATTGATCCAAATGGAGTTAACAAATAATTAGTACAAAAAGAAAATGCAGGGATCAGAGATTTGATGACTAGATGTGTATCTGGAAAAAACACATCATTTAGAATTACTGCCGTATGTAAGTAAAGCATCTTATCAAAGTATTCGAGAAAAGTGCCTATTGAAAGAATGCCTACAGTTTGTAATTCCTCTTTTGTCAATTTTGTTTGAGGTTTCTTTGAATGCATAAAAGCAACTCTGGATTAATCAATTTCTATATTGATTAATCCAGAGTTGCAATAATGCAAGAAAATTTTTATCAAGAAAAAGATTTTTATCAGACTGATCTTCTGTGTTTTTATTTGGCTTTTTTTTACAATCTCTCTTTTTATCCAGTAAGGAGTGCATGGCAACATTGAGGAATGTGCCCAAGTTTAGAGGAGGCAAACTTGTGTGCCATACCTAAAAAAACACGAACCGTCATGTCATTTTAGGATGGCGTAACTTTTACTTTTTTTCTATAGAGCAGTGAAAAAGGTATTTAATAATTTTGTTGCACATGAGGACCATGGACTTCTTTTTTTTCAAAATATCTTAAGGACCAGAAAAAACTAATGGCAACAGGCACAAGTATCAAAAAGATTCCATTTTGGCCTAAAGATCTTGTTACAGCCGCTAAACCGAAAGAAGAAATTACATATGTAGCCAACTTTGCCATAGCGCTAATCACTCCTACGTATTTAAAGCGCTTGAATACCGGAAAATATTTAAAAAATATCGGACTTGCAGGTGCGTGGCTAAGTAAAAACATACCACCGATGATCTGAAAAATAAAAACTGTCTGAGCTGAGTGATAGTATTTAAAAGCAAAAGGAAAAAATGGCATAAAAATGCAAAATAGTATCGCCTTTGTTTTTATGATTTTCAGAGGGGATAGTACATAGCTGAGCGCGACTATTATGACAAAGCTTGATGTTTGAGCCAAATTGACCCAGAAGTTGTTAGACATCACTTCTAGCGCAGTAAATCCAAAGCTATTTTTTAGTATCGCTCCACAGTGTATGTACACAAAATAAAAGCATGGCGGTCTTGCACATTGTATGCAGAAAAAGGCGATTGAAGTTGCCAATGGAGTCTCTAATTGGACTTTTTGTAACTCTGTTCCAGTTCTTTCTTTTAACTGTTTTTGAAAAGTTTCGTACCTGTTTGAAAATTCTGCCGCCTCTTTTAAGGTTCTTCTGGCGGCAGCCCCTACTATTCCAATTGCGGCACCAAGCAAAAATCCAAGTCTCCAAGAATACTGAAAATGATTTGATAAACTACAAGACAATACACCAATGCTTAAGGCGGCTGCTCCTCCAACGGAGCTTAAAAGACTTAGTATTGCAACCAAAGGATATTGCGCTGGAGGCCTTACACTTTCTGCAATATATATTTCTGCACCAGTCATTTCAGCACTTGCAGACATTCCTTGTACCATTCTGCAAAGTGTTAATACAATAGGGGCTGTAATTCCTATCTGTGCATAGGTAGGCAGTCCTGCTAAAACTATGCAGCAACATGCCATAGTCATAGTAGTCATAACGATTACTACCTTTCTTCCTAACAGGTCTCCCAAATATCCAAAAAACAATGCCCCAAATGGTCTAAGTAAGTGAGTAGAGCAAAAAGAAAGAGCCGGAATAAAAGCTTTTACCAAAGGATCTGTTGTTGGAAAGAATAAATCATCGAGCAGTACTGCCATATGCACATAAAGCATCAGATCAAAATATTCCAGAAAGGTACCTAAAGACAAAAGCATCACTGCTTTGATTTGGTCCTTTGTGATTTTATATTGTTCTTTCATAAATAGATTTTTGTAAAAATTGTTAGGCCTATTGTTTTATAAAAAAGATAGGCAAAAGATGTTAAGATTCCTGAAGTTCTTTTTTTTCAAAATATCTAAGTGCAAAAAAGAAAAGAATAGTGATAGGTATAAATACCATCCAAATTCCTGGGTACCCAAATTTATCTGTTGCAAAAGCAACACAGACTGGTCCAACAAAATAACCTCCGGATTTTGCCAATGCACTTATAGTGCCTATATATCTAAATCTTTTTACGGTAGGAAAATGTTTAAAAAGGATGGCAGCTGCAGGCGTATTACCAAGATAAAATGAATGTATTAAACATTGAAATGCCAACACCATTTTAGGCGAAGAAAAGTACTGCATTGTGAAGGGAATAATGCAAATAAGGCATGCAAAACCCAATGCTTTAACCCTTACGATCCTTAAGGGGGGGATTTTGTATGATAAACATGACAACAATAAACTTACGCTAAAACTCGTAAGTCCCACCCAAAAATTATTTTGGATTACCATCAGGTTGGTGAATTGAAAGGTTTCTTTTAAGACTCCTCCAAAATATATGTAGGTCAGGTAAAACAACGCTGGATGCCCTGCATCCATGCAAAAATAGGCAATAGAAGTACTTAAGGGGACTTTAATTCTATCGTGATTAAAATTTACTCCAATTTTTTTATATTGCTCCTTAAAGGCTCTTTGTCTATCTGCAAATTCTGCTGCTTCTTTCAGGCTATTTCTTGCAACGGCCCCTACTATTCCAATTGCAGCTCCAATTACAAATGCAAATCTCCAAGCATCATTTGCCCAAGCAGCCGGAAATAAATTAGTATTAATGAAGAAAGAGCCTATTCCGATTGCAAGTACGCTACCTACGTTTGTAAATATGTACACAGAAGAGACTAAAGGATGTTGCAGTGGAGGCTTTACACTTTCGGCCAGATATATCTGAGCTCCAGTGGTTTCCGCACTCGCAGAAATACCCTGCACCATGCGACAAAGCGTCAGAACAATTGGAGCAACAATGCCTATCTGCTGATATGTGGGCAGTGCTGCAAGTGTTAAGCAGCATACAGCCATTATTGTAGAACTTAGTATTACAGCGGCTTTTCTTCCCACCTTGTCTCCTATACGACCAAAGAACATAGCACCAAGTGGCCTCAACGCATGTGTAGACCAAAAAGAAAATGCAGCAATTTGAGCTTTACTAAAATAACCAGATTGAGGGAAAAAGATGTCGTTTAGAATCACTGCCATATGCACATAAAGCATTAGGTCAAAATATTCTAAAGTGGAACCTATGGAAAGGAGAGCAACTGCTTGTTTTTGTTCTTTAGAAAGCACTATACTTGAGTTTTGTTTTGCCATAATAGTTTTAAACCTATTTCTATTTTGTAATCATTGTTTGTTGAGAATCGTTGAGTTCTTTTTTTTCAAAAAATCTAAAAGCAATAAAGAAAAGAATAGTAATAGGTATAAATACCATCCAAACCCCTTGATAACCATACTTATCGGTTGCAAGAGCTACCAGAGAGGGCCCCAAAAAGTAGCCTCCAGATTTTGATAGAGCGCTTATTGTTCCTGCATATCTAAATCTTTTTACTGTAGGAAAGTGTTTAAAAAAGATCGCAGTTGCTGGTACGGGTACTGGATAAAATATTGTTATCAAGCACTGAAACGCCAAAATCATTTTAGCGGAAGGAAGGTACTGCATGATCAAGGGAAAGGTTGTAATCAAACAGAAAAATCCGATAGCTTTAACTCTTACTAGCCTTAATGGAGGAAATTTGTAAGACAAACATGACCACAGAAAAGTTGCTCCAAAACTTACTATTCCCACCCAGAAATTATTTTGAATGACCATCAGGTTGCTGAATCCAAAATGCTCCTTTAACACAGTACTGCCACAGTATACGTAAATTAGATAAAACGCAGGTGCATGAGCAAAAGTGACAAAGAGATATGCAATGCAATTTTTAAAAGGTACTTTAATATTGTCGTGATTAAAATTTACTCCAACTTTTTTATATTGTTCCTTAAATGCTCTTTGCCTATCCGCAAATTCTGCTGCTTCTTTCAGGCTATTTCTTGCAAGGGCTCCAACGATTCCAATTGCAGCTCCAATTACAAATGCGAACCTCCAGGCATCATTTGCCAAAGCAGGTGAAAATAACTTAGGATTGATAAAAATTGCTGCAATACCTATAGCCATAGCACTTCCTATGTTTGTAAATATATACACAGAAGAAACTAAAGGATCTCGGTAAGGAGGCTTTACACTTTCGGCCAGATATATCTGAGCTCCAATGATTTCTGCGCTCGCAGCAATTCCTTGTACCATACGACAAAGCGTCAGAACAATAGGAGCAACAATGCCTATCTGCTGATATGTGGGCAGTGCAGCTAAAGTTAGGCAGCATGCAGCCATTACCGTAGCGCTCAAGATTACAGCGGCTTTTCTACCAACCAAATCTCCTATACGACCAAAAAATATTGCACCCAAAGGTCTCAATGCATGACTAGACCAAAAAGAAAATGCAGCAATTTGCGCCTTACTAAAATAACCAGACTGGGGGAAAAATATATCGTTTAGGACTACGGCCATATGCACATAAAGCATTAGGTCAAAATATTCTAAAGTGGAACCTATGGAAAGGAGAGCAACTGCTTGTTTTTGTTCTTTAGAAAGAGCGATACTTGAGTTTTGTTTTGCCATAATTTTTTAAACCTATTTCTATTTTGTAATCATTGTTTATTGAGAATCGTTGAGTTCTTTTTTTTCAAAAAACCTAAGTGCAACAAAGAAAAGAATAGTGACAGGTATAAATACCATCCAAACTCCTTTATAGCTAAAGTGATCGGTTGCAAGAGCTACAAGAGAAGGGCCTGCAAAATAACCTCCGGACTTGGCCAAAGCATTGATAGTGCCGGCATATCTAAATCTTTTTACAGTAGGAAAGTGCTTAAAAAAGATTGCAGCCGCAGGAACCTTGCCTAGATAAAAAGTGGTTATTAAACACTGAAATGCAAAAATCATCTGAGCAGAAGGGTAATATTGCATCGCTAAAGGAAAAGCTAAAATTAGGCAAGCAAACACTATTCCTCTCATGCGTACAATCCATAAAGGAGAGATCTTGTAAGACAAGCAGCTCCATAAAATGACTGCTACAAAATCTAGGTTTACTACCCAAAAGCTATTTTGCATTACTTGCAAATTACTAAAGCCAAATTCTTTCTTCAAAATAGCGCTGCCCATGTATACGTATACTAGATAAAACAGAGTGGCCCCAGCAACAGATAAGGTAAAATAGGCAATAGAAGCGCTTATTGGCACTTTAATATTGTCGTGATTAAAATTTACTCCAATTTTTTTATATTGCTCCTTAAAGGCTCTTTGTCTATCTGCAAATTCTGCTGCTTCTTTCAGGCTATTTCTTGCAACGGCCCCTACTATTCCAATTGCCGCTCCAATTATAAATGCAAATCTCCAAGCATCATTTGCCCAAGCAGATGGAAATAGTTTCGTATTAACGAAAATAGACCCTACGCCAAGTGCAAGAGCGCTTCCTAGGGTCATAAATACTCCTATAGAGGAGACTACAGGATGCTGAAGTGGGGGTTTTACACTCTCAGCTAAATATATTTGAGCTCCGACAACTTCTGCGCTCGCAGCAATACCTTGTACCATGCGACAAAGCGTCAGAATAATGGGTGCCACAATGCCTATCTGCTGATATGTCGGCAGTGCAGCTAAAGTTAGGCAGCACACAGCCATTACAGTCGCACTAAGTATTACAGCGGCTTTTCTGCCAACTAAATCTCCTATGCGGCCAAAAAATATTGCACCTAAAGGTCGCAATGCATGACTAGACCACAAAGAAAATGCCGCAATTTGCGCCTTACTAAAATAACCAGACTGGGGGAAGAATATATCGTTTAGAATCACTGCCATATGCACATAAAGCATTAGGTCAAAATATTCAAGTGTCGACCCTATGGAAAGCAGTGCGATTGCTTGTTTTTGTTCTTTAGAAATTTTGTTAGTAGAGACTTTTGAGGTCATGATGTTTTGTTCTAAATTTAATTTATACAGGGCAAAATTGCAGATTTCTTTCCTTCCTCATATATGTCGTGCTCCAACTGGTCACTAAGGACCAAGAAAAAGCAGTAACAAAAGATGCCAATAAGGGTTTCGTTGCTGTTGGAAAAAATACATCATTGCAAAGTACCCTCATGTGTACGTAAAACATGAGGTCAAAATATTCAAGGAAACTTGCAATTGATAAAAGACTAAATATCTCTACTTGTTCTTTTGATAATTTTTCTTCCGAAGCTGTGCTCATAGCAAAAGACGTGATTCAGTTAGAAAGTTATTTCAGATTTTGGTGGCGCTGAAATTCTGAATTCTTTATTTTCAAAATACGTCAACGAAAGCGCAAAAAGGACTCCTGCCGGCACAAATACTACAAAAATGCCGCTATAACCAAAATTCAATGTTGCCCATACTATCCCTAGAGACGTTACAACATATACCAGAAGATATACCAGAAGACCTGCTAAAGTGTTAAGTGCTGCTGTATATTTAAACCTTTTGAGTACAGGAAAGTGTTTGAAAAATATTGAACCAGCAGGAACATCTTCTAGCATAAACATACCTGCAAGGCATTGAAATATAACAACCACTTGAGCGCTTGGATATTTACTCATTAATAAGGGAAATAAAGGCATTACGCAAAAAAACAGAATTAGTCTGGCTTTGACTATTTTTAATGGGCTGATTCTATAACTTAAATAAGCGATAAACATCAAAGCAAAAATTATTGAGAAACAAAAAAAGAAGCTACTTAGCATCACCTCATGCACAGAAAAGCTAAACTCTTTTTTTAAAATTTCTGGACAGTATGCATATATAAAGTATATGCATGGGGGTCTTCCGCAATGCAGGCAAAAGTAATAAAAAGATGTAAGGAACGGAACTTTAGCCTTAAGGACAGAATTTTTACCTGAGTTAAAGTGAATGTTTGTAAAAGTTTGATTATACATTCTTTGTCTATCGGCAAAATCAGATGCCTCTTGCATACTCCTTCTGGCTTTAGCTCCAACTATTCCAATCACTGCTCCAACAAGGAATGCAAATCTCCATGAATGTTTTATCCAATTTTGATCAAAAAATCTTGGATTAGTGCAAATAGCTCCAACGCAAAGAGCAAGAACGCTGCCTATAGCAACAAAAATAGCAGCCAAGGATACCAAAGGATACTGTATCGGAGGTTTTACACTTTCTGCTATGTAAAGTTGCACACCAACAATTTCAGCAGAAGCAGCAGCGCCTTGCAGCATGCGGCAAATGGTGAGTACGATAGGTGCTGTGATTCCTATTTGTTCGTATGTGGGAAGCCCTGCAAGCACTATGCAGCAAATAGACATTATGATTGTTGTAAGTATAATAGTTGGCTTTCTCCCAATTGTGTCTCCTATGTAGCCAAAGAACAATGCACCAAAAGGCCTTAGAACATAGGAGGCTAAAAAGGAAAAAGCTGGAACAAAAGCTCTAAGCATAGAGTCTGAGATTGGAAAAAACAAATCATTCAGCAGTACTGCAATGTGCAAATAGAGTACAACGTCAAAAGACTCCAGCATTGTCCCGATGGAAAGCAATGCAACGGCCTCTTTTTGATCTTTTGAAAGTTTGGTTTGATGCAGGCTCTGATCACTTGTCATAATTTACACTTTTGATTACTAGTTATAAAAAGGCTTAATTTGGTGATTGAGCTAAGTTTAAGAGGTTTTCTTTTTCCCTTTTTTCAAAGAAAACTGCTGAGCAAAAGAAGCACAGACCTGCTGGCAGTAAAAGCAAAGGCATACCAAAGTAGCCGCACTGCTTGGTAAGGGGCAATGATATGATAGGTAAAACAGCATAAACCAGACCTTTGGCACAAGAGACGAGCAGTGCGCTGTAGGTAAACCTTCTTAGTGGAGGAAAATATTTATAAAACATTGGAGTGGCTGGTACCTGATCAAAAGCAAACATTGCACAAAAACACTGAAAGAACAGTACGGTAGCCGGGGATTGATGCAGCTGCATAACAATTGGAAAGAACGCAACAACAACAAGACAGGTCAGAGTTTTAAACTTTAACAATTTTAAAGGGTGTATTTTGTAACTTAACTGCGCTAGACACAAAACCCCAAAAAAATCTGCCAGTGCCACAAGCAAGTTATTGCTTATCACTCTGCCAGTGGTGAAGGAAAAATTATCCGCAAGTAGGTTTCCACAATAAAAATACACAAAGTACATTGACACAGGCTTTGCACAATGCAGACAAAAATATGCAAAATATGTAGGTAAAGGGCGTTGAGAATATAATCCCTTTATATCTAGATTCAGACGAATATTTTTTTTGTCATATTCTTTTTTCATTAAGTTTGTTCTGTCGGCAAATTCAGTTGCTTCTTTGAGACTTTTGCGTGCGATTGTTCCAACTATGCCCACAACAGCACCGAAAAGGAATGCCCCTCTCCATGCATACTCCATCATACTTCCTGAAAAAAACTCGACGTTTGTAAAAAGAGCTCCAACGCTGAGTGCTGCTATGGCTCCCAATTCTCCAAAAACCTGAGTATAAGCGGTAGTTGGATACTGCATTGGTGGTTTTACGGTTTCAGCAATATATAGGTCGGTTCCAGTATACTCAGCGATTACAGAGACGCTTTGTAGTACTCTACAGATTGTTAGAATTATCGCAGAGCTGATTCCTATCTGGGCATATGTAGGTAGCGAGGCAAGAGTTAAACAGCAAAAAGCCATTGTGGTTGTGGTAATGACTATGATGTTACTGCGACCAAGTTTGTCTCCCAGAAAGCCTAGAAAAACACTGCCAAAAGGCATAAAGAAGAAACTAGATGCAAAACCAAATGAAGTGATAAAAGACTTTAAAAGGGGGTCTTGCGTTGGAGGAAAAAATAAAACATTCAGCACTACAGACATGTGTAGATAAAGAGAAAAGTCAAAAGATTCTAAAAACCTTCCTATAGAAAGCAATACTACTGCTTTCTTTTGATCTTTAGACAATTTCTCTTCAGACATAACAGATCAAAAACATCACTAATAAAATCTTCATATTTCATCTATTAACTATTTATTCAGGATTTGCAAGACTGGTAAGTAAAAAAATTTAGCTCAATTTGAGAAAATGAATTTCTTTACAACAAGGATTCATCGACTGTGTTGATAAAAATTTAATTTTGTTATAACATCTCTACCTAATTCATTGAGTCTTTTTTTTTAAGTCTAAGACTTTGTATTGGCTTTGCGTTGGAAGATTCTTGTCATCTGCAAGATTGGATCTAGAGTTTTTTTAATGCACTTTTCTTTAGGGGGGTATAGCTCAGGGGTAGAGCATCTGCTTTGCAAGCAGAGGGTCAAGGGTTCGACTCCCTTTACCTCCACCAGTGTACGTTTTCACTGGAAATTGGTTTCTTTCATTTTGAAGTTTTCTTTGAATCAAATATGACTAATCGTTCATTTGCAAGGCGTATATGCAGAGGACTTTCAGCAACGGGCAAAGGACTTTTAGAAAATGCCTTGCCTGAATTTTCAATAGAATTAGATAATCCCTATAAACTGATTCCGCCACATAGCGCTAGATTCCTAGAGATAGGTTTTGGTATGGGAGACAATATTGTCAATATGGCAATTGCCAGCCCTGGCAAATATTTTATTGGAGCAGAACCATACAAAAATGGCATTGTTAGGGTATTAAGAAATATTAAGGAGCACGAATTAAAAAATTTGCTCATTTGGCCAGATGATGTATCGCTTTTATTGCCTGCTTTACCTGATAACAGCTTGAACGGAATATATGTATTGTTTCCAGATCCATGGCCTAAGAGGCGTCATCAAAAAAGAAGACTCGTAAATGAAGACTTTATTTTGATGTTATCGCAAAAACTTGCACGGGAGTGCAAACTATATTTTGCATCTGATGTTAAAGATTACGCAGAAGAAGTGTTGAGACTTTTGCTTTGTTGTAAAAATTTACAAGCAAGTGGTTCTGGGGCTTTAGATTCTGAATATTTTTCTACAAAATATCATTCTAAAGCCCTAGAAAAAAACTCAGCAACGGTTACGTTTCTACAATTTCAAAAATTATAGAAACTTTTCTCTACTAAGCACGCTATGCAAGTTTTTTTCAACTTACATAATCGTACAAAAATCTGCAGAATCTAGAAAATCACTTAACTCAGATTGATCCTGAACCTGCATTTCTGCTGCTGCTGCTGCTTTAGCAGCCTCTTCAGCACGTTTTATGCCGATGCAGTCAAGTCCAAATTGAGCAAACATCGCCCCTAAGTGATGATTATTCTCAACTGCGGTGCCTAAAAGCATACCCGGAGTAAAAAATTCAGCCGTAGCTTCTGCGGGATTTTGGCTTTGTAGTGCGGAATCGATACAGATTTCTAATGGCTTCATATCTGATGATCTAAGTCCAGATAAAGTGTCGATCTCAAATAAATTAGGTATCGCTTTTGATACAATTAAATTAGGTATCACTTTTGATACAATTTTTTTCAGCTCAGATTTATCTCTACTTATGCTTTCCATGATATCCATTTTAGCATTTAGATAATCAAGCTGGTCCTGAGTTGATGTACTACCTGTAGCTTGTCTTGTAGCTACATTGTTGAGGAAGGGTCTGTAGTTATTTTCTATTTTTATATCCAGCATAGATTCTGCATTGTTTTTGACACTATCCCTCAAGGTAATTGCGTACAACTTCTCAAGTTCTCGTTTAGACTGTTCCATTCTTTCTGACATCAACATAAGATGATTTTGCAAATCTTGTGCACTTTGTTGCATGCCTCTTTGATGGTCTTGCATAATCGCTTGAGCCTCTACTTGAGGGGCTCTGATATCTCTCCATATTAGCAACATAACACCTCTCATAGAATCCTCTCTATAAAGTGGTCGTGGTCGTTTTGCATCAACGGGATGTAAAAACGCAGTATGATGGCCCAACTCAGAATTAAGTCAAGCTTAGTTGAGATCAGCTCTTGAAAAAATTTTTGTGCTACAAGGTATGGAAATGACCAAGCCAAAATGGAATTTGACGTATCAAAACTATAGTCGGGTTTAAGCAGCATCTCTCCATTAGCGCCAAAATATTCACGTGCTTCTTCTAAAGAAGATTTTATTAAGGATGCTCTGTTGTAAAAAATTTGTGAAAAAGTTCTTATTGTTTCGTATGCCACACTGCTCGTCAAAAGCTTAGATATGCTTTTTTTCACGGCAACCATGCGCACAATAAAGACATTTATTTTTCTATGTGCAAAAGTTTGCGTAAAACTAAAGGATTATTCTTCTTAAGCTTTTGCCACAATACAATTGCTACTGCATATCTTTATGCTGCAGTCTCTACAATCTTTGGTTTTAAAAGCTGCAGTTTTGTATTCCTCTGCTTTTCTGACCTTTGTCGCTAATTTGTACTAGCTCATTGAAAACCCTCATCTTGTAGGTTAAAAGCATGTTCTATTTGCTTTTCAGTTTGTATCAATAATTTTCATCACACTCTTCATCTTTTTCTGTTTTTTTATCTAATTTTTTGTCTAGATTTGTAGATGCATTCCATCGATCATTTGCATCTGCAAGGGGTTTATCACTCGTTATTTTTTCTATAGAAAAGCTCTCAACGGCAGCGTCCTGATCTTGTTGCAGATTGATTATTACATTATATTTTTCTTCGATACGAATTAACTCTGAGCGTTTTTTGTTAAGCAGGGAAAGTATTGTATCAATATGCCCAAACAGATTTATCTCCCTAATAGGGCGAGGATGGATTGCAATTTCACTCTCAATAGTGCGCAATATCAGCATATCATTGGCGTGAGATGAGCGAACTAAGCCTTTTCCTATGCAGGTTGGGCATACTACCGTATTTATCTCAAGAAATGATGAATTAATCCTTTGTCTTGACATTTCAAGAAGTCCAAACTGACTAAGGGACCCTATGTTGATTTTTGCTGAATCTTTTTGAAAGGCTTTATCTAGTACTTTTTTTATTAAGAATCTGTTCTGACTTTCGCGCATGTCGATGAAATCAATCACAATGAGTCCGGAGATATCTCGTAATTTTACCTGTCTTGCTATTTCAACAGCTGCTTCTAGATTTGTTTTTAAAGCTGTTTCTTCTACATTTTGATGTGTATTAGATCTACCAGAGTTAACGTCTATTAAAGTTAGACCTTCTGCTGGATTAATAACTAAGTACCCTCCAGAGGATAATCCTGCTATTGGTTGGTATAACTCAGAGATTGTGCTTTCTATATTAAATTTTGTAAATATTGGTATCTCTTCATCGTAAAATTTTACTCTCTCTTGATGATCTGGCAGCATGCTTTTCATGCAGCTTAATGTTTCTTGGTAGACATTAGTGCCTTGCACTAAAATCTCTTTTACGGAGTAATTAAACGTGTCTCTTACAGTGCGTTGTATGATGCCCTCTTCTGCGTGTATGAAGCAAGGGGCTGCCTTTTTATTTGCTTCTAGGCAGATCGAATTCCAAAGATTTGCTATGTATTCGTAGTCCTTTTTTATGTCACTTAGCGCTATTTTACGACAGGAGGTTCTAATGATTAGGCTGATTTCCTCACTAGAATTAGAAGTAAGCTGATCTATTAATTTGCGTAATTTTTTGCGCTCTGAGGGCTTGGATATTTTTTTAGAGATACCGTGACATCTGGATTTGTTAGGAAGTAAAACGCAGTATCTACCGGCAAGAGCAATATTTGTGCTAAATGATGCCCCCTTGCTTCCTCTTGGATCTTTTTGAGCCTGTACCAGTAACACCTGCCCTCTCCTTAGTACATCTTGAATTTGATTGGAATATTGTTTTTCTCCGTTTCTATTTTTCTGATTGCTGAAAAAGACCTCTTCTGACGTATCAGATTCAATAATGTCTGATTCATGTTTGATCGCTTCAATATCCAAAATATCATCATCGTCATCATCGGATATTTCTTCATTACTGAAATCTAGTTTTTGCAATTTTTCAGTCGGAATTAAATTAACTTGAGCCTTTTTTCTTTTGATAGGATTGTTAATATTATGATAGGCAGATACTATCTCGTTCATTGGCAAAAAGCCCTTTTGTTCATTTCCGTAATCTATAAAAGCGGCTTGTAAAGCTGGCTCTATTCTTCTGACTACAGCAAGATATATGTTTCCTTTTATTTGTGGCTGCTGAGTTTTGTATTCAAAACTGTCTATTTGGTTGTTTGCATTTAGTAAAACAACTCTCGGTTCATCTTTATAGACGCCATCTATAAGTATTATTTTGTCTCTATTTTGTTGTGTCATGGCAATGATTTCTTTTGTTTTGTAAAAAGCTTATTAACCTCCTTTTAGGGCTAAATTGTGCTTTTTTAATTTTTTAACGAATGAGAATAGCGATTGTTTGACCTATGTGTCAAGGTCGTTAATTTTTAATCAATACATCCGTTCTATGGATTTGATAGTTTCAAAGTAAGAAAAAGTCTAGATCCTATTAAAGCAGTAGCACTTTTGAAAATCACAGAGGACTTTAAAAGATACACCAAAAGATTAAGATAAATACAAGAGTGGTGGGCGATGACAGTCTCGAACTGCCGACCTCCTCGGTGTAAACGAGATACTCTACCAACTGAGCTAATCGCCCTCGCATTTTCTATGAGATCATTATCAGAAATAATTTCCTAATAATCAAGTAATATACACAAATTCTCTTCCTCACAACGAGTTTACCTTAATTTACTCTTAATGTAGAGACTCTATTGTGCTTTTTCCTTTGAAATATGGTTGCAAAACTTTTGGAATGTGCAAGACATCTCCGTCAAAGTAATTTTCCAAA
The DNA here is from genome assembly GCA_947456795.1 of Rickettsiales bacterium. Taxonomy (GTDB): domain Bacteria; phylum Pseudomonadota; class Alphaproteobacteria; order Rickettsiales; family Rickettsiaceae; genus CAJBEU01. The sequence continues at coordinate 53,234 of CANGTI010000002.1, forward strand.
ATGGATGCAATGGTCCGCTCTATAGCAAGCCCGGAGGCGTTTAGGGTGTGCACATAATAATTTGCTCCGTCTATTTTATATCGAGAGTTCATTCTTCTTGCTTGAAAATCTCCACAATTAGAACAACTAGAGATTTCTCGATATTTTTGTTCTCCTGGCATCCATACTTCTAAATCATAAGTTTTTTGTGAGGCAAAGCCCGTATCAGCTGAGCACAAAAGCACAGTTTGATGAGGTAATTCCAATAATTTTAATATACGCGAAGCTGAATTTAACAAGTACTGATGTTCAGTTTGAGAGCTTTGATTATCAGTCACGCTTACTAACTCCACTTTTGTAAATTGATGCAATCGGATGATTCCTTTTGTATCTCTGCCCGCACTGCCCGCCTCTGAGCGAAAGCAAGGCGTGACAGATACAAACCTTATAGGAAGATCTTGAGGGGCAATGATTCGCTCTGCTACAAGATTGACTAATGGCACTTCTCCCGTTGGAATGAGCCTGTATCCTTCTGTTGTAACAAAAGAGTCTTCTGCAAATTTAGGCAGCTGTCCGCTATTATACATTGCATGGTTTTTTACTAGATAAGGAGGAGCGACTTCGCAAAAACCAAATTCTGTAGTGTGGACATCAATCATGAAATTTATCAAAACACGTTTTAACTCTGCTAAAACTCCTATAAAGCTTACAAATCGGCTACCCGACATTTTGACTGTTTGCGCAAGATCAATCCCACCAAGCTTTGTTGCGATTTCTACGTGATGTAATTTGTTTTTTACGTAGGCAATCTTTTCTTCTCCCCAAAGCAAAAGGACACGATTATCCTGCTCGCCTGCTCCAATGGGCACATCTTCTTCTAAAATATTGGGTATACGGTCCATTAAATGATTAAACTTTAATGTCACTGTATTTAAATTTTCCTGATTTTGAGCAATATCTTGATTGAGGTTTTTTGCAGCTTCCTTTATTTCAGAAAAATTATTGCCAATGTTGGGAGCTTGACCCTGTTTTGATAAGATATTCCTTTGTTCTTGGAGCTTTTGTATGATTGCAGTGATCAGCTTTTTTTCTTCGTCTAAATCTAGCAGATCGGAGACTTGTATATCGGAAACTCCTCGTGCTGTTAGCAAATTCTCCAATTGTTTTGGATTGTTACGTATCCATTTGATATCCAGCATTTTAGTTCTGAGAAATAGATTAAAAGAATCGACGATTTTGAAAGATCTTTATTTGTGTATTTGTTTTAAAAGATTTTCCTTTTTTTTATTGAGTATCTCTAGATACTGGTCTCCAAGAAGAATTTCTTGCGCTTTTTTGTATTGCATATCCCCTTCTGTTACTAATTGTTTAGAAATTGTTTTAATTGGAACTATTGTATTTTTTCCTTTATTTGTTTCTTCTTTGAGATTTTTTTGTTCTACAAGCACATCTGGTGCAACGCCTTTTTTATCTATAAATCTCTTTTTTGGAGAGCAATATAAATGCGTAGTCACCTTTATCATTGCATTGTATCGCATTGTTTTGATTAAATTTTGCACAGTGCCTTTACCAAATGACTTGGTTCCTACAATCACTGCCCTATTGTTATCTTGCAGTGCTGCTGCAACAATTTCTGAAGCAGATGCAGAACCTTGATTAATGAGCACCACCATAGGCAACTTTGGAGCTTTGTTTGAGTAAGGGTCTGACTTGGTCATTATTATGTTATCGTCTCTACCCTTTACTCCTACAATATTTTCTGATTCTAAAAAGAATTCACTTACCTCAATTGCTTGATTCAATAACCCTCCGGGATTATTTCTTAAATCTAATATTATGCCTACTAAAGGTTGCTTTTCTCTTACCCAAGTGTTTACTTTCTCGCGTAGTTCTGTTGAAGTACATTCGGTAAAGTGGGCGATGTTTAAATAGCCTATATTTTTGTCTATCTGACTTTTGACTGGGTGATCTTTTATTTTTACCCTCACTAGTTCATAGTCTATTGTATGTTTCATCGAGGCTCTTGCTATGGTAATTTTTACCCTTGTTCCCGCCTTGCCTCTGATCTTTTGAATTGCCTTATAGCCTAGGTCTTTTACTTTTATGCCATCAACGCCAACGATTTTATCTCCGGATTTGATTCCTGCTTTGGCGGCTGGTAAATCTGCAATTGGTGCAATAACCACTATTTCCCCCTTATTTGGATGCATCATTTCGATTCCAATGCCTCCAAAACTTCCAGATGTTTTCTCTAAAAACTCCTCCCCATCTTCTCCTATCATGTAGCATGAATAAGGATCTAGAGATTCGAGCATTCCGGCGATAGCATTATTTACAAGAGTTTGATATTCCGGTTTTGTTACATGTTGTTTTGCTACGTATTCTAGAACTTCTTCAAATTGGCTCGTGTATGTTTGTATTTGAGGCTTTGTTTGGGGTTTGCTTAAAAACTCTCCTTGAGCACAGTAATGAAAAAGCATTAGGCAGAGTAGAGTTGTTTTGAGCAATCTATTTTTCATGTATTGTTCGTGTTAAAACTAATTGTTGTTGAGTTTATTTTTGCCCAATATTTTGACTTCTAAATCTAGAGTCAGAGAGAATTTTTTATAGATTTTTTCTCTTGTATCAAAAATTAAATTCTCAAAGTCTTTGAAAGTTGCATTTCCCTGATTTAATGCGAAATTTGGATGATGGGGAGACCAGATCGCGTCACCTATGCGCATATTAGCACTTCCCGACTCCGTTATATATTGCCAGGCCTTTTTTTCCTTAGGGTTTGTAAATGTACTTCCTGCTGTTTTAGCAAAAATTGGTTGTGTTGATTTTTTTTGTTCGTAAAATTGGACCATTGTTGTTCTTATCAGAGCAGGATTCTTGTATTCTCTAGCAAATGTGGCCCCCACTATGATATCACTTGGCGGTATGCTGGTTTTTCGGTAGCCAAAAGTAATATCATTTTTTGATAATGTTTTTATGTTGCCAAGTCTGTCTATTATTTCTACAGAAACTATGGAGTCACAAAACTCATGACCATAGCTTCCAGCGTTCATGATTATTCCTCCACCTACGGAGCCTGGTATCCATTCTGCAAATTCGAAATTAGCGATACCATTGTGCATACAGATCTTAGCAAATTTCCAGTTTAGGGCTGCGGCCCCAACATATACGTGATCTTGACATAAGTCTATAGAAGCAAAATTCTTGCCTAATTTTATCACTACGCCTTCTAAGCCATCATCGCTGACTAAAATGTTGGAACCATTACCTATAAATGTTACTGGCACATGCGCGGGCAGGGATTTTAAAAAATAGCTTAACTCTTGCTTGTCATAAGGAATGTAAAAAATTTCTGCAGCCCCCCCTACTTTAAAACGTGTCAGGGGTGCAAGTTTTTTTTGGAATTTGAATTCCCCTTTAAGGTTGAGTTGAGTGATTGTGGTTACTAAGCTCATTGCATTCAGTCAAAATTAAAAATACATTTAGTACAAAGTATATTGAATGATTAGTACATTTTAGAATAGTAAAGTGGTATGCGTGATATTAGTTTTATACAAGGTTCTTCGTCTTTATCAAAGATTATTGTAGAAGAGACTCAGCAATTTTACGATTTGGGATTAAAGATTGGTATATTATGTGGGTCAAGTGAGATTCTCGAATCAGTGGACCAGGTTCTTTGGACTCAAAAGCAAATTTCTTTTATTCCTCATGCAACGCAAAATGACAGTAATCCTGAGTTGCAACCCGTATACATTAGTGTAGATTTCAATTTTCCCAATTCTCCTCATGTGCTTTTATGTGTGGAATGTGCTCCAATTGAATCGGTTTTTCAGAAAGAAGTGATAATTTTTTCACCTACATCTAATTTTTTGGAATCAATACGGCAGTACTACAGGTCTTTAAGCGACTCTGCTCACAAAGTAACCTTTACCAAGGAGTAAGGTTTGTTATTTTCAAAATCATTCATTTATTTGATACTGCTCTTTTGCATTGTCTTTAGCTCTTCAATTGGGGGAATTTCTAATGGATTTAACTCCGTGACTCCTTTTTTTGTATAGCTGCAGCTTGTGCAAAAAAGCATGATTGAAAGAAGTCCAATTGTTTTGGTCAAATATTTAAAGGTAGTGATATTTTGTAGATAAGACATTTTTTATTATTATTTTGATATGAGTGAGGAGATAAAAGAATCGATGTTTGCAACATTTGCAACATTTACAAATTGCATAGGCTTGTTGTCTCTTCTAGCAAGGTTGGTCAATACTGCGTTAGGTCCGATTTCCAGCATTAATGGCATTAGTGCATTTTGTTGTAAATTTTTCTTTTTGGTCTCTTTGTCTAAAATATTTAAATCTCTTGTGAATTCAAGAAAGTAGTCAATGCCTTGAGTCCATCTGACTGAATTTACAACTTGCTCTATAAGACTTTTTTTTATGTTATCTGACTCCAATCTTATTCCGGTGACATTATTTATTATAGGGATTTTTGGCACTGTAAAGTCAGTCTTGTTGACAAACTCTTCAAACAAAGATGCTGATTCTTGCATTAAAGGACTGTGAAAGGCTCCACTGACTTTTAGCATTACAGTTTTATATTTGAGCTTGTTGAGCTCAGACTCTGCAAAGGATATTGCTTTAGTTTCTCCGCTGAGTATCGTCTGAGTGCTGGAATTATAGTTTGCCACACAGCACATACCGTATGCTTTTGCTTTTTCAATAACTTCCGTGAGTATTTCTATTGGAGTATTAAGACAAGCAAGCATTGAGCCAGAAGGGGCTGTGTCCATTAGTTTGCTGCGTATTTTCAACAAAGAAAGTGCATCCGCAAATTTGATTGATTGAGCTGCGCAAAGCGCTGTGTATTGTCCCATAGAATGTCCCGCAAGCATTTGCACGAAGCTATCAATTGGTTGTTCGCACTTACACTCTAGTGCTTTTAGTATTGCTATGCATGTGGTAAACAGTGCGGTTTGGGCGTTGGTTGTAATTCGCAACTCTTCTTCCGTGCCAGAAAAAGTTAACTTGCTTAAACCAAAACCAAGAATGTCATCTGCTTCTTCAAAGATTTTGTGTGCTACGGGGAAGTATTCATACACGTCTTTTCCCATTCCAACTGTTTGAGATCCTTGCCCTGGAAAGGTTGCTAGTATCATAAACTAATCGAGTAGAAAAATTTGGCTGGGATGGATGGATTCGAACCACCGATGGCGGGATCAAAACCCGCTGCCTTGCCGCTTGGCTACATCCCATTAAAGAGCAATATTACTACTATCTGTGCTTTGTAATGTCAATCCATAGCTTTGAATAAATCAAGCCGAATTTGTATTATATTTGTAAACCCTTGTTTTGGTGGAGCCAAGCGGAATCGAACCGCTGACCTCTTGAATGCCATTCAAACGCTCTACCGGCTGAGCTATGACCCCATCTTTCCTAGAAAAAGTCCAGAAATCGACACATGATATACTTTAGTCCTGGATAAAACAATATGTGTTACAAATTTCGATTTTTTTATAATGAAAAGGACAATATAATCAGATTGGTATTATGAATAGGTTTGTATGACTAGAAAAATTGAATCTTTGATTGCTTTTTTTAACGATAAAGAACTTTCTAAATTAGAGAAGAAGAGATCCGGCGGGTGGTACATTACTTACATATCCATGTCTGAAGGAGGCTATGCGGTGGTTTTAGAAAAGTGTACTCCCGCTTTCCTGGGAGTGTATATTCCTCCTAGAAAAAAGCTTAAAATCAGTTAGATCACAGGTTCCTTTTTTGTCAAAAGAGCAAAAAAAATCAGAGCGTCTTGCAGGCCTTTTGCGAGAAAATCTTAAGCGCCGCAAGAATACAGAGAAAGAATCAGATTTGGAGAGTAAACCTGATTCTACAATTTTATGTTAGATTTTTATTGTACAATTGCAGATTGTATTTTGAGCTGTAATTGATCAAATCCTTCCAGAGCAATTGCCAAGGCTTCTTCTGCAGTTTTGATGGGTACAATGATGAGTTGGTCTAGTATGCTTTTTGGTATGTCTTCCAAATCTTTTTCATTATCTTTTGGTAGTATGACAGTCGTAATGCCTACCCTTTGAGCTGCAAAAAGTTTTTCTTTTAATCCTCCTATTGCTAAGGCTTTTCCTCGCAGAGTGATTTCTCCCGTCATGGCGACTGTATTTTTTACCTGTAAATTAGTCATTACTGAAACTATTGTGGTAAATATGGCAATTCCAGCCGAAGGGCCATCTTTGGGTATTGCTCCTTGTGGCACGTGCAGATGTATGTCCTGATTTTTATACGCTACAGGATCTATTCCAAAGGCGGTGGCGCGAGATTTAAAAAAACTAAATGCCGCCTGTGCTGATTCTTTCATCACTGTTCCGAGTTTGCCGGTTGTATGAATTTCTCCTTTACCAGGTACGAGCACAGCTTCTATTGAGAGCAACTCTCCTCCGAGTTCTGTGTAGGCAAGGCCAGTGGTGACCCCTATTTGACTTTCCTCTGCTGGTAAGGTGATTCTGTATTTTTCTTGGCCCAAAAAGTTTGTAATATTACTTTTGGTTATGCGCACTTTGTCACTTTCCTTTTTTAATATTTTTACCAAGCTCTTGCGTGCTAGAGTACCTATTTCTCTTTCTAAGTTTCTTACTCCAGATTCTTTTGTATAGTTTTTTATAACTTGCAACACAGCGCTGTCTGTTAAGCTAAACTCTCCTTTTTCAAGTCCGTGAGTACTTATTTGCTTTGGAATCAAGTGTATTTTTGCAATTTGCATTTTTTCTTCATCAAGATAGCCAGAAAGACGAATGATTTCCATTCTATCTAATAATGGAGTTGGGCAATTAAAGGAATTAGCTGCGGCTACAAACATAACTTGAGACAAATCGTATCCGACTTCTAAGTAATTATCCAAAAACTTTGAGTTTTGCTCTGGATCTAGTACTTCTAAAAGTGCGGATGTGGGATCCCCTCTAAAATCGGATCCCATTTTGTCTATTTCATCAAGTAAAATTAAGGGATTATCCGTACCCGCTTTTCTGATAGCGGCAATTATTTTGCCCGTCATAGCACCTACATAGGTTTTTCTATGACCTCTGATTTCAGCCTCATCGTGTACTCCTCCGAGCGAGCACTTTACGTAGGTGCGTCCTGTTGCCTTTGCGATTGAAGAAGCAAGGGATGTTTTGCCAACTCCTGGAGGACCTATCAAAAATAGTATTGGGCCTTTCATTTTTTGAGATCTTTTTAATACTGCTAAATATTCTATTATTCTCTCTTTGATTTTTTCTAAACCGTAATGTTCGTCGTTTAATAATTGTTGAGCTTTGCCTAAGTCAATTGTACTTTGATCTGTTGTCTTGCCCCAAGGTAGAGAAAGCAGAGTATCTAAATAATTGCGTAATACTGAAGCTTCTGCCGACATTGGGCTCATTAATTTGTATTTTTTCAGCTCACTCTGTGCCTTTTCTTTTGCTTCCTGAGAAAGCTTTAGCTGTTCAATTTTTTCCTCTAATTGAAATGTTTCTGATTTTTCTCCTACGCTCTCTAGCTCTTTTTGAATAGCGTTAATTTTTTCTTTTAGATAATATTCTTTTTGAGCTTTTTCTATCTGGGATCTGATTTTTTGATCTATCTCTTGATCGGTTTGCAAAATCATAATCTCTTTCTGAAGTAGGTCTAAAAGTTTTATTGCTCGTTCTTTTAGATTCATCTCTTCTAGAATTTGTTGCTTTTGATAAGCGGAACAATTGCCAATATAAGAAGATATGACGTTGGTTGTATGAGAAGGGTCTTTGTGTTGTAGTAGAGTTGCTATAATCTCTGGGTGTACTGATTTACTGACGTTGCCGTAAAGTGAGAATTGCTCAACTAATCTTTCACATAAGTGGTGTAAGGCTGTAATTTCTGTTTCATCTTTTGGGGAGAAATCTTTGAGCACTGTATAAGACGCCATTAGACACCTTTCTTGCTCTGTGACACCCTGAATTTGCACTCTTTCCTTTCCTTCAATCAAAAGCCTTACTCCGTCCTCTTGTAGAGAAATAGACTGTATTATTTTTACTTTTGTTCCGATGGAATATAGATCTTCTTCTTGTGGATCATCAGATTCATAGGACTTTTGTAGGCAGACAATTACGTGATTTTCATAATTCTCCAAAGAAACATTCGCCGCTCTTAAAGACTTTTTGCGTCCTATAGAAATAGGAATTACACCTTGTGGAAAAATTGCGACATTTTTCAAAGGTATCAAGGGAAGAAGAGGAGACATTACTTTTACTCATAAAAATAGAGAATATGTTTCAAGCATCTAGCCAAATTCCTTAATTTGGTATAGACAATTGATCGCTGCTTGCTAAATTCCATATAGGTGCTTATGAATGAAAAATCAAGTACCCGTTCTTTGACCTTGTAGCTTTACACTTGTAGTATCTAGCTACTTGATTCATATGCATGATTTTTGCCTACTTAAGGCTTTTAAACAATAACCTTGATTTGATTTTCCTGATGCAAAGTTCATTAGAAGTAAAGAAAGCCTACTTTCGCATTAGGGATTTTGTGTTACAAACGCCTATAGTGACATGTGAGCTTTTAAACAAGGCTCTTGGTCATGAAATTTATTTTAAACTTGAATCTTTTCAACACACGGGAGCGTTTAAGGTGAGGGGGGTATTTAACTATTTCTTATCGATGGAGAGTCTTCCTGTATCTGTCTCTGTTGGTACTACTGGCAATAATGGTGTGGGTCTTGCATTTGTATCTAATAAACTTGGTATGAAAGCGAGAATATATTTTCCTGAGTGCTCTGCAGATATCAAAGTTGAAAAAGCTGCTTATTATGGTGCTGAAATTATTAGAACCAAGTCCTATAAAGAAGCTGTAAAGATGGCTCAAGATGACGTTGAGAAAGGTTTTGTTTGTTTTCCTACATCTAAAAGTGAAAAGGTTATTGCAGGAGCCGGAACTCTTTGCTACGAGGCTCTGCAACAATTATCTCACATTAAGCTTGACGGAATTTTTGCATCATGTGCAACAGGTGGAATGCTTGCTGGATGCTTGTTGGCTAAAAATCTTTTATCTCCCGAAACCAAGCTTTTTGGAACTGAGCCTCAGTCTGCAGACGACGGTTTGAGATCCATTATCAGTGGAGAAGTTGTAACTTTAAGCCAATTTGATACTTTTGCAGACGGACTTAGTGTGCACTCTATTTCTGGAACTACCCTTAAGTATCTTAGATGCTTAGATGGATTTTTCTTAGTTGAAGAAGATGAAATCTTGTATTGGACTAAGATTTTAAATGGAGCATTAAACTCCTTTTGTGAGCCCGCATGCGCAATTAACATGGCTTCTGTTGCCAAATGGTTAGAAAATAAGACCTCTCCTCAAAAAATACTGGTGATTATATCCGGAGGTAACTTGAGCGCCAAAGTGTGTGACGCACTTTATCAATCAGAGAGTGTTTTTACTTTATTGAAGTCAAAGAGAGCAAATTCTGCAAAGTTTTTTGATTTTCAGAATCATGCTTTTCTTCAATCGCATTCCTTGATCCAAAGGGCATCTTTCTAGGTAGCTGATTTTATAATCAGATTAACTAGGCTTACCCCTATTTCTATAGAGATTAATGTTATTATTATGACCTCTAGTCTACTTGAGTGTTTGCAATTCAAGTCGTTTGAGAGAACCTCATACAGATCGTGTATCATGTCTAATCTTCTGTTTAAGGTATTTTGTCTTGGCTGGACATCTTGATATCGAGCTGTAACCAGATATAGCTGTTCATAGATCGGTCTGCTCCAGAAGAATTCTGGAATATCTAGTATGTCATTGTGTAAATTGATTGAATATCTTTGGCTAAAAAGTTGGCCTATCTTTCTGGAAATTTCTTTTTTTGATAAAGAAGTGCTTCCATTTTGAGAAAGTTCTTTTTGAATTTTAGACGTGCTGTTTAGCAGATAAGATACGGAGCTTTCGAGGTAGCTTAGTTTTACAGATTGAGCAAGAGCATAAGACACTGCAAATTTAGCAAATACATTGTCGGTGTTGAGCATTACATAATCCTCTTCTTCATCGACGTAACTTTTTTCTTCCTCTGGATCATATTTACACTTGATCACTTCTTTTGTGGTTTGAGCCTCAATCGATTGTGGACCTGCAAATTTTAATACTTCTTCTTGTATTGCCTTTTCTTCTTGAGCGGTGCTGTTCCATATCACAAGGGAACCAAAGTAAAATAGAAATACGTCTGCGTATTCTTCTTCTCTGCCAGGAATTGGCATAGAAACGTATAATACATTGTCAATTTTAGAACATTTTAAATCCGACTTCTTAAAATGCTCTCTAGCGGCCAAAGTATCGTAAGAGTCCGAATGACAAATTGCATAGCATCTGATAACTCCATTCATAAACAAGGTGTGTATTTTGTTGATCTAGTTGTAACTTTATCTGTGTTTTAATATTTTTGCTACTTTAAGCTTAGTTCTTATTATACTGTGGTTGCAAATTGATGCGACTTAGATAATATCAGACTTCCATCTTTATACCGATTATAGTATCGGTATTTATTCGTATAGGTCACACAGAATGCACCACCGCAAAGCTAAGTTGCTTCGCATTTTGCCATTTTTGTTTTTTAAAATAGCGCCTTTTCCAAGGTATGGAATAAAGAACTTCGCGGCAATGTCTGCTCTGATGTTTTGTATTTTATGTAGTCAAAGTTTTTTAAGGGTTTTAAAGGATAGCGTACTTATTTCTGAAGTGAATGTGGAAATAATAGCCTTTATAAAGCTGTATTTTGTTTTGCCCATGGCCGGGCTATTTGTTATATTTTACGGCAAAATTTCCAGCAAGCTTCCTTACACTCAGATTTATTACTGTATTTTAACATTCTTTTTGGCATTTTTTTTACTCTTTGCGTTTTTTTTATATCCCAATGCTTCTGCTATTCACATAAGTAACGATTCCATTCTAAATTTTGCCAAAACATTTCCTGGAATCAAGTGGTATGCTTTGTTGATAGGTAATTGGAGTTATACAGTATTTTATGTACTTGCCGAGCTTTGGCCAGATGTGATGTATGTTTTTCTTTTTTGGCAACTGGCAAATCGTATCACTAGCAGTCATCAAGCAAAAAACTTGTACCCCATGTTGTCTTTTTTTGGCAACTCTTCTGTAGTCTTGACAGGTCTATTGGTTACGCGACTTTCTTCTATGGATTGTTGGATTTATAGCGCGTTTTCTGGAGTTGAAAGTAAATATGTATTGGTAAGATTTTGTATATCTTTATTGGCAATTATAGGAGTACTCAGCATGTACTTAGTACATTTAATCTCTGTAAAGCTTATAAAAGATCCGTGTCTGTATATGCCAAAGCCTGCTGAATCAGTGAAAATCAGCACCGTTGAAGGATTTAGGTACGTTACTCGTTCTAGATTGTTGTGGTTAATTGTTCTGTGTTCCACTTCATTTTATTTTGGAATGAATTTGGTAGAGGTTTTGTGGAAGGCAAAAGTACGAGAATTACACCCAAGCGTTGAGGCATACTCTCATCTGATTAGTCTTTGTACTACTTGGACTGGAGTTGTTACGATGATCATGAATGCTGTTGGTAAAAACCTGATGAGATATTTGAGCTGGAAGACAATATTTTCAATAGCTCCAACTATTATGACGCTTTCTGGTTTAGCTTTTTTTCTGATTTCAATTTTTCCTGTACATTTTGTTTATTTGCAATCTGCCTATGTTGCTGTTTCAGCTTTGCAGCTCGCTGTCTTTGTAGGCGCGGTGCAAAGTGTTTTGGCAAAGGGGGTAAAATATTCTCTTTGGGATATTTCTAAAGAAATGCTTTACATCCCTTTAGACTACAATATGAAAACTAAAGGGAAAGCAGCTACTGATCTTGTAGGTTCTAAGCTTGGCAAGGCCTTAAGTGGACTTGTTCCAGTAGTGTTGCTTAGTTGTTCTGGGTTTTCTAATTACATCTCGATGGCCCCTATTATAATGGTAATGTTTATTATCATTTGTGGAGTTTGGTTTTTTGGAGTGCACTTACTTTCAAAGGAATACCAAAGAATCAAGTCTAATTAGTATATGGCATCTTTAATAGTGCTTTCTGGTCCGTCTGGAGTGGGAAAGACAACGCTCTCTAAAGCTTTATTAGCGGCAAGTAAGGGTAAATTAATTCGATCTGTTTCTCATACCACTAGAGCTATTAGAACCGAAGAAGTTGAAGGTCGAGATTATTACTTTATCAGTCCAGCAGAGTTTGAATCCATGCTTGAGTGTGGAGATTTTGTAGAACACACTCGATATCTCAACAATTTCTACGGAACGTCTAAAATGTTTCTTAATAAAGCAATTGCTAAAGATGAAAATGTGCTACTCATTCTTGATTACGTAGGAGCAAAAAATATAAAAAGGCTTTATCCAGCCAATTCACACTTGATATTTTGCGCTCCTGAGTCCATAGAGATTTTGCAAACAAGGCTCGAAAAAAGAAACACATCTCTAGAAGAAATGCAGCAAAGACTTTGTATCGCTAGGGAGTGTCTTGATACAAAGACCTATTATGATCACATTGTTGTAAATGATAAATTTCAACTTGCATTGCATAATTTTTTCGTTTTGATTAACAAGATTGCTGCGAAACAGATCTTTGCAACTTAGCTATATCAATGCCCTTGTCTTATGGATACTTGATATGCTGATACAATATGTTAGATTTAGTCATGCTTTTTATTTGTTATGGCAAGCAAGATTTGATCAAAAAATTTTGTCCTAGATAGATGTTGGGCTGTTTTCCAGTTAATCAAAGTTTAATAACCCAATAGTGTAGTGACAGAAAAAAAAGCTAACTTTATTTGTTTGGACATCGGTAGTCACAAGATTGCCACTCTTGCGGCACGTATTATTTCTGAGACTGAAGTGGAAGTCATAGATCATGGCATATACGCTTCTGCAGGCATTAAGTGTGGCATTGTGGTGGATACACCAAAGGCTGAGAGCGCTATAAGCAACGCTTTGAACAACTTAGAGCAAAAAATCAAACATCATGTTGATAATGTAGTTGTTTCTTTTTCTGGTGCAAAAATTAGGTCAAGTTACATAGATCACTCTCTTACCTTGGATAATAGGCCTGTAACTAAAAATGATCTGAGTCTTCTCATCGCAAAAAGTGTTAGAAGTTCTAACAATAAAGATAGCAGCGTGGTCCATTGTTTTCCGATAGAATTTTTGGTAGATGGAGTCAAGGTTCGCAATCCCTCAGGCATGGTCTGTGAAAAGCTTAGTGCTTCTTTACACGTGGTTACCGCAGATCCCACTGCTTTATCTAATATAGGAAGTTGTTTTTCTAAATCTCACGTTAGAGTGGAGGAATTTTCCTCCTCTTCCATTGCCTCTGGATTTGCTTATTTTTCATCTAATCCTCAAGATAAAGGCGCTTTGTTGATAGATTACGGAGCAATGACTACTTCTATTACTGTGTTTTATGAAAACGTACCTGTTTTTCTTGACTATATTCCTATAGGCGGATGGCATATCACCAATGATATTGCACAAGTGCTTGGTCTGGATTTTGCAAGTGCGGAAAGATTAAAGGTTTTATACTCTCATGTAGCGGATGACGCCCCTTCTCTGACTTTGGACTTAGACATATATGACCAGGAAAAAACCATAGATGCATTGCTGCTTAATGAAGTAGTAAAGGCTCGTATGACAGAGACATTGTCTTTGGTAAAGGCAAAATATGAACAGTTAGAGAACATAGATCCTACAGTTGCAAAAAACGTGGTATTTACTGGAGGAAGTTCAAGTATTAGGGGAATCGATTTCTTGGGTGGATCGGTTTTGCAGGTATCTAGGGTGCGTGATTTTGCACGACATTATAATGGACCTCTAATCGGGGAAGGAGATTTGCAGGCTTATTCTGCGGTATTAGGCATGCTCTCTTATCGCATGCGCCATTACTCAAACTATTACTCCTCGGCTGCTTTGTTGACGGAGAAAGTGAGTTTGTTTAAAAAATTTATGAGTTATTTAAGGGGCGTGTTTTAAAAAAGCACATTGCTTAGTGGTGCAAGCTTTGCTTGTTACAATAGTAATATTGTAACCTTCTTGCTTTCTTATGCTCTTATTTTTGAGCTACTTATTGTGCTTTGTATTAGTAAACAGCAAAGCTTTTGCTGGAGCCTGGGTGCAAGAACCTGGTTCCTTTCAATTTGATCATTGTTTCTCCGGATTTTTTGGATCAAAGTATTCCTCAGTTGATAATACTCAAAAGCTAGAATTTTTAATTAAATCTATCGAGAATCTTGGTAGGTATGAATGCGAGATTTTGTCTAGCATTTTGAATAAAAAAGTCTATAAGGCAAATCTTGCAACTCAATCATTAACTCCTGGTAGTCATGCAATTGCTTTAAAATATCGCAAATATCGTGATCAATCTTATCTTGATGAAATAAGGGAGCGTTTTGCAAAGGTGTGGAAGCGAGATAAAGAACGTGCAGATGTCCTGCGTAAGCTTTTATACAAAAGTGTCCCTAGGTATCATTACCATATGACCATGGAATACGGTCTTACAGAAGAAAGTACCCTAGGATGCAAATTTTTGTATGATAAATTTCACTCATCCTTTTTAGAAAATACTAATTCCTTCTGTTTAGAGCCTTATTGGAGGAGGCAACTGTTTGCATCTCAAGCGTATGTTGTATCTGTTCAGCCTTATGCACAGATTAAATATTGTAAATCACTCTCAGGCGGTATAGGAGCAGACTTGCTCATTGGATACAGTAAAACTTCTAAAAAAAGTATTGGTACAATCAAGCTTAGCAAAACTTTTCGCAATCACTCTGCAGGTATGTATTTTCCTTACAACAAGTTTGGACTTGAGGATGCCGAATTTAAAACAGAAAATACGATAGGCAAAGAATTAGATTCTGGATTCGGATTTTATGCTCAACATTTTTGGACTCGTTCTATAAGTCTGACAAAGCTTGTTTCGCCTTTTTCTTGCCACCGCTCGCAAACATCCATTTATAAAAAAAGTGATAAATATACATTTAGCTTAGGTGTTTTTGTAGAACATACAAAATATAAAGACATTGACGGTATCATGAACAACCGACGATTTTATCCAAAATTTCAGATTGGACGAAAGTGCAGACGAAAGCATGTTCCTATAAAAACAGCTTATGAAAATATCAAAAAAGCAATTTCAGATAGAAAGCTTTTTGGCGTTTTCAATCTGGGCATTAGTGGTAGCATTTCTTGGCATTTTTAGAATTTAATCAAGAAAAGGCATTGTTTGAGCGCGAATATTCTTTTTTGCTAGATTATTTGCTGCAAAACGACCTTTTATGTAAAGCACAAGTAGCTTATTTGCTTCTTGCTCATGCATACTCGCATCATTCAATTGTTGTTCTGATTTTAAATGCTGGATTTTTATCTTATGAAAGCTGCATTAAAAGCATCACAACTTTTACTGGAGCCTTGCATTTTGAAAAAAGTAGCTTTGAAAAAATCATTGGTAAATATGCGGATGTTAATTTCTACTGCCGCAGTGGTTACTTACCTTATCAAAACGCTGAGAATGATACATGTATTCTTGTAAAAAATCTGGATCTTCAGTTAATCAATAATCTGATTAATAAAAATGCTAAGGTAAAGGTAAGTATCTGTACCGCATGCGAATTTTTTCATTTATTGGAAATAAGATTTCAACCGTATGTTCTTGCTCAATCGAAGTCTTTTGTCAAATTTGTCAATTTAGTTGGAGCCCAGGATCTTAAATACGGATACATAATATTGAGAGCGCTTACACTTTTTACTGGGAGTTTGTTATTTTGCCCTTGGATTTTTCATTTAACAAACGCTTTCATTTTACTTTCTCAAAATTGTTTCAAGATATTTTTGCTATGGACCTCTCTTGTTAGAAACAAAGAGTTTGCAAATGCAGAAGAGTACTATTTTACGGACTACCCTATGTATACTATTTTAGTACCTATGTACAAAGAGAGTAACGCTAGTAGCATTTTGCACGCAATTTCAAGGCTTTTCTATCCAAAGCACAAACTAGATGTAAAACTCTTGATTGAAGAAGACGATCAGGTTACAGATAAAGCGATTAGGAGCATTGATATACCTTATTATGTACATATTTTACGTATTCCAGATTTAAATCCAAAAACTAAACCTAAGGCTCTAAATTTTGCTATGCCTTACGTTACTGGTCAATATCTCACTATATATGATGCAGAAGATATACCAGAGCCTAGTCAGCTGATTAAGGCTTTGGAGAGTTTTGCAAGGTTGCCTTTAAATTACATGTGTTTGCAGGCAAAATTGCGTTTTTACAATATGAATGAAAACATGCTTACAAAGATGATGAGCATTGAATACAGTATTTTGTTTAACTTTCTAGTATATGGACTAAGTGTTGCTAATTTTCCGGTTCCTCTAGGGGGAACAAGCAATCATTTTAAAACTATGATGCTACACCAAATTGGTTGTTGGGATGCTTATAATGTTGCAGAAGATGCAGATTTGGGAATAAGGATTTTTGCCAATCAATACAGGGTAGGAGTGATAGACTCTTTTACCTCTGAGGAGGCTCCTGTACATCTTTGGGCATGGTTATTGCAGCGATCCAGGTGGATTAAGGGATATTGGCAAACTTTTTCTATATTTTTGTGTCAAAGGGAAAGGTTTAGCTTCAAACAAGCTTTTGGTGTTTATAATTTTGTGGGCTTTGCAACTTATAATCAACTGATTTACCCGATCTTTATCTTTTATATGCTTTTTGGACAAGGTGGGTGGTTTCGGTTTTTTTGGTTTCTGAATACGCTGGCTAGTGTTGTTTATGTAATTTTTGCATCCATATTGGGAATAAATAAATTGGGGCTGGCGGATAAAAAATATAAATATCTCACTTTATCTATTTGTTATACTGCATATTTTTCTTTGCATTTTATTGCAAGCATCATTGCTATTTTGGACCTTGCAGTTACTCCTTTTAGGTGGCAAAAAACTGAACACGGATTGAGTAAGGCTATACAAAAGCCAGGCCATATATTGTTACGAGATAGAAACAATATAAACAAGATTTAGCTTTTATGTGGGTCTTGTTTGAATGGCGTTTATTATGATGGTTTTTTCTACAAAGGGTATTTTTTTCTCTTGTATGATTTGATATGTTTCATGACCTTTTCCAGCAATAATAAGAATTTCATCTTTAGGAAGATTATGTACTGCGTACATGATTGCCTTTTCTCTGTCAGGAATTTCTATTGCTTTTGTACACGTGCTGATTATTGCTTTTCTTATTTGTGTTGGGTCTTCGTTTCTTGGATTGTCATCGGTTACGATAATTACATCTGCGGACGCATTTGCGACCTTTCCCATTGCCGCCCTTTTTTGAGCATCTCTTTCACCCCCACATCCAAAGAGCAACCATATTTTTTGATTTGGATTTTTAATTTTATGAATTTCTGTAAGCACACTGCTTAGAGCGTCCTCGTTATGTGCATAATCTATGAAAATATTTTCTTGAATACGCTCTAATCTTCCGGAAGGGGGGCTTAAATTAGGCAATATTTGCACTATCAAAGACAACTCTATACCAAGTTGGTGCACCAAAATTAAGGCAGTTAATAAATTTTCTGCTTGATAATTGCCGATGATATCGGTTGAAAAATGGTAAGTTTTGTTATTAAAATTAAATGTTACTTGCTGTCCTTTTATTGAAGATTCTTTGATTTGGTATTCCAAAGATCCTGTAGTTGGGCTAATTGAGATGATATTTTGCTTTTTTAGAATGTGCTTTGGTAAAAATTGGACCAATCTTTCTTGTATTACTATTGTGCCTCCTTTTGTTAGGTGTTGATCAAAAAGATTGAGTTTTGCGTGTAAATAGTTTTCTTTGGTTACATGGTAATCTAAATGATCTGAGGCAAATGAGGTAAAAGCTGCAATTGTAGACTTGATATTAAAAAATCTGTTTTGAGTAAGTGCAATGCTTGAAGCTTCGATGCCAACATATTCTACACCCAGATTGGCTAGCCTATTGAGAGTAATACGCAGATCTAAAAAATCTGGCGTAGTAAGTGTGGATTTAATGGGATCTTGCAAATGGACATTAGCATTACACCCCAAGGTTCCTATACTTGCTGATTTTTGACCCGTTAGGGCTAAAATTTGCTGAAAATAATGAGCTACAGAGGTTTTGCCGTTAGTACCTGTTATTAGAGCTAGGTTTTTTGGTAATTTGTCGTAAAACGCTAATGCACAAAATTGCAGCGCTTCCTTTACATTTAAAACATTGATTACTCGTTCATCGCAATTGATAGAGTCTGTAATTGCAACAACTGCGCCTTGTGCTAGTACCTCATTTATGAAATCATTGCCGTTGTACTTTTGTCCACGGAGGGCAAAAAAAGCACAATTTGGTTCCACGTTTTTAGAATTTGAACACAAACTCACTACTCCTTTGAGCCGCAATATTTGCATCAATTCATTGTAATCAGATATCATAGGTTCTACATATCAAGTTTTGCGGTTCTCACTGAAGGGATTGGTTTGCACTATTTTTTTCCGCATTTATAGAATTTGTTTCTGGTGGGTTTAGCAGGTAATCCCACTTAGAATAGTCATCTTTTTGTGGTTCAAGTGCATATTTTGTGCTCATTCTCATAATGATTTGTTTTATTATGGGGGGCATTGTGAGACCCGCAGTTGCAGTTTTGGCTCCTGGAGGAGTTTGAGGTTCATCTAGCATTGCATATATTATGTATTTTGGTTTATTGATCGGAAAAGCTGCTACGATTGAACAAAAGACCTTCTTTTTATCATATCGACCGTCTATTAGTTTGTTTGCTGTGCCGGTTTTTGCTCCAACGTCTTGTCCTGCAACATAAGCGCCTCTACACGTACCGTGTCTTACTACTAGGCGTAATAAGATTTGCATCTTTTCAGAAGTAGATTCATTGTGAAGCACTCGCACTCCTTTTGGAGGGGAATCAGCTTTAAGCAGAGTAAGAGGGATTAGATTGCCGCCATTGATCAGTGCAATCATTGCCTGAACATAGTGCAAAGGTGTAAGGCAGATACCATAGCCATAAGATGTATTTATAAGGTCAAGATTAGACCAATTCTGACGATGATAAATTGGCTTTGCTTTTTCTGGTATTTCAATATGAGGAACAATGTCGAAAAACCCCAATAGCTTGCAATATTGCCTTACAGTATCTTGCCCTATTTCCAAGGCAATTTTGCTAATTCCCTTATTGGAAGATTTAGCTAGTATTTTAGCTACAGTATACCAACCGGAGGAATGAGTTAAGTCTTCGAACTTTTGTTTGCCTATTTGCAATTCAGTGACATCGTATAGATCGCATAAATCTACTTTCCCCATGTCTAGGCCAATTGCTACCACAATAGGCTTAAAAATTGATCCTAGCTGATAAGAGCATAACGCGTTTCTGTTTTCTAAACTTTCAATATTAGTTGGATCAATTTTATGTGGGTTAAAGTTGGGTTCATTTACAAAAGCTAATATTTCTCCGGTTGTAACATCTGCAACGAGAGCGCAGCCTGCCTTGGCAGAGTATTGTTGCCTTGCAGCTTTAAGTTCTTCGCTTACTATGCTTTGTATATTCATATCTATGCTTAAGGCGATTTTTTGATCCTTAAGACTTGTATCTTTGAGTATAGGCTCAAGTCCTCTTTCTAGTCCAGCAAGTCCTTTACCGTCTCGATCCACGTATCCTATAGCGTGAGATAAAATACTGCTGTAAGTATAAAAGCGTTTATAGTCTTTAATAGATTCAATGCCTTTAATGCCTAAATTCTTGATAACTTTTTGCTCTTCAGGATTTACATCTCTTCTAAGCCATACAAAATTTTTATTGCGTTTTAATTTTTCAACTACCTGTGTATATTCTAAATCTGGAATAGCTTTTGTGAGCTGATATGCCACACCTTCTGGATCAGATATTTGTTTTGGATGAGCAAAAATACTTGCAGTAGGTAGATTTATGGCTAGTAAGTCTCCGTTTCTATCGGTAATCTCTCTACGAATGCAGCAATCACCATTTTCACTGACCATGTAATTGCTAGATTTATACACAAAAGCAAGCAAAAAGAGCCGTAGCACAATTGCTGTAAACCCCCCTAGAAGAAGCAATACTATTATTGCTATTCTTTTATTTGTACACTGGGGATGGTATTGCCATCTAAACAGTGATTTCATAGTTTAGTTTTCTCCAACTAATTTGCTGGATACTTCGTACCTAGTGGGACAATTTTTATATCTCCATTTAACGTGATGCATGTCTGCACTTTCTTGATTTTTGTTTGCAAGCTGCTTTTCTACTTTTGCTAGCATGACTTGTTTTATCTGTACTTGTTTTAAATCTAGATGCTTATTTGCTAAAAGTCTTATGCGCTCTGGTCTGCTGAGGTAAGTTAATTCTGACTTTAAAACTGCAATATTTTCTTTTTCTACAGTAATTTCAGCCATTGTATCTAGTAGCTGCCTTTCTAAAACCCTTACTTTGTTTTTGATAAATAATATAGTAAAACTACTCAACAAAATGACTAATAGCATGCTAATGCTGATGTATTTTTGTCTGATCATTGTTCGTCTGATATTTTAATTGCTGCGCGTAATTTTGCAGATCGCGCGCTGGGATTTGCTTCTATCTCTTCTTTTTTTGATACGATGGGCTTTTTGGTAATTATCTCGTAGCAATGCTCATTATTACAAAAATCTTTATTTTTTTCTACAACCTGGGGTGCATATTTGGATTTTGATATTTTTGGTTGGGAGAATTTTTTAAAAAAAGCTTTTGCAATTTTATCTTCCAAAGAATGAAAAGTCACAACTACTGCATTGCCTCCCTGATTGAGTAAAGTAGTGACTTGTTCTAGTGCGCTTGCAAAATTTTCTAGCTCATTGTTTACAGCGATTCTTAGAGACTGAAAAGTTTTTGTTGCCGCATCTATTTTTCCATATCTTTTTGTTTTGACTGTCTCTCTTATTACTTGAGCTAGTTCAAAGGTGGTGGTAATTTCACTTTTTTTTAGAAATATTGCTTTTGCTATTTTTCTAGAATGTTTTTCGCCTCCGTAGTTGTAGATTATGTTAGCGAGTGCTTCTTCATTTAAAGAATCTATCAATTCTTTAGCAGTTAAGATGCTAGGGTCTGAAGGATCCATTCTCATATCCAACAGTCCATTTTGTTGAAAAGAAAAACCCCTTTCAGGGTTCTTGAGCTGTATTGAAGACGTACCTATGTCAAATACTACTCCATCTATTTTTTCGATAGGTAAACGTTTGAGATTTGCAAAGTTACTTAAATAAAATCTAAATCTATCTCCGTATATGGTTTTAAGTTGATTGGCGTATAAAAGTGCATGAGGATCTTGATCAATTGCAATGACCGAGCAAGCAGTTTCTTTGAGTATTGCTTTGCTATATCCTCCAGTGCCAAAAGTACAATCTAGGTAAGTCTTGCCTTCTTTTGGTTGCAAGTATTGTAGCATTTCTGCCAGTAAGACAGGTGTGTGCATTTCCATTTTCAATCACCAAAGGAAAGATTTTTTAAAATAGAAAGATTCTGTTTTGCAATGATTCTGGATTGCTGCAGATGATGCTCAAATTTATTAGGATTCCATATCTCAAAAACCTGACCCTTGCCTACAAAAACAATTTTGGTATCAATTTCTGCATACTCTAATAAAGCTTTTGGCAATACCACGCGTCCCTCATTATCGCAACATAACTGAGTTGCCTCTCCCATTATTATAGTTTCAAATGCATCTCTTTCGGGACAGTAAGGATCTAGTTTTTGAATTATCTGATTCATTGCTTCTAACTGCTTAATACTTGAAACCTCTAGACATTGGCTTTTAATTGAAGGAGAGATGACTAAGTACAAAGATCCTGAATCATTGGAGAGAATGGCCCTATAAGAAGACGGAATTGATACTCTTCCTTTTTTATCTACTAAATTTGTGTATTTGGAGAGAAAAAGATTCACTTTATATTATTTGGGTCTAGATGGGGATTTTTGGGATCACGCTCAGGATGATAGCTCGGCATATTTTTTGAGTCAAGAAAGTACTCAGAAATTGTGTTGTTACTTTTCAGAGTTGAGAACTTATGATATAATGCCGCGCGTTGCCTTATCGCTTAAAATGATTAGGTAGCAGCTTAAGGGGATTGTGTTTTATCTCAAAGGCCCAGATCTGTGTTTAGACATACGTAACGTAAATTAGTAATCATGAAAAGAAGGATTTCTACATTTGATTTATCTAGGGTTCATTACCTGTTGTACATAAAGAATTTTTACGCTGCTTTGCATGGCTTGGGTTATTTTTGCCCGTGGCAAAGCAGCGCACCACACAATCGTGTTGAACTTTTATTTTCAAACCTAGAGAATCCTCTGTTTTCTAATACGACTACATCGCAAGATTTGCATGTTATTAAGAGGGTGCTCGAATTTGGAATGCTTAGCAAGCCGTTGGAACAAAATTCAAACAGTTTTGTTTTTCAAAATCTAAATCTTAGCGGAAAAGTGCAAGATCTGCATTCGGACCATGCTCTGTTGAAAGGGCGGCATTGTGAAGACACCTTCTTTGCCAAGTCTGAAGTACAGTCTTGCGAAAAGCTATATTCTCAAAATACAACTATTTTAGTGCCAGAGGCAGATGTTGTTGAAAATCCAATAACTTATTATGATAAAAAAAAGCTCGCATTAAAAGCACAATTTACAAAAGTATATGTAGAATTTGATGTGCAAAAGCAAGCTTTTCGGCCTGAAGCGTGTGGTGAGGATATTTTACAAGGCCTATTGAATGTAATTGAGGCAAAAAAAACTGCCGAATCTAATCCAAAACCTAGAGTGATCTCACCCCAATCTCAATCTAATGAGAAAGCCATTCCCGTTGTATTGGAATCAGAACTTTTGGTTTCTTCTTCTGGCAATGCTAAGGTTTCTTTGGTAGGCAGAAATAAGGAAAAAGACTGTAAATTAGATCAAAAGGAATTGCACCGAGCAGATTCTTCTGTAATTCCAATTGTCCAAAACCAAGTGCATTGTCCACAATTGTCTGAATATAAGAACCAGAAAGGCGATACTTTAATGAAGACTACAGATGCCGTACCAAATCCAGAAACAAAGCCAAAATCTGATGAGCATGGGGATATTGCGTCTCTAAAATCAACAGCTCCTGTATCTGAGGAGGAGGGGGACAATCAAAACAAGCCCCAAGCATCTTTTACGAAGGATCATCTACAATCTGTAATTGCACCTTTTCAACAATTTGCTTTAAAAGGTGGTTTAGATTCTGATCCTGCAATACAACAATCTTGGAAATCGACACAAATAATGCCGGAAATATTATCGCTCTTGTATATGAGGGATGAGAAACCTTCTGATAAAATAATAGAAGGTGAGACTACTAAGCACCTTTGTGAAATGATTGACCTCATTGAAGAAATTTATGTGCAACAACCTGCTTCAGAGGAATTTTTGGTTTCTGGTGCCGCAGATCTCCCTGAGATCTTCGAAATCACAGCGAACAGATATATAGCGGCAAAAGGTTGTTCAGGTGAAGTGTGTATGGAAGATGTTTTGCAATGCCTATTTACTGTAATTGATCCACAACAAGATGAATCATCTAATCAAAAACCTAGAGCGACACAATCCAAAGCTGGATCTAATAAGGAAATTATTCCCCTTGTTAAGGTTCCTTTGGTAGAGAGCAACAAGGAAAACGACTTTGATTGGAATTTAGATCAAAAGGCATTGCCCAAAAAAGTTTCTGATACCGATAACTTTGTAATTCTAGTTTCTCCAGACGAGGCGGGTTGCAAAAATTCTTCAGTATTTGCGAACCTGCATCCTTCAAGGCAAGCTTTTGGAAGTTCTTTAGTCCAGAATAAAATTGGTCATGTGACATCTGCTTCAAATCATGACATTCGGAGAGATAGCATTCCAGATAAGGAAAATTGCCCTAGGAATAAGGTTGATAATATTAAATGCAGAAACAAAAAAAAGTTGGATGAGCATAGGGCAGAAGTCCTTCTACCTGATGAGGAATGTATGCCGTTTGTAGAGGAATTTTGGGGCGAGTATCAGAGAGAAGAAATTATGCACTTTTAGTTTAGAGTAAGATTAATTGATTTTTGAAAAGTGCAGATTTTGATTTTTTTGTTATATCAGAGTTTGTTTGTACCTCTTTCTTTAGAATTCAGGCTTGATCTTTTAAAAAAAATGTATGAGGATTGTTTCATACGCCTATCCCTACAGGATCAAAATAGGGTAGGCGTTTTGTCTTTGTTTGCACAACTGACCTGAGTTTTTGAGGACCTTGTGTATTTTTTTCCCCTTCTATTCCTTTGATCCTTTCTAGGTTACTGCGCAGCGGGCTTTTACACCTTTTACTAGGAACTCAAAATGGTTTAAAAACTATGAAATCAAAAATTGATTGGGGGGCTGGGAGTGCTGCTGGATAGTCTAGCTCAGGTTTTGTAGGGCCTTGTGTAGTTTTGCTGCCATTTTCCCCCCTATTCCTTTGATTCTTTCTAGTTCTTGCACGCTGGCTTTTACAGCTCCCTCCACCGATCCAAAATGGTTTAAAAGCAGCTGCTTTTTTGCTTTTCCAATGCCTGGAGCAGATTCTAGTGTTGAGTGATACATTGCCTTTTGGTGTTTTTTTCTATAAGTACTAATAGCTAAGTTGTGTACCTCATCTCTTAATCTTTGTAGGTAATGCATTACCTTGTCGTTATGAGGCAGAGTGAAGGGTTCTTTCTCACTCGTGAAAAAGGTTTCTCTGCCAGAGTTGCGATCTTCACCTTTTGCCATGCTCACCAAAGTAGCGTCAATTGCGTAGCAATCTATGACTTCTTTTGCAGTATTAAAGTGCCCTTTTCCTCCATCTATGATGATTAGGTCCGGATTTTGCTTTATATTTTTAGATTTAAAGCGTCTGTGAAGCGATTGTCTTAGCATTTCATAATCGTCTCCTCCATGCATTTTGGGGATCAGACTTTCTAGCGTATATGCACGGCATTCTGATTTAATTATCCCTTCTACGTCAGCTGCGATAATTGCTCCAACTGCGTATTGACCAAGGATATGGCTGTTGTCATACACTTCTATTTTTCTTATTTCATTTTTTACACCAAACAATTGGGCTATTGTCAAAAAAATTTCTTTATTTTGTCTATTTTTATCAAATTTTTGTTCAAGAAATGTCAATGCGTTTCGATTGGCACTAATTACTATTTCATTTTGTTCTTCAACAAAAATTTTAGAAGGTACTTTATGCATCTTAAATAGTGCTTTTTCTAACACTTGTATGTCTTCTATTGGAAATGGAATGAGTATTTTGCTAGGCGGAATGCGACTCTGATAAAATGAAGTAATAAAATTTATTATTACTTCTTGCGGACTTGTTTCTTGCGTATTTGAAGGAAAATATGTTTTGCTACCGTAATTTTGCCCTCCTCTGTAACTAAATACCGTAAGACAATAGATGTTGTGTGAATTTGCGACTCCAATTACATCAGAATCTCCAACTATAAAGGCATTATTAGATTGTTGCTGAATTAAATTGATTGCGCGAATTCTGTCTCTGACGACAGCCGCCTGTTCATAGTGAAAGTTGTCACTTAGAAACTGCATGTCTTTTGCTAGTATTGTCTGTAACACTGACGTTTTCCCCTCTAAAAACATTTGGGTTTGTTTTACAATGTTTGCATACTCTTGCTTGGAGATATACTCAACGCAAGGGGCGCTGCATCTTTTTATTTCGTATTGAATGCAGGGGCGTTTTCTTGAAGCAAAATATTGATTCGTACAATTTCTTAATTGAAATACCTTCTGCAACGTCCCAAACATTGTATTTAAAGATGCAACGCTGGAAAAAGGCCCATAAAGCTTTTGTCCGGATAGGGGTTTGCCTCTATATTTTGCAAGATGAGGAAAATCATGATTTGCATCTATCTTGATGTAAGGAAAAGACTTATCGTCTTTAAACAAGATATTGTATTTGGGCTTATATTCCCTTATTAAGTTCGCCTCTAATATCAATGCTTCTTCTTCTGAAGCAACTGTTATGTAATCTAGAAAGCATACTTGTGCAACCATGAGATTAAGACGGGCACTTCCCATATCCTCACTTGCATAGTGCGCAACTCTGTTTTTGAGGTTTTTTGCCTTTCCAACGTACAAGATTTCGTGTCCCTGAGATATCATCTTATAAACTCCAGGTAGACATGGAATATCACAAAGTAAGTCAGCGATCAATTTCCTGCCTTGTTTATTCATCTTGCACTTTTAAGGTTACAAATAAGATGATTGTTTGATCAAGATTTTAGCCATTTGCCTTTTTAGAAATTTGCCGAGCACTGCTTCTGTTAAAAGGTCGTTTATCTAATTTAACCTTTTTGTTCTCCCAATTATTCTTGTCTATCAGTAAAAAATGCTGACAATTCTTGCCATTCTCTTTTGCTTAAATTGCCCTCTTGTTCGGCCAATTTGCATTTATCAACCACTTTTTTAAGCACTTCAGCTTGAGATTTAGACAAAGCAACACTATTGACTCTGTGCTCTAAAAAGGCCTCGTACACGTAGGGTACCCAGTGTTTTACAATCTCTAGCAGCTCTTTTGCATATACTCTGATTTCATACTGAGCATGAGCATCATTTCTTAAGGAAATAAAGTGTAAAAGGTTGTGTAAATCGATTTTCCAGTACCATTGAGTGTAATAATTAAGAGTCAAATTAATTCTAGCAAGTTCTCTGGCAATGCCCTGATTATTTTCATCTAAAATATCTCCGGTGTGAGTCACATTGAGCAACTTTTCGTAACTTTGATAACATTGCTCCGAATCTTTTTTTAGTATCGCAAGGGTGTTTTCAATTTCCTTACTACTTAAAATATTTTCCTCTCTACCTTGTTTATTACTTTGAGATTGAGCTGCAATGTGAGCTGGGTCTGGCAGGTAAAATTCTTTATCTAAGATTGAATATCTTGCAGAATATTCATTTACATTTGCAGTCCTGTGCCTTATCCACTGTCTTGCAACAAAAATTGGCAACTTTACGTGAAGCTTAATTTCACACATTTCAAAAGGCGTTGTATGCCTGTGCTTCATAAGATAATTAATTAGACCCTTATCTTGGCTTATTTGTTTTGTTCCATGTCCATAAGATACTCTAGCAGCTTGCACTATAGCGCTGTCGTTACCCATGTAGTCGATTACTCTTATAAAACCGTGGTCTAGTAGAGAAATTTTATTGTAGAGTATTTTTTCTAGAGCCTCCGAAGTTGCTCTTTTTGTTAAATTTTGTTTATCTTCTACTGATTCTTCTTGATTCATATAACGGGTCTTAAACAAGTTTTTTCTGTGGTGCCGATAGAGAGATTCGAACTCTCGACCTGTGCGTTACGAATGCACTGCTCTACCAACTGAGCTATATCGACTATCTGTTATTTAAATAAGATTTTCAGCTCACCATAGACCCAAAATCTTCCACCATACAACACCTATTGTACTCCAAATGAAGAGATTAATTCCACTAATTGAAAAATTCATTTTCCACCATTTTAAGATAGGAATAGAGCTATTGCTAAATATTAGGGCAGTTGAAGCGCCTGCGTAAGGAGTCAAAGCCATAAATAAACTAGAAGCAAAAGCAAGCACAAGTGCGGAAAGTATAGGAGGAGCACCTATTCCCAAAGCTAGAGACAAAAATATTCCGTACATGCTGCTTATATGAGACAAAGCTCCAGCAAAAAAATAATGGCTGTAAAAATATACCAAAGTTATAGTGAGAAGACCTATATACCAGTTCTGATGAGGAATCAGGCCTTTAAAAATTTCGCTAAAATATGTAATTACTCCACAAGATTGCAGATTTTGAGACAACATTACGATTACTGCAAACCATACAAAGATGTTCCATGCTTCTTTTTCTTCCAATATTTCCTCAAAGGTTAATATTTTTGTTATCAGTAACACACTGAGTCCTATGAGCGTAGAGCTTACTTGGCTGATTCCGTATTTGGGGCCATAAATCCATAAATATAGTATTCCTACTAGTACTGCTACTACTGTCCATTCTTTGATTGTGATTTTTCCTAGATTTGCGAGTTTTGCTGTAGCAAGTTTTTTGAAATCAACGCTTGAGGGTAAGTCGTAGAGAAAATATCTTTTGACTAAATGGGGAAGCAAGATGAGACATACGATTGCCGGTATAAAAGCCGCGATGAACCAAGACATCCAGGTTATAGATATCCCTTGTTCAAGAGCTATTTTATGAATCAAAGGGTTGCCCGAAGTGCTTGTTAAAAACATAGCCCCCACTATGCAAGTCGTTTGTACATAAACCGCAGAGAGAAAATTTCTCAACTCAGAGGATTCTTTTTTATCTATAACAAAATTTGCCATCGAATTGTACACAGGCATTAAGATTCCTCCAGCTCTGGCCGTAGGGCTTAAAACAAAAGGTGCTATTAAAACGTCGGTCAAAATAATGCAATAGCTCAGACCAACCTTGCTACTGCCAAACATTTTTGCAAAGGTGTAAGCGATCCTATTACTTAATCCAACCTTAATTATACTTCTTGCTATAAGGCAAACAGTTAATATCAGCCATATTACAGGCGAAGCAAATCCATCAAGAGCGGTTTGTATTGGTATCGTGCCTGTTGTCGTTACAACTGCCAAAGTAATCACAGCTATGCTTCCTGTAGGCAGGGGTTTTGTGATAAGGGCTCCAATTGTGCTGCTAAAGATCGCAAAAAGACTCCAAGCTTCTTTTGATAAGCTATCTGGAGACTTGATCAAATATTGAATCACAAAATAGATGATCAAAGGCAGTGCAAAAGAGTATATGCGAGAGACCATATTAGTACGAAAAAATTGTAAAATTCACCTATCAGTGCGAAGAAGGAATTGTACTGCAAAAATAAATACTTTAAAGAGGAGGTTAATTTTCTTTCTATTTTCTTATCGTCGAGAGACTAAGAAATTTTCTAGCCGGATAGGAGGATTTTTTCGCATATGTATGGATCTAAAAATTGTTTGTTTTTGACAACCTGAGGTTGACATCTTGTGCCTCTATGTTACTACTTAGAGATAAGAATCTAAGTGCATAAATTATTACTATAGGTACTTTTACATGAATAATGAAGCAGTAAAGAATAGATTGAAAACACTAGAACGTATTTTTAATACGCCACAAGAGTTCTCTAGGGCAATCCAGGAGGATAAATATCTAGTACAAGCAATGCACAAACTTTATAAATTGCCCAATGGAGAGGAAGCATTAAAATCAATCATTAATTCGGCATTTATTAGTAAAGAACAATACAGAATTACGAATGCACAGGTCTTGATTTGTAAGATGTTGAATAACATTAATGCTATTCCGGTGCAATCCGATAGAGGCATTTCTTGGCCTTGCTTTGATAACAATATATCTTCTTTTACAATCAAGAATCTCACCTGGGGAGCTCTTGATCAAAATACAAAGTCTACTAAATTCATCGAGTCTTGCGGAGTATTTTACAACAAAGAATATGTTTTACTCAAGCCACAAGACTTAAGTGGAAATGACCTTGGAAAGTTAGAGAAAAATAATAAAGCTCGTATCCGAATAATTAGCATCACTAAAGTTGGGGATTACAAAGCGCCTCTTATAACAGATTGTCCAAATTTTAGCCCAGAAGGATCGGTGCTTACTGGTATAGGAAGTGGTGGGGGTGGGGGTGAGGTGCATGGCGAAAAAAGTGGCATGTTCCTTGTTTACAATTTTTTAGAAAAGCATTTTTTAGACAATCCAAAAGTCCACAAGGACCTTTTAATTAACACCTGGGTATACAAAGGAGATTCAGAAGATCAAAAGATTGCTAGCAATATTTGTGGAGGATGTAGAGGCTTATTTAAACAAGCTGCCGCTGGGTTTGGATATAGCCAAACTAACTGGAAAAATCCGTTTGACCATCTTCAAGGAGGGTCTAAATCACTCGAAAAAGCTTTTTCAGAATGGAAAAAGCTTGATGTTTGATTTGCATTACTTAGGAAGAAGTAATGCATTTTTTGGACTTATGCAAAAATGAAATCATAAAAGCTTCCACCACAAGGAGGCTTTTTGTATTTTTCTGCTGATCTAGTTTTGGTGCTGGGAGGCCGCTTATTTTGAATACTTATCTTTGTCCCAAGTTCCTTCGCTATTGTCAACTATCATGGTCATTGCAACATCACCCGTGACGTTAATTGTGGTACGCATCATATCTAAAATGCGATCGATGCTTGCAAGAATAGCAACGCTGCCAGTTGGAATGCCAACAGATTGCAGTACTATTGGCAGCATAATTATAGAGGCACCCGGTACTCCTGCAGCTCCTATGGCTCCTATCGTTGAGGTAATTACTATTGCCAGATATTCGTGCCATCCTAGGGTGATTGAGTACATTTGAGCAAAAAACATGGTAGATAGCCCTAATCCTATAGCCGACCCATTCATGTTTACTGCTGCAGAGATTGGAATCATAAAAGAGGTACTTGATTCTGATATGCCAAGTTCTTCAGTACATATTTTCATCGTTGTAGGCAGTGCAGCTTTTGTACTGCTGGTTGAAAATGCCATCAGCTGATATGTGAGGCTTTTTCTATAAAAAGGGATAGGGGATTTTCTGCAAAAAGCTAGTATTAGTATTCCGTATATAAGATATTGCAAAGTTATAGCAAACAGCATGGCTCCAATGAGTTTGGTCATGCTTAAAATTACCACAAATCCTTCAGTTGCAACCGTAAAAGCCATGAGCGCACAAACTCCGTAGGGAGAAAATTTTACTATTATTGTGATCATTTCAAAAACCATCTTGGACATAAAGGAAATGACCTTTTCCATGTTTGTGGATTTATTTTTGAATTGACTAATAACTATGCCAGTAAAGATAGAGAAAAATACTATTTGTAACAAATTGCCTTGGCTAAATGATTCTATGACATTTTCTGGTACGATGTTGAGAATAAAACTTCTAAATCCCAAAGATTTAATCTCTGGCACTAAAGAATCAGTATCCATTTGGGGAAGCAGATCTCTTCCTGGATGCATCAAGTGTCCAACGCCGATGCCAAACATCACAGCAAAAGAGGTTGTAACCAAAGATGCCACAATAATCTTGAAACCTATTCTTCCTAGAGATGTTGCCGAAGATGAACTGACAATACCTTTAACTAAAGTGCAAAAAATCAAAGGACCCATCATCATTCTCAAACTTCTCATAAACATGTTACCTACCAGGTAAACAAGATCCAAACCTTGAGGAAAATGAGAAAGTGCCATTCCAAGCAGTATTCCTAAAACAAGGCCTATTGCCACCTTTTGCCATAGAGTCATAAAATTAGATAAATCGAAAATGTTATTGATAGGAGGGGTTATTGATTTTTTTAATGCTTCCTAAGTGATAGTAGATTTTTCTTGAGATCGGTAAATCCCAAAAATCAGGAGCTTTTTTTAGAGGAATGTGTCAAAAAATTTGGACGTATTTATTGTGGCATCTTTGGTTACAACCTCTTTTGCTGTGATGTTTGGCATCGGCGTTGGACACTTGATGCATCCAGGAAGAGATCTGCTTCCCCAAATGGATACTGATTCTTTAGTGTCTGATGATGCTTTGCAAAACAACGCTGAAGTCCAAAAACTTCCCATATATTAGGAGATGTGGACAGAAAAATCCAGAAACGTATGCTAAATTGCTTAACCAGCCACTTCTTTTTCTTTTTTAGTGACTTGCAGATCTATAGAGCTGGTAAAATCATCGGTGAATTTTTGCAATTTTTGAGTCAAACTTTTTACATCATCCTTGCTGCTGGTTGTAGCTTTTATTTTGTCTAACGAATCCCGTCTTATATTTCTTATTGAAATTTTTGCAGCTTCTCCGTATTTATGAGCAATTTTAATCATTTCATTTCTACGCTCTTGGCTCAGAGGAGGCATAGCGATATTAATGGAGTCTCCCTCTACTACTGGGTTTACGCCTAAGTTAGCTGAAATAATAGCCTTTTCAATTGCTCTTATAAGCTTTGAATCCCAAGGCTGAACCTTTAAAGTTTGAGTCTTGATCAGAGAGACGTTTGCTATTTGCGCAATTTTCATTTTAGAGCCATTAGCCTCTACGATGACTGGATCTAGAAAAGCTGGTGTTGTTCTATCCGTTCTAAGTCCTTGTAGTTCTTTTTGTAAAACGGATACTGCTTTTTCCATTTTATCTTTAGCTGTGCCCAATACCTTATCATTTGCTTCTGCTGTGATATTGATCATGACTCAATTCGATCTAGTTATTTGGTTGTACTACTTCCCTTTGCTATTATACAGCCCGCAATTATACAATCAAATGTTTCTTCCTTGGTTCTAGACAGCTTTTTGATCGGGGGTTTTGGCATCGATCGTTATTGCATGAAGATGGAGAATCTCTGATTTTAAAATTTCGTAAACTTGCTTGTGTCTATCCAAAATGCTTACTCCCTTAAAGCGATCCGAAATTATGCGTACCTTGACATGTGTCGTAAAGGCTTTTGTATCGCTTAGATGAGAAGCATGCTCAGGAGAATTGTCTGTAATTTCAATTAACCCATCGGGAAAGGAATTACAAAGCTTGCTTTTTATAGATCCTATAATTGACTCCTGAGACATTGTTAAACAAGATCGGTTAATGAAAGGTGGCTCGAGCCGGTCTCGAACCGGCGACACAAGGATTTTCAGTCCTTTGCTCTACCCCTGAGCTACCGAGCCTTTTTTTGTGGTGCCCACGGCCGGACTCGAACCGGCACGAGCGCAATGCTCAACGGATTTTAAGTCCGTAGCGTCTACCATTTCGCCACGCGGGCAACAAACCAATAGGCTATATAAACCGGAATGAAAAATCAAGGGCCTCTGTTCAGTTTTATTCTGATAGCATCAAGTCATTTGCAAAAGCGTTTTTGACATCGTTTAAATGCAAGACAAACCATTGCTAACCTATGGTTGTTTATCGTATACAAACAACATAAACATTTAAAATTCAAAACAGGTACAAAACATGACAAGAGCACTGGATATTTACATAAGAGCTCACGGAGATGTAGAAAGGCGCGCTCCAATTTTGGATTTGGCAGAACTTTCTAGATTTTCCTTGTTTTCTTATTGTCCACATGGAGGGTCGCTCTCAGCTGAAGCAGCGGATGGTTTGATTTTTGATAGAATTTGTAAAAATCTTAACCCAGAGAGAAGAGCAAAAGTTTTGGCACTTACTCAACCGAACACCGTGATGGAGTATGTGCATGAATGGTTTAGTGCAGCATCAGAGTCACTTTTTCCAGTGCGCAAGGGTAAAGTTCTTAGTGCGTACAAACAAAAAACACTTTCATCACCAAATTATGAAATACATTGGAGCGATTTTCACGATATCACTGCGATTATTGCTCATGATGCAAATGAAAACGTATACTGTTGGATTCCAAAGCACAATATGGATAACGTGTACTACGATTACCATGATTTGAGAAGCTTGTTAAGTCCAGAATATTTTCCCAGAAACTTATTAGAACTAATAGAACAAATTCAAGATTCAGGACATTTTTTAGGAAAAGTTGCCTTTCGATACGATCACGTAAACCTTCATTGGAGTTTATGTAAGTACGTATACAGCAAATGCAAATCAGAATGGGTGGTAAATAAAGGCACATTTGGGCATAGTGGTCGTTATGACAGCACAAGATTGAATAAAATTTTAATTTCAACAGTTAAACAACAGGAAAATATTTCTCCAATATCACGTCATAACAGTATTTGAGTCACTACTAAAGCAACCAAAAGGTTTGCCAAACAATATACCTGCAAATTGTATTGAGTAAGTGCAATGTGATTGTTTAGACTCTCACTCCAGGAGATTAGGCAATTATTTTGGAGTCGGTGAAATTCAATTTTGACATTGTGGCTGTGCAAGAGTGCGGCATTTTAATTGTGAGTTTTTTTATTAAATAAATTATTGCTAACTTATAGTTGTTTATCGTATACAGAATAAAACTCAAAACTTATATTGCACACTGGGCTTTTGACGCTTTTATTACAGGGCGCTCTGTGTGAAATCATCAGCCCGATCTTGCAGACCCTATCTAATGCATTAATAAATTTTCAAATCTGGTCACACTACAATCTTCAAACCACAATATAAAGCAAGATACTTTATGATTGGGATAAATTTTTGACATTGCGGTTTTGTATCGATGCATTTGTTCAAGGTATTTTTTTGGAATGTATTTTGCACTCTTTGGAACAGATGCGTCGGTTTTATAATCCACGATGCGTATCTCAGAATTGCTCAGTGTAAGTAAATCTATTCTGCCTATAAAGTGTTTGCCATTTGCACAATCAACGAAAGGCAACTCGGTGTAGATTTTATCTTTCAGCAAGCTTTGCCAAAAGTCACAAGCAAAAAGCCTTTTAATCTTAAAAAGCACCTCTGCTTGTTGGTTTGCATCCATTTTTTGGATTAT
The DNA here is from genome assembly GCA_947456795.1 of Rickettsiales bacterium. GTDB lineage: Bacteria > Pseudomonadota > Alphaproteobacteria > Rickettsiales > Rickettsiaceae > CAJBEU01. The sequence goes on from CANGTI010000002.1 coordinate 87,752, forward strand.
TATGTGATTTGCTAAATCTTTGTTACCATTTAGCGACTCTTCTAGTAATTTATGCACAATCGATCCGTACTGTGCCTTTATATTATTTTCCTCCAAGGGGCTTTTAGAGAAAATTTCATTTTGGCTTAATGGAGGTTGCTTCCATTGTGGCCTCATAGGCATTTCTTTTTCCTTTGCAGTAACGATTTTTTCAAGTTTGTTACAAAGTGCAAACTCTTGAGACTGCATGACCCAAAAGTCTCCTTGTAAGCCTAATTGTTCTAATAATTCCGAACGCTTTTTTATTGCATATTTATGCATCGTGCGGTTTGCAATTGAATACCAACTTTCTTCTCCTATGCAGGAGTTATTTGCGCATAGTATTAGGTAGTCTTTGCATCTAGTAAACGCTACGTACATAAGCCTTAAATACTCTTGATAGGCTTTTTGATGTTCTAAGGTTTTGTATTTCGTGATGATTGTTGATTTTTCTCTGGGCAAAAATAACACTGCATTATTTTCAATCCAACAAATTCGATGCTCTTGGATCTTTAAGGAAGTAGCGTCCGGAATAATTACTACGCTGGACTCTAGGCCTTTTGCAGCATGCACTGTCATTATTTTAATTCCCCCTTTAGCAAGGTGATCTCTTTTTATTTCTACATCATTGGCTGCAAACCAATTCAAAAACTCATAAAGATTGCCTCCAATACCAGTTTCAAACTTTTTTGCAATTTGAAGGAACTCATCTATTACTTGATCATCCGAATCTGAGTTATGTTGCATTAATAGGCCGCGAATCCCTAAGTGATCTATCAATATGAAAAAAAAATCAAACACACTGTAGCGCATAGACAGGTCTATTATTGCACAAAGTTTGCTATGAATTGCCCTGTAAGTAGACAATGTGCTCAAGCAAATTGCTTGCCAAATTTCTTTATTTTTGGCAAGAGCGTATAACTCATCTTCTTGCAAGTTAAACAAAGGAGATTTTAATACGATTGCACAATTGAGATTATCAGAAGGAAGTAATACAAATTTGGCTATGGCAATAATGTCTAATATGCTTAAATTTGATTGCAGTTTGACTCTGTCTAGCCCAGATACTAATAGGCCTTGCTTGCGCAATGCATCAATTAAAAGGTTTGTGAAATCATTCCTTCTTTGAACAAGGATTGTGATATCGGATTCTCTGATTCTAAGACCTGTTGAGGGTAAAACTATACCCTTTTCCAGCAAATCTTTTATGTAACACGCAATAATCTTTGCCATTTTGAATTTTGTAGATTCTCGATGGTGATTTTCGGTTGGAGATGGCCAAGGTACTACATCTTGTTTGATTGCCTCATTGAGCACTGGCCATAATTCTACTCTACCCAGATTTGTAGATCTAACTGAAGTAATGTCTGGGACTATGAAATCGGCTTTACTTGCCTTGACAGCTTTTTGTATAAAATCCACTATTACTTGAGTAGATCTATAACAATAGGTGAGGTCGATTGTAAGGTAGGGTTTGTTGGCTTGATGCATGCCGGCCGCAAGTATTTGTCTTGTATTTTGTAGGGCTAAAACGTCTGCCCCCTGAAAGCTATATATGGACTGTTTTTTATCGCCAACGACAAAGATTGTTCTATCACTTTTTCTTGAATCTCCAGAAAAAAAGTCAAAAATCAAGTTTTGAATTACCTGCCACTGGTCTGCGCTTGTATCTTGAGCTTCATCTACAAGAATGTGGTCTATTCCTCCATCTAACTTGTATAAGACCCATTCTTTATCACGTGATTGACCCAAAAGTTTATTAGTAAAAAAGATTAAATCGTTGTAATCAAGATATTCGTTTTTTATCTTAAAATTTTGGTACATTTGAAGAAGCACTTGTGCTACTTCATAAAGGTAAGTGCTCGATAACAAGGCAAAATGGTTTGCTATATTTTCAACTAAATTGGCAAAATCTTCCTGCCATTTTTCCAACAGAGTGATTAGTGTAGAGTTCTGATCTTTTGTTTTTTTTGACAGTATCGATACTCTTTTTGATTGCTCTGTTGTTAAAAATATTGGTGTCAGGTCCTTCCATTTGCGTACCTTTTCCCTCTCATTAAGGCAAAGATATCCGTTGAGCTTTTTTATAATTTCTGAATCTTTGTAGTTACTTACTTCTGCTTTTATTTGTTCCTGAATTGGAATATTTAGCACATAAGAGGCAATGATTTGATCTTGTTGACGAATTGGTATTTTTGTTGTTTTAGAAAGATAATCTTTATATTCTTTGCTGCCTTCAAATTGGTCGATTAAGGAAAGAAATTTTCCAGAGATCACGCTGTACAGGATTTCATCTATAGTTGTTTCGTGGAAATTTTGCGCAAAAAACCTTACAGCGTCCAAAGCCTGTTTTGAGGAAAATAGATCTTTTTTGAGCTTTTCTATCGCCTGATGCATGAACATCTCATCTATCACGCGAAAAGTAGGAGATATGCCCGCTTCTACTGGAAACTTTTTAAGTATGTACTGGCAAAATGCATGTATTGTGCAAATCTTTATCGGTTCTGGTGCTTTAGAAATTTCTTGCAACAAATTTCTAGCTTTGACAAGTAATGAATCTTTCGGACGAACATCAAAGAGATTTGCTAAGATTGTTTTTAATTCTTCATCATTACTTTTTGACCATTTTGCCATTTCTTGCTTGATTCGGACCTGTATTTCATTTGCTGCAGCTTTTGTAAATGTTAGGCATAAAATTTTTTGAGGGTCTGCTCCAGTCACAAAAAGCCTCATCAGGCGATCGATTAAAACCTTAGTTTTACCAGTGCCCGCTGAGGCCATTGTCCAAACAGATACATTGGGATCTGAAGCTTTTAATTGAGGAACGTTTGATACTTTGTTCATTGACCAATCAATCTAGATGCATCTGTGGGCAAGTTTGTGCTTTATACTTTTATTCTAGCTTTATGCAATATTACAGAGATTCTATGCATTGCGTTTGGATTCCTATTGTTTTACAGATTGTTAAAATATCTGAGGGCAGATTGGAGTAAAAATTTAGCAACTCTCCAGTTAATGGATGCAAAAAAGATAGTCTATAGGCATGTAGTGCTTGACGTTTCAAAGATAGCACCACGTCTAATACCTCCTCTTGATTTAAACTTTTTTTTGCTCTTTGCTGATTACTTCCATAAGTTTGATCTCCAACAATTGAATGCCCAATGTGAGATAAATGTACTCTGATTTGATGTGTTCTACCCGTTGAAAGCTTACATTTTACTAGGCTTATCTCTTTGTTTGTTGACAAGCCTAGACATTCATAATGCGTTAGAGCATATTTGCCTTGTTTTTTAAGAGTAAAAACTTTTTTAAGCAAAGTCTTAGTTTGGGAGAGCTCTGTTATTGGAGATTTTTGCATCAGATTTTCATTGCTCATCAGCCTACGCGTACAAACTGCCATTTTGGTATGACAACTAGGACTTTTTTTAAGGAAGTTTTCTATTTTTCCACATGCAGGCACTGGCACACCCCACACTAATGCTAGATAGTGTCTATCTACTTCTCTTTTGCTTATCTGTTCCGAAAGAAGATTATGTGCAATGTTATTTTTTGCTACAACCATAAGGCCCGATGTATCTTTATCCAATCTATGTACTATTCCTGGCCTAAGAATTCCACCAATCGAGGATAATTCGTCTCCATATTGATGCATTAGTCCGTTTGCTAAAGTGTCTTCATGATTGCCAATTCCTGGATGCACAACTACTCCAGCTGGTTTATCTATAATCAATATATCTTTGTCCTCGTATACAACTGTAAAATCTACTACGGAAGATTTCATTCTGATTTCTGGATTTGCAGGTATCAAAAGTCTTACGCAAAGCGGCTTTGTTATCTTAAAATCAGATTCTTTTATTAGTTCCCCATTGATGCTTACGCATCCACCTTTGATTAATTTTGTTAATGCGCTTCTAGATAAATCAGATACAGACGATAGTGCTGCATCTATCCTCATATTAAAGTGCTGATCGCTTAAAAAATAATCTTTTTCTGAGTCTGTGTTCATTTCATTGTTTTGTTAAAAATCTATTTACAACATTAAAATCCCTTGTTTCTGACTCAATGTAAAACACATTATCGCATTTTGTATATTTTATGGATCTACCTAAAAGCTTCAAATTGCTATATCATGTGCACCATGCTTTTTTGAAATGACATGATTCCAGCATTGTCTTTTTGCTAGATGATGTATCTACCTAAGTTTTAGTTTTTTAAAACGCTGTAAAAATAATGAAGAAAAACTATCCAACGACAAGTTCAAATCCTTCTTTTCCTGAGATAGAAAGAAAGATTTTAGAATATTGGAAGGAAAAAAATATTTTTCAAAAATCTATCGATCAAAAAGATTCTTCAAAGCAGTTCATTTTTTATGATGGCCCGCCTTTTGCCAATGGTTTGCCGCATTACGGGCATTTACTTACTGGGTTTATCAAAGATACGTATGCCCGCTTTCAAACAAGTCTTGGTAAGAGAGTAGAGAGGCGATTTGGATGGGATTGTCACGGTCTTCCTGCAGAGATGGAGGCTGAAAAAGAGTTGAAATTATCGGGAAGTCTGAGCATAAAAGAATATGGAATAGCAAAGTTTAACTCTCATTGTGCAAGCTCTGTCTTGAAATATACAAAACAATGGGAAGAATATGTAGAAAGACAAGGTAGATGGGTGGATTTTAGCAACTCCTACAAGACTATGGACATCAATTTCATGGAGTCTGTTATGTGGAGTTTTAAGGAGCTTTATGACAAGGGATATGTTTATTACGACTTAAAAGTCATGCCCTATTCTTGGGCCTGTCAAACATCGTTATCTAATTTTGAAACCAGACTAGATAATTCTTACAGGCAAAAGGCTGACAAGGCTGTCACTGTAGCGTTTGAATGCAAGAGCATTCCAAATTTTTTAAAACAAGACAAAAGAGTGCTAAGATGCTTCTTATGTGCCTGGACTACAACTCCTTGGACGTTGGTTTCAAATTTGGCACTTGCAATAAGCAATAGCATTAAATACGCAATGATTTTAAAAGGGGGCAATTGCTATGTATTGGCAGAGTCGGCTCTCGTAAAATATAAAGCAGAGTTTAGTGATGCTGAAAATCTTGGTCTAATTGAAGGAAAGCACTTAGAAGATATTTCTTATTTTCCTTTGTTTGAATATTTTAGTGATCGCAAAAATGCATTCAAAATTTTATCTGCAGATTTTGTAACTGACGAAGAAGGCACTGGAATAGTGCATATAGCACCCGCATTTGGAGAAGATGATCAAATACTGTGTAAAAAGCACAATATCGATCCAGTATGCCCAATTGATGAAGGAGCGATTTTTAATGCCAGTGTTTCACATTTTTCTGGTCTGCACGTTTTTGATGCAAACGATGCAATAATTAAAAAGTTAAAATTAGAGCAAAAATGGATTAAAACCGAACAATATCTTCACAGCTACCCTCATTGTTGGAGAACAGATCAGCCTCTCATTTACAAAGCTGTTCCTTCTTGGTATGTAAAAGTCTCGGCGTTTAAAGATAAGATGGTTCAGTTAAACCAAAAAATTAATTGGGTTCCTGGATACGTCAAAGATAATCTTTTTGGTAAATGGCTCGAAGGCGCTAAAGATTGGGCGATAAGTAGAAGTAGATTCTGGGGCACTCCTATTCCTGTGTGGATTTCTGATGACCCAGCTTATCCTAGAATAGATGTATACGGATCTATAAAAGAATTAGAAAAGGACTTTGGAGTTTCGGTGCAAGATTTACATCGACCCTTCATAGATACGTTAACCAGATCCAACCCCAATGACCCTACTGGCAAATCCCAAATGAGAAGAGTACCAGATGTGTTTGATTGCTGGTTTGAGAGTGGCTCGATGCCTTACGCTCAGGTACATTATCCATTTGAGAATAAAGAACGTTTTGAGAATAGTTTTCCTGCAGACTTCATCACGGAATATACAGCACAAACTAGAGGGTGGTTCTACACTTTAATGGTTTTATCTACGGCGTTATTTGAAAAACCTCCTTTTCTCAACTGTATCTGCCACGGCGTTGTACTGGATCTAGCTGGGCAAAAACTTTCTAAAAGATTGCAAAACTATCCGGATCCTTTTGAGATTTTTAATAAATATGGTGCAGATGCTCTAAGGTTTACCATGCTTTCTTCCAGAGTTGTAAATGGAGGCGAGCTGCTTTTGGACAAAGAAGGAGTGATGGTATACGACACTCTTCGTCTTTATATTAAGCCTATTTGGCAGGCTTATCACTTCTTTTCTATGTACGCTAACGCAGACAACATTAGTGCAAAAATTTCCTTTAAATATGAAAATGCACTGGATGTGTATATTATTTCTCAGCTAAAAAGCAGCGTAGACAAGATGAGACTTGCCCTGACAACATTTGATACACAAAATGCGTATCAAGAACTAGGTAATTTTTTTGAATCTTTAAATAACTGGTATATCAGAAGAAGTAGAGAGCGCTTTTGGAAAAGTGAATCATCTAAGGATAAAGAAGATGCTTATAATGCCTTATTTACTTCCTTGATGACTATATGTAAAGCAGCATCTTCTCTGATTCCAATGATTGCAGAAGAAATCTATTTAGGCCTTGCGGGCAATGATGCAAAAGAAAGCGTGCATCTAGAAGATTTTCCAACTCTAGATTCAGTAAAAATTGACTCAGTGCTGCTTGATAGTATGGATAAGGTTCGTAGCATATGTAATGCCGCTTTGTTTATTAGAAATAAGATCAACATCAAAATTAGACAACCTCTTAAAAGCATAACCATTGCTATTGTAGAAGAAGCTGATGTGAAAAAATTTGCCAATTTGATAAAGGACGAAATTAACGTTAAACAGGTACTATTTACCAAAAACTTTTCTAGGTTTAGTAAAAAAAGATTGGTGCTACATCTGCCCCAGATTGCAAAAAGAATACCCGAAAAGATAAAATTACTACTAGACAGCGTTAAGAGTTCGGATTGGAATATAGAAGGAGAAAAAGCACGAGTTGGCAATTATATTTTAGAAAACTCTGAATATGAGCTGGTTACAGAATCTACTGAAGGAGACTCTGTGAAAATCATCCCTTCTCTTAACTGCATTGTATCTTTGGATACAAAAATTGACAAAAACCTTAAAAACGAAGGTATAGCAAAAGACTTTATAAGGTCTATTCAGCAAACTAGAAAAGAAGAGTCGTTAGATATCACCACAAGAATATTATTGTGTGTTTACTCAGACAACAAAGAACTTATGAAAAACCTTTCTGATTATATAGGTTTCATCGAGCAGCAAACTTTGTCTAAAATTACTTTTGCAAAAGAGCGCTTACAAAATTCTAAAAGTATTACCATCGATGATGAAGCACAGTTGCACTTTACAATGAGTAAAATTTAGTCCAAATCTCTTTTTCGATATGCAATTCTTAAAGCTTTTTGACTCTCTTGCGCCTTGACAAACCTATAAAGGGTCTTACATAGTACCTAAAGAGTTTTGATTAGAAATACTTAAGGCAACAACTCTGATGTTTTATTGATGTGCAAAGGACAGTTTTATTGTAATTTTTTAGCTTAGTTTTAGGTAGTAAAGATGACAGACCTGATTGAAAACGATACCGCTCAATGTTCTTTCTGTTTGAAGAAGCAAAATCAGGTAAAACGCTTAATTGCGGGAGGCGACTCTGTATTTATCTGTAGCGAGTGTGTTGACCTCTGCTTTGAACTCTTAAGAGAAGAAGGTTCTAATAGAAGAGATGATGACGAAGTAGAAGAGATACCTTACCCCCAGGTTGTGTATCAGAAACTAAACGAATACATTGTAGGACAAGAAGAGGCAAAGAGGGTTCTTTCTGTTGCTCTTTACAATCATTACAAAAGAATCACCTATTTAGAAAAGGGAGGGGAAGTAGAAGTAGGTAAGTCCAACATTTTACTCATTGGTCCTACAGGCTCTGGAAAGACCCTTTTGGCTCGTACTTTGGCAAGAATACTTGACGTGCCTTTTGCAATGGCAGACGCTACTTCTTTAACTGAAGCCGGATATGTTGGAGAAGATGTTGAGCATGTTATTTCTTATCTCTTGCAAGCCGCAGATCACGATATCGTACGGGCTCAAAATGGAATAATTTATATAGATGAGATAGATAAGATAGCTGCTTGTAAATCTGATAACCCTTCAATTACAAGAGATGTATCAGGAGAAGGTGTGCAGCAAGCGTTGCTAAAGATAATGGAAGGCACCGTAGCTTCTGTTCCTCCTCAAGGTGGAAGAAAACATCCGCAACAAGAGTTTGTTCAGGTTGATACAACCAACATAATGTTTATCTGTGGTGGTGCATTTGTAGGTCTTGAAAATATCATTGAACAAAGAACTGCAAAGACTTCTATCGGGTTTGGAGCAAACATAAAAAGCAAAATGGATCACACCAGAAATAATCAATTACTCAAGCAGCTTGATTCTGAAGATTTAATAAAATTTGGCCTTATTCCCGAATTTGTGGGAAGGTTGCCAGTAGTGGCTAATTTACAAACTCTAGATCAGAAAGAACTCGTAAGAATCCTTTATGAACCTAAAAATTCTTTAGTGAAACAATATCAAACGATATTTGAACTTGATAAAGTCAAGCTTGAATTTACACAACCAGCTTTGGATCTTATAGCTCAGAGAGCTCTAGAGAAAAAGACTGGTGCAAGAGGCCTGAGAAGTATTATTGAAAGTACTTTGCTAGACACTATGTTTAATATTAACAAAGCTAAAGAAGGATCCAAATTCACGGTTGATAAGCAGATTTTGGACGAGGATCAAGCTACTCTAACTGTTACACAACAGAAAGGAAAAAAAATGAAAAAAGCACTATAATCTGTAGGCTTTTCTTTAAAAGGCGACCAAATTCTTGTCGCCTTTTTACTTTGTTTTAATGCTTTAATTGCCTATTTAGGCACAGGAGATCTTATCTTTCTTTCATGATATCAGTCTACGTTCATTGGCCTTTTTGCCTAAGTAAGTGTCCTTATTGCGATTTTAATTCTCATGTTGCAAATACATTTGATTATCAGTTATGGAAGGATGCTTATAAGAAAGAGATAAATTATTTTAGCTCATACATTCAAGGAAAGAAGATAAGGTCTATATTTTTTGGCGGAGGAACTCCTTCTCTTATGTCTGCTGATCTTGTTGCATTTGTGATAAACGAAATTGCATGCTTGGGCATGATCGATTTATCTACCGAGATTTCTCTAGAAGCTAACCCCAATTCTGTTGAAGCAGAAAAATTTACTCAATTTGCTAAATGTGGAATCAATAGAATATCTATAGGTGTGCAGTCTTTAAATGATAATACTCTTAAATTCTTAGGGAGAAAGCATAGCGCTGCAGAGGCTATTAGGGCCATTGAGATAGCAAAGCAATGTTTTAGCAATGTTTCTTGTGATATAATATATGCATGCCACGGTCAAACCCCTCAGAGTTGGAATTTAGAGCTTGAGCGTATAATTGATTTTCAATTAAGTCATCTTTCTCTTTATCAACTCACAATAGAGGAACATACAAAATTTCATACTTTGGTTAAACTTGGCAAATTGCCTCTTGTGAGCTCAGACTTTGCATTAGAACTCTATGAGCATACGAACGCTTGTCTTAGCAATGCCGGATATGAGCAATATGAAATCTCTAACTATGCTTTAAGTAAGGCTTATCAGTGCAAGCATAATGTCAACTATTGGAATTACGAGAGTTACATTGGAGTTGGTCCTGGAGCCCATAGCAGGATGATTTCGGAAAATAGTATTGTCGCTATTGAAACCCATAAATCTCCACAAACCTGGATGGAACAAGTTAACTGCAATTTTCACGGTATCTCTCTTGAGTATATGCTTAGCACTGAGGAAGCAATTACTGAAGTGTTGTTTATGGGCCTTAGAGTAAAATGTGGTCTTTGTATAAATAAGCTAGAACAAATTGCAAAAAAAAGTCTAAGAGAATGCATGCAAGGTGCAAATTTTCAATTTTTAATTGATGAGGGCTTTTTATGTATAGCGGACGAAAGAATCCTTCTAACAAATAAAGGCATGCTTTTGCATAGTGAAATTACTTCTCAGTTGGTTGAAATTTTTTCTTAAGAAGATAGCCCTAATTTTGCTATCACTTCCGCGTGTATTTCTTTTTCCGATCTAGTAGCATTAATCACGTGTATTCTATCTGAAAAAGATCGAGCAATTTCTAAAAAACCGTTTCTTATGATTTCATGATGATCAATTGGCATGGCGTCGTAATGAGTTAGCGTATCTCTTACTCCTACCCTGCTTTGTATATTGCTAGCTGGCAGATCAAGTAAAAATGTTATATCTGGCCAAATGTCTCCTATAATTTGATTATGCAAGTTTTTTATATAATCTAGCCCAAGTCCCTTTAGTATTCCTTGATAGCACATGGTGGAGTCCACAAATCTGTCGCATACTACCCAAGTATTTGCAGACAAACTGGGTAAAATAAGATTGCTAACGTGATCATGCCTGCTTGCGAGCAACAAAAGTAGCTCTGCCATAGGATTGTGTTGTTTTTTTAGTAACGTGCGTAGTTCTTCACCTAGATCAGAGCCACCTGGCTCTCTTGTTAAAACGCTTTTTATTGATTTTTCTGCTAAATAGTCACGTAAAAGCAAACTTTGCGTTGTCTTGCCACTACCTTCTCCCCCTTCAAAAGAAATGAATTTACAAGTGATTGCTTCATACATAGAAAAGTATTTGTTTAAATTAAGATTCTAGATTGGTAGTAATTTCGCATTCTTTTACGGTGTCATGTTGTTCTCGTATACTATGTCCTGTATTGATTTTTTATACACATTAGTGCTTTCAATCAATTCTTTAGCTTCAGCTTGTAACTCTAGATATGCACAGATTGCAAGAAACACTTCAATATTTTCTGCAGGATTCGCAAGTTTTGCCAAGAGGAGATACAGCTCTTTTGCATTCAAAGATGATAGCTGTTTTAATGCAATACACGTGCTTAAACTTGGATTTATTCCAAATTGCTCTTCTAAAACTTTACAGCTCTCTTGATTTAGCCCTTGGTATGAATAAGTAGCATATAAAAATTTAAAAGATTTAATGTTGTGATTGTTAAAAGTTAAGGATTTTTTTGCGGCCTCAATAGCACTTTCATATCTTAAACTTTTTTTCTCGTATTTTGCAAATTCCAAATAAATTTCAGACAATGTTTCTGGTGATAGCATCTTTGCAACTTGGTTAGTACCGATGTGCTCAAGCTGGGTAAAATACTCCTGCCACAAATTTAATTTACTCAAACTGAGTAAGTGAATTTTTAAAATATCTTCGTCTTTTTGAGATTTGTTTAGTACATATTTGCCGTAAATAAGACTTTGGTTGTAATCCGCTAAAGCAAAAAATGACTCTGCTAACTTTTTATGAGCAAAGAGAGAGAATTCCTGTATCTCTGCTAACGATTTTAAATTTGAAATAGTAGCATTCAACGTTGCACAGGAAATACGAGATTTTAAGAGCTTTGTATAGTTGTGCAGACTTACATCTATAGTGTTTTTGATAGTTGATTGATATTTATCAGCTGTTTTCCAGTCCTCTAACAGAACTAATTCAGAGCATCGTATTAAATTTCTCAAAGTTTTATTTGTATTACTTAGAATAATCTTTAAAAACAATGCAAAAATTAGCATCAAAAAAGCTCCACTAAGAAGTAAGCCTTTTACTATTATCAAAGATGAGGTACGCAATATGTACTCTTTTTCTTGGTATCTTAGCATCAAATCTATACTTTTTACTGGAGTAAATCTTACTACACAGTAGAATACACTTATGGTCAAAAATACGATAACCAAGGCGTACAACCAATTTGCTTTGTTGATTTTCACTGTTACTTGACCTTACTTGTTACATCAAAATCAGACGCTCTTGAGCACAAGATTATTAGAAATGTTAACTTAAATATTAATATCATCGTATTACGCACCCTATGCTTTTAAGCTACATCAATTGATTTGTCGATGAAAAATATTGCATCTGAAGTCTTTTTTAAGCTTTCAGAATCTTTTTTACAAGCTATCGGTAAGCTTGACTCAATAAAAATTTTTGGCAAGGTTTCGGATGTACACCCTGCTCTAATAGAGTGTAATGGTATCTCCAGCACTGTTAGTGTGGGAGATATTTGTTGCGTAATTAGCTCAGATCCCTTTGCCCTAAAAAAGCTAAATACTATTTGCGAAGTAATTTCCATACGTAAAGATAAAGTACAATTGTTGCCATTCAAGGGGGATGCTAGAGTCAAAATAGGAGATCTAGTCCGTCTAGAGGATAGTAAAACTCTTGTATATCCAGATTTAAGCTGGCAAGGAAGAGTAATTAACGCCCTTGCAGAGCCAATTGATGGATTAGGTCCGTTATATTGTGGATATAATCCTTATTCTCTTAGAGCGGAACCTTTGCCCTTTCATAGGCGTAAAAAGATGGGTGCTAAAATGAGTCTTGGTACTAAGGCTATAGATGTTTTTACTCCATGTTGTTTTGGACAAAGACTTGGTATTTTTTCTGGCAGTGGTGTAGGCAAATCTACTCTTGTATCCATGCTTACTAAATACGCAAAAGTTGATGTTAAGGTAATTGCTTTGGTAGGAGAAAGAAGTAGAGAAGCAAAAGAGTTTATAGATCAATATTTAGGAGCGAATTTGGCAAATGCCGTGATAATAAGCGCTACAGGAGATGAATCTCCTGTGATGAAAAAAAGAGCAGCCTATCTTGCAATGACTATATCTGAGTATTTTCGTGATCAGGGCCTCGAGGTACTTTTTATCATGGATTCTGTCACTCGTTTTGCTATGGCTCAAAGAGAGATTGGACTTGCCGTTGGAGAATTTCCGGTTAACAAGGGCTACACTCCTTCTGTATTTAGTGAGCTACCGAAACTTTTAGAAAGAGCTGGTCCTGGAGATAGTGCATCAAGCATTACAGCGATTTTTACTGTGTTAGTTGAGGGAGACGACCATCAAGAACCAATCAGTGATGCGTTGCGAGCTATTTTGGATGGTCATATAGTATTGAGTAATGAGATAGCATCACGCGGGCGTTTTCCTGCAATTGACGTCTTAAAAAGCATATCTAGATCAGCCCCAGGGTGTTATTCCAAATATGAATCAGATATTGTGCGCTATGCAAGACGCTTGCTTTCCACTTATCAAAATATGGAAGAAATGATAAGGCTAGGTATATATAAAAAAGGTACTGACACAGAAGTTGATTTAGCAATAAAATATTACGATCAAATAGAGATTTTTTTAAATCAAATGCCCAATGAGAGTAGCGCCTCTGAAGATAGTTATCGTGAACTTGCCAAAATTTTAGAAATCAATGACAACGAAAAAAGTGCCGGAAATATTGATAAAGATCAATAAGTTTGAAGAAACAGAGTTGCTAAGGCAAAAAAAAACTCTTCAAGCAAGCATCACACATATAGCAGAAGAGATTTTCGATATCAATAAACGTATCACAGGAGAAATGGAAAAAGGTGTGAACGTTGATCTATATAGATACCTAGAGGCTTCCCGCAAAAAAATCCACAAATATAATGGAGAAATAGCAAATCTTAAAGAGCAAGAATCACTACTAAACAAGCAGATGCAGGATACTTTTAACGAGGGCAGAAAAATGAAGAATCTTAAACAAAATCAAGCCAAATCTGAAACAGGCTGCGCTGCATCTTTGGCAAATAAAATCGAAAATGGTTCTAATAACACAAAAGACGCACTTGAGAAAATGTTTAGCGTCTAATTTGTTATTTACTCTCCTTTTGGTGCAAGAATGTTTGCATTCATGTATGAATTTTTGTGCTCTCCATCTACAAACTCATAGTTCTTTAGAAGTCCTTCTTGTGCGAAACCTTCAGATTCCAAAAGTTTTATTGATCTTGAGTTATCTTCTAATACCGTTGCTTGAATTCTAGTAAGACCAATTTCACCACTAAAATTCATAACCTGAGCAAGAGAAGCCGTCATTATTCCTTTGCCCCAATGATCACGATTAAGGTCGTAATTGATTTCACCTTTTTTGTTGAAAAAATTTACAAAATTAAAACCGATTGTGCCTATGAGTTTATTATTGTTTTTTTTAGCAATTCCCCAAAAAAATCCTTTTCTACTTTGAAAAAGATCTTTCCAATACCGCAGCTCCATTTGTGCATGCATTAAGGATCTTGGCACCATATACTCGGGAATATTTTGAGATACCTCTGGATGCTCCATGTACATCAGGTAATGCAAAGAATCTGATTCTTTTAATTCTCTTAAAAAGAAATCCCCTAGATCAAAGAATGGGAATTTTATGAAACAATCTAGCTTAGACATATGAAAGTGATGATTTGATCAATGGTCAACAATTTACCAGATAACCCCAAAGCTGCAAATAGCAAAGATGCTATCCAAAACCCTTTTACTATTTTAGTTTCTGGTATTCCTAGTTGTTCAAAATGATGATGTATCGGAGCCATTCTAAATATTCTTTTGCCTGTGGAGATTTTAAACCAGGAAACCTGTAATATTACAGATAAAGTTTCTATTACAAATATTCCTCCCACTAGGGCTAGAAAAAACTGATTATTTGTAATGACGCTTATCGTACCTAATACTCCCCCTAGAGACAAACTGCCCGTATCTCCCATAAAAATTTTTGCCGGATGCCTATTGTAGAGATAAAAACCTAGTCCGCTGCCAATAATACTTAGGCACACTACAATCAAGTCTTGGTATTGGTTGGATGTGCCCCATAGAGCCAAGCAAATAAACGATGCAGCAGTAATGCAAATTGGCACTATTGCAAGGCCATCAAGACCATCTGTAAGATTTACAGAGTTAGACGCTCCACATATAACTAAAATGCAAAAAACTTCATAAAAATGACCTAAATCTAAAGGATAGTTACTAAAAGGTAAGTTACACAAAGTTGTATATCCCTGAGAGCAATATCTCAAAATTAAGCAACATACGCATGAGATGAATATCTGCAAAGTTATTTTTTGCTTTGCGCTTAATCCTATTCTTTTGACTCCGTATATTTTTTTTATGTCGTCATAAAGCCCCAGAGCCGCAAATCCAAATAATGCTACTAAAATAGACAAATATTGAGCACTTGAGAAACTGCAAAATAAGCAGGTAGCAAAAATGATGGAAATTACTATAGCAATGCCACCCATGTTTGGAGTGCCAAACTTTTTAAGATGTGTGGCAGGCCCATTGGTCCTAATGGCGTGCGCAAGTTTATGTTTGGCTGCATATTTTATAATCAAAGGAGTAATGCTAATGCAAACGATAAAACTTAATAACAGTGCAACAAGCCTTGCATTCAAAAACCACTTGCTACACATTGCTTCAAAAGAAAGCACCTTTAAGCACACCTCAAGCATCTCCAGCAGAACTTAAGTGAGAAAGGTATGAAACAACCTTATCCATTCTCATACCTCTAGAGCCTTGTACTATGATGACGTCTTGATCTTTGATGTGCTGCAGAATTTGTGGTAATGCGGACTCTGCGGATAGTGCGTGAAAGAGTTGCATTTTTGCTGGAATCATGTCGTAGAGATATTTTGAGAACTCTCCAACCATTATCACTTGATCTATTTTGGAATCTATAAGATCTTGCTTTAATGCTTTATGCAAATCTAAAGAATGAGAGCCAAGAGCCAGCATATCTCCTAAGATGAGTATTTTACGGTTTGAAATGTGACCTAATTCTGCAAAAGTACCTCTGACAGATAGCGGATTTGCGTTATAGGATTTATCGATCAAACCTACGTTCATTTTTCCAATTTTGAGTTGGAATTTAGTGCCTCTCATCTCTGGCAATTGAATATTTTCAGCAGCCTTTAAACTTTTTCCTGTATCAGCTCCAAGCAATTTTGAACACAATATGGCAGCCAAAAAATTAAGTGCTTGATGCTTTCCTTGTAAGGGAATTTTTACATCCATGTGCTCATCTAAAACTCTTATCTTAAGATTTGTACCAAATGGATCAGAAGAATGCTGTAAAATCTGAGCATCACAATCTTGTAAAAATCCATATTTGTATACCTTAAGATTTTTCTTTTTTGCAGCATCTAAAAGATATTCCAAGTGATCAGAGTCTCTAGGAAGTACTGCTATTCCCTTATCGCTCATATTTTCAAAAATTTCTGACTTAGCGGATGCAATTTGCTCTATACTTTCAAAACTTCCTATATGTCCAGGACCAATATTGGTAATGACCGCAATGTCATGCTTTACTATGGATGTAAGGTCTCGAATTTCATTTGTAGAGCTCATGCCTAACTCTAAAATGGCGCATTCTGCATCTTCTTGAATCGACGCAAGACAGATTCTTACACCAAGGTTGTTGTTAAAGCTTTTGTATCCCAAAAAAGCATTTTTACTGGGAGCAATGAGTTGATAAATCATGTTTTTGACGGTAGTTTTTCCACAAGTTCCCGTAATTGCAATAAAAATGGCACCGCTTTTTTTTCTTTTATACAAAGCCATCTGATCCAAACTTTGATACAAGTCCTTTACGTAAATCATTTTTTCTAAAGGATAGTGTTGAGTTTGTTCGCACAAAATAGTGATACACCCCGCGGCTCCCATTTCAAAAGCTTGACCGATGTATTGTAAGGCTCTGTTTTCCCCGTTGGCTGAAGGAAGAGTAATGAATATATCTCCTTTGGTAATGTCTTGACTGTTGAATATAATTATGTTGCCACTAACGCTAGTTTCTATACCAAGTGCCTCAGATAATGCATCAGCACTCCATACTTTATTGTGTTGCATATCTAAAATTTTATTTATTTGTTTTGGCAAGAAGGCTCTTTTGATGAACCATGATTTCTTCTATCTGGTCTGTTAGGGTGCGTACGTCTAATCCTGCAAATTGCTCAGGATAAATGACTTCTGCAATCTTGACTTTTATGGTTCCGGGCCTTTTGATCCATATTCCTTTTGGCCAAAATATGCCTGCGTTGTGAACCATGATCACTATAGGCACGCTAGCCATCATAGCGACTTTAATTCCGCTAGGTTTTAGCTTTGTATTTTGAGTAGGCTTTAATCTGGTTCCTTCAGGAAATATAACAAGCCATAGCCCTGAATTTAGTTTTTTTATACCTTTTGTTAGTATGTCCTTTACAGAGGTTTTATTCTGACGATCAATTGCAATAGGGTCCATTTTTTTAAGACACCACCCAAAAAGAGGTATGTCAAAAAGCTCTTTTTTGATAACCCAAGAATGTCTAGGGATAATGATTTGTACAAAAACGTTTTCCCAAAAAGATTGGTGATTAGAAAGCAACACCGAAGGGGTAGATGGAAGTTTTTCTAGCCCTTCCACACTATAATTGAGTCCACATATTACCTTTGCAGCAAAAACAAAGGAGTAAGAAAAGTAAAGGCAGATTCTATATTTAGTCTTGTAACTAGCCCTAAGTATCAGAACAAATAAGCAAATTAGACCAAGAGATGAATACAAAAGAACCACTCCCAGAAGATAAAACAGACAAACCCTTGCTATCCAGACCAATCTTTGGGTCCTTTTAATCGCTTTCCTTATCTGTATATGCATTCGATTACGTCTGATAGAGTAATACATTGAAGAATTTAAGTGTGTAAATTTCTAGGATTGCTGAGAATAATCTGTACAAGCTCCAAGCACTGCTTGTGGAGATGGATATTATTCTGGTATTTTATTAAGGTCAAGAAAGCTATGTTTAATCAATCATCGATCATTCTTTTTTCTAGTCAGTAAAGCCAGGAGCTAGATACTGTTAGAAGAAAATACATGCTTTCTAGATTTTTGAGTAATCCAAACTATGGTTGTAGACTTTAATTTATAGACAGTTATACCTAATGGTTAAATTTATTCACTTAAGAGCCCAAAGTAGCTATTCTCTATTAGAAGGCATGATTAGGGTGGAAGAACTAATCTTTCTAGCAAAAAGTATGTATATGCCCGCTCTTTGTCTTGCAGACAGAGGCAATCTGTTTGGAGCTTTAGAATTTTCAATTAAAGCAATTCAGGAAGGCATACAACCAATTCACGGATGTGTGTTAAAAATTCAATACCTGGATGAGCGAAAAAATCTTAACTTTGGAGAATGTACGCTGATTGCCACAAATGAAAGCGGCTATAGCAATTTACTTTATTTAAGCAGTCTGATCCACAATAAAGATGATGCTTCCAAAGATTGTCTAACCCTGGAAGAAATCGCGAGTCGTAAAGATGGGCTAATTCTGTTGTCTGGATATACAGAAGGTGTAATAGGCAAATTGTTACTTCAAGGTCAGTATGAGTGCGCAAAGTTTTACACAACAAGATTTTTACAAATCTTTAAATACAATTTTTATTACGAGATTACTCGTCATAGATTGAAAAAAGAGCAAGCTATTGAAAAAATTTACTTAAAACTTTCCAAGGAAATGGGAGTGCCGCTTGTTGCAACGAATAGCACTTTGTTTCACGACAAGACTATGCAAGACACTCACGATACTTTTCTTTGTATCGCAAACGGTGGGCATAAGAATGATTCGGAAAGACCCAGAGCTAGTCCTGAATGCTTTTTCAAATCTTCTAGCGAAATGGCTTTGCTGTTTGCTGATTTACCTAACGCTCTTGCAAATTCAGTGCTTATCGCCAAAAGATGCAGCGTAGTTGCAAAAACCAGTCCCACAATGTGGCCCAAGGCAGTTGAAGAATCATCTGAAGAAGAAGCACTTAGAAGCAAGGCACAACGGGGATTGCAAAAACGCCTTGAGAAAAAATTCCTCATAGAAAAGACAAGTGCAGAGCAACAAGCAATAATCAAAAGTGAATATAATATAAGACTTGAGTACGAACTCAATCTTATTTGCCAGATGCATTTTGAAGGATACTTTTTAATAGTAGCTGATTTTGTTCAATGGAGCAGAGAAAAAGGTATCGCGGTGGGTCCTGGTAGGGGATCAGGTGCAGGCTCTATTGTTGCTTGGAGCCTATTGATTACAGATTTGGATCCAATATTTTTTGGACTGATTTTTGAAAGATTTCTAAATCCAGACAGAGTATCCATGCCTGATTTTGATATCGATTTTTGCCAATCAAGAAGAGAAGAAGTCATAAGATATGTAAGACAAAAATACGGCAATAACAGGGTTGCTCACATTATCACTTTTGGAAGCCTGCAAGCAAAAGCGGCAATAAAAGATGTTGCAAGAGTTTTGGGATTAAGGTTTGACATATCCAACATAATTACGAATTTCATTCCATTTAATGCAATAAAACCCACAACAATATCTGATGCAATAGAGCAAGTGCATCAACTCAAAGCTTTAAAAGAAGGCCAACAGATTCAAGAGATTCAAGTCGGAGAATACGAAGATGCAGAAGAAATTAGAGATTTGATTTCTAAAACTTTAAATACTGCATTAATTTTAGAAGGGTTGCCAAGACATGTTTCTGTGCATGCAGCCGGTATTGTTATCTCAAAAGAAGATCTTGTAAAAGTTGTTCCTCTTTATAAAGCAACTCAAGAAAACAGCCTAGTTGTGCAATATGCAATGAAATACTCAGAGCTTGCAGGTCTTGTAAAATTTGATTTTCTTGGTCTACAAACTCTTACTATGATATCTGAGTGCTGCGCTCTGATAAAAACACAAGGATTTGATTTGGATGTAGAAAATTTGCCTCTAAACGACAAAAAAACCTATGAATTATTCTGTAGCGGTAAAGTGCACGGAGTATTTCAATTTGAAAGTGTGGGGATGAGGGAAAACTTACAACGTATATTGCCAGACAATATAGAGGATTTGATGGCAATTACTTCTCTATACAGGCCTGGGCCAATGGAAAATATACCAACGTATATAGCCTGCAAACTTGGCCAAAAAAAGCCTCAATATTTACATACTATTTTAGAACCTATTCTCTCTTCTACCTACGGAGTAATCATCTATCAGGAACAAGTTATAGAGATAGCAAAAACACTTGCAGGTTATACCCTCGCTCAGGCAGATTTGCTTCGCAGGGCGATGGGTAAAAAAATTGCTTCAGAGATGCATCAGCAGGAACAAATATTTATAGCCGGAGCAAAAAAGAAAGGTATTGAAGACTCTGTTGCGTCAGAAATATTCTACCTTGTTGCAAAATTTGCAGGTTATGGATTTAATAAGGCTCATGCTGCCGCCTATTCGATCATTTCTTATCGAACAGCGTACCTCAAGGCACATTATACAATAGAATTTTTCGTAGCTTTTTTAAACTTAGAATTGCAAGACGCACACAAAATCAATGCCTTGGTAGTAGAAAGTAAGGATTTTGGAATCGTATTAGAAAAGCCATGTATAAATCAAAGTTTTGCCCTATTTGCAATAAAAGACTCTTCAAAGATGTCTTTTGGTTTGGGGGCAATCAAAAATGTTAGTGTTGCTATAGCAAATGAAATAGTCCTAAAAAGACAAGAGCTTGGTCCTTTTACAAATATATTTGACTTTATTAAAAGAACCGCTGGAATCCTTATCAATAAAAAGGTTTTAGAAGGGCTAATAATTGCTGGATGCTTTGATTCTATTGAGTCAAACCGAGCTGAGTTGTTTTCTAACGTAGAAAAATTGATCTCTTACGGATCTTTGATGTCTCAGGAAAACAATAGCAATCAAATTAGTTTGTTTGTTCCAGAAATTACTCAAATTGCTCTAGAAAAAAAAGATAATTGGAGTCACAAAGAAACTCTCTATAAAGAATTTGATGCAACGGGGTTATTCCTCATGAGTCATCCCTTGAAAGTCTTACAAGATTTTTTCGACCAGCAAGACATATACAATACCAAATCAGTAATGGATTTAAATGACGGATCCTATTCAGTCAAAATTGCTGGAGTGATTCAAAAAAAGGATGTTCGTACCTCTGCAAGAGGCATGTTTATGAGTTTTGTGTTATCAGATCATTATGGCAATTTTGAGGCTAGTGTTTTTAATCCTCAGGTAATGGAAGAAAGCAACTTTGTACTTATGCCAAAATCTGAAGTAGTCCTGGAATGTGCTCTACTAAAGCAAGGCAATAGTCTACGTTTTACAATAGAATCGGCAAAGTTATTGGAGGAGTTTATGCTCAACCATCCTTACGAAATGACAGTATTCATAAGGGAGGAAAAAGATTTTGAAACTTGCATTCATTTGCTGAAGAATAAAAATTCAGAAAAAGGTAACGTAAAAATTTGCTTGTTACTTAAAGAACATGAAACTTTTGGAGCAAAGATAAAATTACCCCAATACTTTAATCTTAATCCCTGTGAGTTTGAACAGTTACAGCATTTTAATTGGAACAAAAGCTCAATGAGCTAGGATAACAAACACTCAATGAATATAATAATAAAATAGCAAAAACTGTATGAATGAGCATTCTTTTTTTTATTGCGCAGTAGAAACCTTAGATAATTTAGAGAAACAGTTAATCATAGTAGATTCCCAAGGAATACTAGATATAGAAAGGCTAGGACAAGATGCATTAGAGATCAGCTATAAAGATATAAGTTCTAAAACTCAGACCTATCTTTTAAATGTTCGTAGCTCCTTAAAGCAAATTTGGCTCTCTTCTCCAGTTAGTGGGCCCAGTCATTTTGTGTGCCAAAAGGACGGATGGAAGAACGCTAAGGATATGATGCTTGAAGATCTACTAAGCTCAGAGCTGGGCAAAGTCCTGCACCTAGTTCCTAACCTCAAGCCAAAATCCTCTGAGTCTGAGTAACGCTAAAAAGGTACCGAATCGTCAAGTGCGGACTGGCTGCTTGATGTTGATCTTTCATTTTGAGCATTACCAAACTCTGCATCACCTTTGGTACGCTTGCTATCAAGCAAAATTAGAACTCCGTGGCCCTGTAAAATAACCTCAGTGCTACTTCTGTCTTGTCCAGTTGCAGCGTCTGGAAATTTACGAGTTCGAAGAGAGCCCTCTAAATAGAGCTTAGTGCCTTTTTTTACGTAATTTCGCACTATATCCACCAAGCCTTCGCTAAAAGCTACAATTCTATGCCATTCTGTATTTTCTTTTTTATCTCCAGTAGATTTATCTCTCCAAGTTTCAGTAGTTGCAAACCAAAAAGTGGCAAATTCTCTCCCATCTTGGGTCGTCCTTATCTCAGGCTCATGTCCAACGTTTCCAAGCAATGTTACTTTATTAATTCCTAGAGCCATAAACTAATACCTAACGTAATACAATGAACTTTTTAATGTTTTAACTTATCCTCAACTACTTTTGAACTATACTTACACAAGCTAACACTATAAACTGGAAACCTAGATAATGCTAACAAATGTTCCTCTCTTTTCGATTGGACTTTTGCGCTTACAAATCAACTTAGATTCTAACAAACCCGACTTCACGAAACACATGTTGATTTAGGTTTGCAAAAATTACAACTAAAAATCAAGCAAAAAAGATGAATAACAATTCCCCTCATTTTGAAAATTGGATCAAAGTCAGAGGCGCAAACGAACACAATTTGAAAAATGTCGATATCGACATTCCATGCAACAAATTAGTTGTTATTACTGGACTCAGTGGTTCTGGAAAATCCTCGCTTGCATTTGACACAATATACGCAGAAGGACAAAGACGCTATGTAGAGAGCTTGTCAGCCTATGCAAGACAATTTTTGCATCTGCAAAACAAACCCAATGTTACTTCGATTAGTGGGCTTTCACCTGCAATTGCAATCGATCAAAAAACTACTTCTAAAAATCCTAGGTCCACAGTTGGTACGGTCACAGAAATTAACGATTATTTAAGGCTTTTGTTTGCAAGAGTTGGCGTTCCTTTCTCTCCTGCAACCAACATGCCAATTAAAAGTCAGACGATTGGTGAAATGGTAGACATTTGCCTCAATTTGCCTCAGGGCTCTAAACTGTACATCTTGGCTCCTATTGCAAAAGGTAGAAAAGGAGAATTCAAAAAAGATTTAGAGTTGTACAAAAAGCAGGGTTTAGACTCTGCAATCATTAATGAGGTGGAATACAATTTACATGAAAATATTCCGCATTTAGAGAAAACCAAGTCTCACAACGTCTCAATTATAGTAGATAAAATAACAATTGGAGATGCCATAACAAGCAGACTAGTTGAAGCTTTTGAAAATTCCTTACAAATGGCAAATGGAATTGCCGAAGTCAAAATTATTTCACTTCCTGATGGTTTTGACGAAGAAAAAGCAAAAGTTATGCAAAACAAAAACATGCTTTTTTCTGAACGTTATTCTTGCCCAGTATCTGGCTTTCAAGTTCCTATTTTAGAGCCAAGATTGTTTTCTTTTAACAGCCCATTTGGCGCATGTCAGTCTTGCCAAGGTCTTGGGCATATAATGTTTTTTGCTCCGGACCTAATTGCGCCAGATCATTCTTTAAATATCAAAGATGGGGCAATTAAGTGCTTTGCTTACCAGCAGCCTCAATTTGTTACACAGGTTTTGGGATCTGTGGTTAAACATTTTGGATATACTCTAGAAACTCCTTTGAGCATGATGTCCCAAAAAGCTTTGGATGCGATTTTTTACGGATCTGGAGATGAGGAAGTAGAGTTTGTGGGAATGACAAATAATCGCTCAGATAAAACTAAAAAAGTCTTTGGAGGAGTGATTCCTTATCTTGTAGAAATGAATAAAAACAATACGGCAAACACTTTTTCGGATGAACTATTCCATAAATATCAAGAGAAACAGCTGTGCTCTGATTGCAACGGCTATAGATTAAGATGGGAAGCTCTTTGTGTAAAAATCGCTGACCTACACATAGGTCAGATACTTAGCATGGACATTGAATCAATGGCTCGATGGATCGAAAATTTAGAACACATTTTGACAGAAAAAGAAAATACAATAGCCAAACAAGTATTAAAAGAAATACACACCAGATTAGGTTTCTTAAATAGCGTAGGACTAGGATATTTAACTCTTTCCAGAACTACCTCTACTCTTTCGGGAGGAGAAAGTCAAAGAATCAGGCTAGCCTCTCAAATAGGCTCAGGACTAAGCGGAGTTTTATACGTACTAGACGAACCTTCAATTGGTCTGCATCAGAGAGATAATCAAAAATTAATAAAAACTCTTCTACATTTAAGAGATTTAGGCAATACAGTAATAGTAGTAGAACATGATTCGGAAACTATGTTTGCCTCTGATTATGTCATAGATTTTGGCCCGGGAGCAGGTATTGATGGAGGAAGGGTAGTAGCCTACGGCACAGTAGATCAAATCATTGCAAACAAGAATAGTCTTACAGGTAAGTATCTTAGTGGAGAAAAATCCTTAATCACAAGAAGCAAAGAATTTACCTTAGAGGATGTGCAATTTTTGGAACTAAAAGGAGCCAGATCCCATAATCTAAAAAACATAAATATAAAAATACCGGTAGGATCCTTTAGCGTTGTTACGGGAGTTTCCGGAAGTGGAAAATCAACTCTGATACTGGAAACGTTGTATCCGGCTGTACAAAGAGCTCTGGATCCTGACAATAAGATCAGAGCCGGAGAATTTGATAGTCTGACGGGAGTAAGCTTGTTTAACAAGGTAGTTGAGATTGATCAATCTCCTATAGGCAAAACCCCCCGATCTAATCCCGCAACTTATGTTGGTATCTTCTCTCTCATAAGAGATTTTTTCTCTCTTATGCCAGAATCAAAGGTAAGGGGATACAAAATCGGAAGATTTTCTTTCAACGTCAAAGGCGGACGCTGTGAGGCATGCAAAGGAGATGGGCTCATTAAAATCGAAATGCATTTTTTGCAAGATGTGTACGTAAAGTGTGATGTATGTCTTGGAGCAAGATACAACAAAGAAACTCTAACCATCAAATACAGAGGCAAGTCTATCAGCGAAATTTTAGACATGACAGTTGAGGATAGTTTGCATTTTTTTGAAAATACTTTCGCTATATGGGAAAAAATCAATGTATTAAACAAAGTAGGACTTGGTTATTTAAAATTAGGTCAGTCATCCACCACTTTGTCTGGAGGTGAGGCTCAAAGAATTAAACTCGCAAAAGAATTGTCAAAACGTTCTACAGGAAAAACACTGTATATACTGGATGAACCAACAACTGGACTGCACTTTGAAGATATAAATAAGTTAATGGCAATTTTGTACGACCTTGTAGATTTAGGTAACACGGTGGTTGTGATTGAGCATAATATTGACGTCATACAAAGAGCTGACTACATCATAGATATAGGCCCAGAAGGAGGAGATAAGGGTGGTGAGGTTGTTGTATGCGGCACTCCAGACATGATCCAACAGTGTAAAGAAAGTATCACTGGACGTTTTTTGAAAAAAGTAGTAGACAAAAGTCTGCAGCATTAAACAACGACGATGCGATTTACTTTTGATGACTCTTGCGTGAAAGATTTCATACTGGCAGAAAAACTAAGGAAGATAGACAAACAAATGGCACAGATTTCTGCACGGCAGATTGCCGCAAAAACCAAATTAAAAAAAACTGAGATTCTTCCCCTTAGATCTTTACTAATCAAAGTTGTAACCGATATACTGGCCTTCATGGCGCTTGGTGTTTTGCTTGGATATTATCTCAATAAAAAATTCAACATTGCTGGAGGACGTTTGTGCTTTTTAATTTGTACGATTATTGCATGCCTTGCGTGCGTCAAAAATATAACAAAGATTAAATAGGTTTCTTTATGGGCCACAACCCACTTGATCAATTTTTTGTGTCCCCTGTGCTCAAATTTGTTCCTTTTGGCATAGATCTTACCTTTACCAATGCAAGTCTATTTATGATGCTTGCTAGTTCTTTATGCCTTGCATATCTGTGGGCTGCCCTTCGTGCACCAAAATCTATACCATCTAAATTGCAAATGTCTGCAGAATTAGTCCACAAAATGGTTGTGCAAATGGTAGGCAGTACTGTAGGAGAACATCATGGAAAAAAATTTATACCCTTAATATTTAGCATTTTTCTGTTTGTTTTGTCCTCAAATTTATGCGGAATGTTGCCAAAAAGCTTTGCAACTACAAGCCAGATTATAATTACATTTGCCTTATCTTCGGTGGTATTCATTACGATTACAGTATTTGGACTTTTTTCTCACGGTTTTGGATTTTTCAAGATATTTTTGCCTAGCGGATGTCCTTTATGGCTTGCACCCCTTATGGCCGTGATAGAGCTGTTTTCTTTTCTTGCAAAACCAATAAGCTTGGCTTTACGTCTTGCTGCAAATATTACTTCGGGACATATTTTATTACACGTGATTGGAGGAGCAATAGTGAGCATGTTTATTCTGATCAAACTTTTTCCTTTTGCTCTTGTCGTTGTACTAGTTGGATTTGAATTTTTTGTAGCTATACTGCAAGCATACATTTTTGCAGTTTTATCTTGCGTCTATTTGGCCGATGTCATAAATTTGCATTAGACTTTTAATTTCAAAACGAGTTTTTTATGGACGCATCTACGTACAAATATCTAGGAGTTGGTTTGATGGCG
Organism: Rickettsiales bacterium; assembly: GCA_947456795.1. Classification (GTDB taxonomy): domain Bacteria; phylum Pseudomonadota; class Alphaproteobacteria; order Rickettsiales; family Rickettsiaceae; genus CAJBEU01. The sequence continues at coordinate 114,252 of CANGTI010000002.1, forward strand.
ATTGGAATGGCTGGCGCTGCAATTGGCGTTGGTCTTGTGTTTTCATCTTTGCTTTCTGGTCTTGCTAGAAATCCTTCGGCTTCTGATAACCTGCAAAGGAATGCATTGATTGGAGCAGGCCTTATAGAAGCAATGGGTCTTTTTGCCTTTGTGATTGCGATGCTTATAATCTTTTCTTAAAGGACGTTTATGCCCCAATTAGATACAACCTATTACACATCCTCTGTGGTGTGGTTTTTGTTGTTCTTTGGGGCGTTGTTCCTTTTTACTCAATTTTGGCTAGTGCCTAGATTAAACAGCGTAATGGAACACAGACGGCAAGAAATTAGCTCCAAGCTAAAGGAACTATCTTTTTTGCGAGACGAACTCGCAGCTCTTGATGAAAAATACAGGTCTGAGGTTGCTTCCATACAGCTTGAAGGAAAAATACTAAGTAACCAGATGTTACAAAGCTTCAATCAAGAAGCAGAAGGTGTGCTCAATGAAATAAACAAGAGCTGTGAAACACTTTTAGCAAATGAAGAAAAAAAAATGCAGGAAAGGTTTGAAGCACTTGTAAATGACAAAGACAATATTGCATCTGCTCTTGCTGAGGCTTTTTTGTCAAAATCTCTCATTAAAACTACAGATTTATCTGAGACATGTTAGACATTTGGTTAGCAACGGCCCTATTTTGCTTTATATCCTTTTGCTATTTTAAATTGCGCAAAGTGGTTGCTAAATTTTTAAGCTCAGAGTCTTTTAAGATTCGCGCGGAATTTTCAGAACTTCATTCATTAAAACTTCAGATAGAAAAACTCAAACAGGAGACCCTGCAAAGATTTGACAATCTAGCATACGAAAAATCTCAGCTACTCAAAACTATAAAAATAGACACAGAGAATTTAATAGAACAAAAAAGAAGAGATCTGAAAATTCTGCAAAGCACAAAACTTGCATCAACAAAAGATTTTTTAGAACTGACGTATAAAAGAAAAGAAGCACAAATCAAAATGCATCTTTTAAATCATACACATCAGCTCTTATCGACAAAATTCTCGCAAAAAAATCTATTGGATCCAATAGAAGCCACGTTAGAAGTGCAGCACATACTATCAAAGATGTGAACAACACACAAATCGTGTAGTAAAGAAATATCTAGATGGTGCGGTGGCCTATAAGCCGGGTTCTGTTCAATCAAGACAATTCTCAATCTAGACAATGATTCGTCTAGGAGTTGCATTACTGCAACCCTCAAGCGATCTACCCGCACGACAACAACTGGAGAAAGTTGCCCACAAAGTGGGAGTCATGCTTATTCGATCTTGCTCCTAATAGGGTTTACACTGCACATCCTGTCGCCAAGATGTCGGTGCGCTCTTACCACACCTTTTCACCCTTACTGAAGTACCCTAAAGCACTTCAGCGGTATATTTTCTGTTGCACTAGCCCTTAGGTGTCGCCACCTAGCTGGGTGTTACCCAGTATTACTTCCCCTGGAGCCCGGACTTTCCTCGTGCATTATAAATACGCGCCATTGTCCAGCCACCGCAAGCAATTGTAGGCCCCTTTACCACTAAGAGTCAAATAACTTTTGTTGGAGCACGCCTGCTACTTAGGCGTCTTAACATGTATATCCGATCCGTGTTCTATAATGCTATCTATTAAGCCAAATTCAATAGCCTGTTCTGGAGACATAAAATTATCTCTTTCTAAATTTCTCTCTATTTCTTCTACATTTTTCAGAGTGTGTTTTGCATACAGATTATTTAGTAGTCCTTTCAACTTTAGAGTTTCTCTTGCGTGAATTTCTATATCTGTTGCTTGACCATGATATCCCCCAGAAGGTTGATGAATCATTATACGACCGTTACGCAAAGCGTGTCTTTTGTTTTTAGCTCCTGCGGCAAGGAGTAAGGATCCCATAGAGCATGCCTGACCCAAGCACAAAGTTACAACATTAGGCTTTATGTATTGCATGGTGTCATATATGGCAAGGCCAGATGTGACAATTCCTCCTGGAGAGTTAATGTAAAGGTATACATCTTTATCTGGGTTTTCCGCCTCAAGAAACAACAACTGAGCAATCACAAGGTTTGCGCTGTAATCCTCTATTGGGCCACACACAAATATTATTCTTTCTTTTAGTAGTCTAGAATAAATATCATAAGCCCTTTCTCCCCTATTAGTCTGTTCAATTACGATTGGTACAAAGTTCATGATGTTTTCTATTTTAAGTAAAAAAGATTTTTAATGAATTGTTATAAGCTGTTTTAATGTTGATCGTCTTCTAGAGCATTGATATCCATTGAAATTGTGCGTTTGTCCAATCTCTCCAAAACAAGATTTGTGATGTTAATCTTTTCGGAATGAAACAGAATAAATTTTTCTGGCAAAACTACACAAAGTTTCTTTTCTTTGGCAATTTCTTCAATTACATCTTTCATAATCGGGTAAAATTTTCGCTCAGCTTTTATACAGATTTGATTCATACGAGCTTTGCTTTCACTAATGCTTCTTTGCAAATCAAGGTTTCTTTTTTTTAGCTCTTCAAGTTGTCTTAATATTTCCTTTTTTTTAGGGTTAGATTTTTTCTTTAAAAGCAGAATTGCCTCTTCGTTTTTATTTCTCTGCTCTAGTTTTTTCATTTTATCTGAAATATCTTTATCCATCGAAGATATTTTCCCATTAAGATCCTGAATAAAGACCGATTTATGCCAAACAATCTCTACATCTACAACACCTATGTTGCAAGGTACTTCAACAATAGCGAAAGCTGGCAAAGAGATAATCAAGACCAAAGCACTAAACAAATAACAAAAAAGTTTATTCATATGACATTTTAAATTTGTTATTTGTTGTGCGCTTAGTAAGGGCAACAGAAAGCTCTTTAGCCCTAGCAATTTCCATGTTTGCTAAAATTGCAGAAACTTTTATTTCTTTCATAGAACAAACTATTTTCATCAATGTATCTAGCTCTATCTCGTCAAATATTTGAGCAGCGCGCCTTGGATTCATGTTTTCATAAATTTTCACAAGGCTTTTAACTTTTTCGTCTTCTTTTTCTTCTAGAGCAAGACTTTCTTTTTGTACTTTTTCTCTTAACAATTCCAGATCTTTTATCTTCTTTTCTATATTTTGCTCAATTGCCTTGAGCGTAAATTCTCTATTTCTCAGTTCAACTTCTTCTGCAAGAATTTTCTTTCTACCTTGGAATAACATGTTTAGGACTTCTACCTCTGTTCTACTAAAGGTAGAGCTTATGCTTGGAATATTGCTTTTGATTGAAAATGGCGCAATTGCATCAGTTTTTTGATTAACAGATTCCTCTGCAACAGCATATCCACAAGAAATCTGCATCAATATAAACCAGAATCCAAAACAAATGATACGTAACATTGGTTTTAATAAACTGACTTAAACAAGGACACGATAACTCTCATTATGACGAATTTGAGCAACTTTTGCTAGGGCCAAATTAAGAAAAACAAATAAGAATCACTTATGTTGCTTCCCAAAAACTAGGCAAGCATTTTGCTAACGCTTACAGCAATTCTACTGCGGGATTCACCTACCTTGCCCTGAGCTATTGCAAAACCCTGACACTGCAAGAATATATCTTCTCCAATATTGTGATCCAATATTAAAGTTTCTCCAACCTTGAGTTTTAGTAATTCTGACAAGTTTTTAAGGCCTTTGTCGCAAATTGTACCATCCAAAGAAAAAATTGTATCTTTAAGATTATGCAAAATCGCATCAGATGGTGCATTTAGATGGGATAATGAAATTGGGGCCGAACTAGAAGAAATTGTTTGTTTTTGAATAAACGGAAACACAATGCTAAGAGCACCATTAAAGTATTTTGACTCAATAAATAAGGGCAAGTAAGAGACAGAGACATTTGAGCAAAATACGTCAAAATCAAAACTTGTATTTATATGCTCTGCCACATATCGATTGGTACTCAAAGAAAAACCGTCTTCTAGGGCTGCAAGAATGATTGTTGCAGCTTTTTTGATGACTATTTGCTCAATCAAAGTAGGAAATTGGTCTTTAAGCTTTGCATGTTGTTCTCCAAAAGCTTCTCGATTAGAACTGCCTAATAAGTTTTCTATCAAGGAAAAGGCAAGCCCATTACTTAGACCAATACATATCTTTGTTTTTGAGGATTTTTCACTGTAAGACACAAATAAATCTCCGGTTTCCTTAAACCAAGCATTGTTCTCTGTCTTTTCTAACTTTGCTAGGATGGGTCCAGAAATGGTACATTTGACTGACGAACCTATAATCTTGCCAAAAGAGCTAGCGAGCATAATGCAAAATTTCTCGGCAGCCTTTTGCAGGTCCAATGATTTATCAAAAGCGACGTTACTCTCAAGTATTGCTCTTATACCTTTTTTAGAGCCAGACTGAAACTTAGCTTTTTTCACTTGTGTATCTAACATCCTATTAATTTTAACAAATTATTAACTCCTGAGTTTAAGTGCTTTCACTCCAATAGCAGCTCTTTTATGACAGTAGTTCTAATCATGCCTGGAAACAAATTTTCGACTCTTTTATGTACTTCTCTCTGTAACTTTTCTGCAAACCCAGCTGACTCCAAATCAGCAGTACGTAAACTACTCAAGAACAAGATTAATGAGTTTTGTATTTCGGGCAAATGATTATTTATGCGTCTAAGAGATTTAGCTCCCGCTATTTCTAAAGATAAGCAAATCTTGAGAGTTCTAAATCCTTCTCCTCTAGTTCTTACAGTGCAAATTAATTGAGGAATATCCTGAAAAACAATCTCTTCCTGGCTATTGCTTGTGAAAAAACTTTTTGCAAAAAAAGCTAAAATACAAAAAAACGCTACCACAACAAAGGTAATTATCAGCAATTTTTTTTTGCCAAAAAATCCAACAATTTCCTTATCAGCCGATTTTATAGATTTCTCATTATCAACAGAGCTTTGCGTGGGAAGAGTGTTAGAACTTTTTCTTAAATTATTTCCTAAGCCTAGGCCGGGATGGTTTTGATTCATTTAAAGAGTTTGGTTGATTTATTTAGATACCGTGCTAGCGTTGGTTCTGATTATCAATGCAAGCATTTACGAATAATTAAAAAAAAGTATGAAAGAGTTTGGCAAGATATTTTTGTACCTTCTTTTTTACTTAGGAAATGCCCACGCCAACAACGCATCCTACATATCTCTTTCTGGACAAATAGCAAATAAGTCTCAGATAGATATCTTATCCAATAATCTAGCAAATAAAAGTACTAAAGGCTTTGTAGCCGACGTGCCCACGCTAAATTTTAAAAAGATAAAAAAAAGCTCAAAAGAGATTTATCTTTCTACTCTGTATAACGTTTCTCTAGACAAGACTCCTGGAGCTCTCAAAAATACAGGTAGAGATTTAGATATTGCAATCAGAGGATCTGGCTTTTTTAAAATTTTAGCCAATGGACAAGAAAGATACACACTAAACGGAGCTATTTCGATATCTAAGGATGGCTTGTTAGTAAATCAAGATGGTTTTGCTTTTTTAGATCGAGACAGTAAAGAAATCTCAGCACCAGATGAGCTGGGTGAAGTTATAATTACAGAAAACGGAGAAATGATTCTTCAGAAAGACACTGGAAATGAATCGATCGGACAAATTGGTATTTTTGAAATTCCCAATCTCAATGATGGCCAAAAAGATGCCTTTGGTTATATAAAAAGTCTTGATAGCCAATACAAAGAAGATGGCTGCGTATTACAGGGATATCTTGTTGAATCAAATGTAGACACATTAAAAACAATGAATGAACTATTGAGTATAAAAAACTCCTTGGAGTGTAATATGCAATTTTTATCTGCATCTTTCAGTATGGATAAATCTGCAGTTGAAACATTGAAAATCCCAAGATAAAGTATTCTAGTATCTAATTATTCAAGGTGTTTGAGTGTCAATCGCGCTAAATTCTGCTGCTTCTGCTCTACAGATTGCCAAGATTAAGCTGGACGTTATCGCAAACGATATAGCCAACAAAAACACCACTGGCTACAAGGCTTATGATGTACGTACCAGCGATCTTTCTTACACATCTATAGTAAGACCCTCCCCTTCAACCGGAGAGGACTCCTATACTTCTCAAGTGCAAGTTGGCAATGGAGCAAAGGTCACAAGTACAACAAGAATGATGCAGCAAGGAGCCTTAAAAAACACAGATCAACCTCTGGACATGATGATTAGAGGTAGTGGTTACTTTGCAATAGCTCTGCCAAACGGATCTAAGGGTTATACGAGAGATGGATCTTTTAGAATCAGCAACTCAATGTTGGTCACCAAAAACGGAGAAAAAGTCCTAGGCGAAGGAGAAGAAATAGAGATTAAGCCCGAGTTCAAGTTGGATAGTCTAGAAATTAGCCAGTCTGGTTCTATGAAAATTAAAAACTCCGATGGAGAAATAGTAGAGCTAGGTAAAATACTCGTGCATCGTTTTAATGATGAGCAGGCGATGGAGGCAGTAGGAAATAACGTCTTCAGGGCAACAGAAGCTTCTGGAGATGCAGAAGAGCTTGTACCAGGAGAGCAAGGTGCGGGCCTCATTGAACATAAATCTCTTGAATCCTCTAACGTTGACACAGTCAAGATTGTAATGGATCTTATGGATGCTCAAAATACCTACGAAATTGCTTTCAAGATAATGGAGGCCTTAAATAAAATTGAGCGGAAAGCCAACGAAATAATCACCGTATAATTTAGCCACCCCCCCTTAAAATCTTTAATAAAAATTAGTACATCTCCCTATATGAAAACATCCTTTTCTTTTATTGCAAAAGCAAATATTTACAAATTATTCTTGCCTTTCCTATTAATTTTGAGTGCAAGTTGCGCCTTGGCTCAACCTCTTGAGCAAAGTTTAAAAAGTAATCCTAAAGAGCACTCCGTCCAGTCTGTAGATTCAATGATTATCTCAAGGATAAAAAAAGAATTTGGAAGACAAGACCTAGATGTGTTTCTTTGCATTGCACAGGAAAATGCTCTAAAAATTTTAAATACAGCATCTATTGCATCACTAGAACTGCATTCTTTTAACACCAAAAAACAAAAATGCCTCGTTACAGTCAAAACAACTGATGCACAAAACTTGACTCTTGCAGTTGGTTATAGATTCTCAAAAATCATTCCCATATTAAATAGAAAATTAAAATCAGGGTCTCTAGTCTTATCGAGCGATCTAGTTTTACAAAGATGTGAAATGCCTTTTATCGATTGGAATGAAAAAGATCTCTTGGACAACAAAGAAAATATAGTAGGTAGACAATTAACAAAAAGCGTAAAAGCAGGCAAGCCTCTTTACGATAGCTTCTTCACTAATTATTCGAGTGTCTCAGGCAAATCTTCTGGAGGTTCATTTTTGTCCGGAAGTTTTTTCGGCAGTGCGTTTAGCATGGCTGGCAAAGTGATAGGAGGTATACTAGCATTAGCAATGGTTGGATTCATCGTAGGCGCAGCAATGTAGCCATGTAAAGAAGTATCACGTGGTGTTTTTGATTTTTTGAGTTCTTAATGTTGGTTTTTTTCGCTAGTTTTGTTCAAAAAATACCTAGGCTCGTGTTGATAAGCTTGTGTTTTTCTGGATCTCACTTGGCAAGCTCTAACACCACTCAGCGCGTTACTGTTGAAAATGAAGACTCCTATCTTCTACACAACAAGGTAAAGGCACTACTGCAAAAAGAAATAAAACAACAGTACTCTGAAATTCGCCTCAACATTGAGCCCAAAAGCATTATAAGACAATTGGCTGAAATTTCAGGACAAATAAGGGCTATATCGTTAAGTAGGATTGATCTGGAAAATAAAGCTTTTGATGTGCAAGTTGAGACAATAGAAAGGCACACAATTTGTCTGTCAGGAACATACAAATGCTCAAAGCACATAGCAATGCTTAATAAAAATGTTCAGGCAGGACAAATAATCACTGAAAAAGACCTTAAAATACAAAATATTGACTTGGATATTGTACAAGGTCTTTCAAATCCAATTTTAGAAAAGATGAATCAAATAGTTGGAATGCAAGCAAAGGTCAATATACGAGCTAACAATTTTATACGTTCTGATCAAGTCAAAAGGTCTCCAATAATCAGATCTCAAGAAAATATAGAAATAGTATTTGAGGGAGAGGGCTTTTCTCTGGCTACAAAAGGAAAAGCACTACAATCTGGGGGTCTAGGAGATATAATCAAGGTGCAAAATATCAAAAGTAGAAAAGTTCTCTTTGGTGTAGTCAGTGATTCTAAAACAGTAATAATTACGGCACGATGATGAATAAAAAAATGTCTGTGACAGCAGCTGTGCTTGTATTAGCTTTTCTAAGCATTTCCGGTTGTGCTAGTCGCAAAATCGTTGCAACTCAGCCTATACAAGAAAATTCTACCCTTGATGCAAAGAATCACAATGAGAGTAAACCCTTACCAAGCAGTTCACTTTGGAAAGGCGATTCTTTGTCTTTTCTTTCTATGAATAAAAGTTGGAAGATAGGAGACATAGTAAGAATAAAAGTCAAAATAAAAGGAGAAGCAAAATTCGAAGGTGCAAAAGCTAATAATAAAAAGAGCTCTCTATCTAGCCCAATAACAAATGTACTGGGCAAGCTTCTAGATTTTGGCATGGGTAAATTTCCTGATTTAAGCTCGTTAAATCAAACAGCAAAAATTGGGGATCAAATTGGCGGAGGATTAAAGTCGACTCAAGATCAAAGAAGCTCTGAAAATATCAGTAAAAAACAATCTGTAAATTTTGATATTGCTGCAGTAGTAAAAGAGGTGCTGCCAGGAGGTAATTTAGCAATAGAAGCTACTCAAGAGATTACTGTACATAAAGAAAAGAGAAAAATACACCTGAAAGGCATCATAAGACCCAGAGACATTAACGCAGAAAATTGCATAGATTCAGACAAAATAGCAGAAGCGAAAATATTTTACGCTATCGACGATGTAAAGGAGAAGAAAAAAAGCTCGAGATTTTAATAAAATCCTTCCATATGAGGAGCTTTTCTTTAGCAGTCCAAAAACCTAATAAATGCCTCAAGCATTATAACTTCACTGCAATAGTTTGCCCTAATAAATGATACACTTTGACATTTAAGAGAATTTTTTTGAAATTAGTTGATGACTTAATTAAAAAAATATGAAAAAGTGCAAGGTGATCAATTAACAATTATATGGTTTCTAATGAAAAATTTATTGCTTGTTGTATGGCTAATTGCATTAAACCTAGGATCGGCAATGGCGTTGGACTTTAATCCAAATCCAGACAAAGAGCTGCCGTATACTAAATTTGAAATTAAGCCTGTTTTTAAATTTTTCATCGGCGCTGGCAGTAACTCTAAAAATTCCTACATGAAGTTCGTAGAAGAGTTAAAAGATGACATCGAATGTTCTCTTTTACTCTCAAGAAAAATGCCTAACAAAAGCGAAGCTGGAATTGGTGCCTCTGTAAACCCAAAAGGATTCAAATCAGCTCACGTATTTTGGAAAACTCCTAGCATTGAGTTTGAGGCATTTGCTCCCAAATCAGCAGCGCATACAATGTTTTTTAGTCCTGTTGGTTTCGTATCAACCAATGAAGCAAGCTTTAACGCAATAAAAAAGTCAGACGCAATCTATACAGCTGGACATAAATTCTTAGTAGACTCTCTTTGCAAGGATGAAAGTGAGTTAATTGCTAAAAAGCTTTCTATTTATTTTAATTCTGGAGCAGAATCTGACACGAACAAATTTAAATTTGGTTTTTCTTTTGTTCCCTCCACTCACAGCCAGGACTCACTGATAGAAAAAAAGTCCGATCTCAGTAAGGAAGATTTGCTATCTGCAATCAAAAAATCTTTTAAAGGAAAAAACCTCTGCTCTCTAGCACAATCTTATGAGAGTAAAACAGAAAAAGGATATACGGTAAAATTGTGTGCAATACAAGAATTTGGATCAGTGACTTATTTGGATCTTGCAAAGGTTACTCCCACTGCAATTAAAGGTAAGCCTAATAAATACAACCCTTCCAGTAAGCAAAATGGTAAATTTTCTCATCTAGAAAGCACATCCTATTGTATAGGCCTATGCGGAGAAATAGGAGTTAATGACACAAAAGTCAGAACCTCTGCATCTCACACTATAGTAGGGGATGTGTTTTCTAATGTAGTACTTTCTTGTGGAATAGAACAAAAGATTTCTGATGGATTCAAAGCTGGTCTGTGCTACGTGCAATCCCACGATCAACAAAGTCAAAAACTTATGGATACTGATAGTAGTACTTATAAATCCATTGCTGTGTATGCATCTAAAGAACTGAGACCAGAAGTCTCTCTATATTGTGGCTTAACTCATTATAGAGGCTACCAAACCTCAGCAGAGGCAGTCAACCAAGGAATAGGATTTTGCATTGGTACGAAAATTGCACTGTAAAAAAGGCCCCTCTTCTCGATAGTTGGTTACTGGATCTTTCTGTTTTGGCAAGAATGTGCTATAGTGTGGCAAGTAATTAACACGACTTGGTTACACTAGCCTGGATCGTCTCTCATAACTTTACGTTAACATTTGAATCATGATCAGCAAGGACTTTGTAATCAAAGGTAGCATTAGACAAGAGCTGGGAACCGGAGCATCCAGATTAGTTAGAAGACAAGGAAGAATACCTTGCGTGATCTATGGAGGCCTGATGACTAATCTCTATGTGTCAGTTCTAGAAAAAGAAATGACTAAACTTTATAATTCCGGAAAGCTTTTTAATACCAGAATTGATCTTCAAATAGATGATGCAAAAACCTTGCCAGTAATAGTGCAAGATATTGCCGTGCATCCAATCACTGACTTGATCACGCACATTGATCTTTTATTCCTCTCGGGTGATTTTCATGAAGTCAAAGTGCCCATTAAATTTTTTGGAACTGAGTCCTCTCCTGGACTGAAAAGAGGCGGTTTCTTGAACAAAGTGATGCGCAGTTTATTAGTCAAATGCCCCATTAACAATATTCCAGAAAGCGCTATTTGTGACGTTTCCTCTCTTGCGATTGCAAGCAAAGTTAATGCTTCCACAGTAAAAATACCTTCTGATTGCACTTTGATTACTTCTCCAGATTCTATCGTTGCCTCAATAATAGGAAAGTCGTAGAAGAGTTTTGTGCTTTAATCAAATAAATTCCGGATGTCTGGCACGCTGCAGTTTGTCACTATGCCGCCCAGGCAAAGTCTTTAAATGACATTGTCAATGATGAATCAAACACAATTCTAAGTGCCCGCTTCTGCTTTGAAAACACTTTTGCTTTCCTTTTAAAGTAAAACTTAAGATATCCTCACCCATGTTGGGCAACAAGTTTGCGCCAACTGTCCTTTGATAAGATTTGTTTAAAGTCTCCGGATATCTTTTTGAAATTTAAGAGCCCCAAGCACTGGAGCCTTCAAAGTTTCCTATAAAAGCACTGCAGCAAAAGTGTTATTAGACTTACTGTACTTATTTTGGCCTGCTTGATCTCAAATAATTTTTATTCAGCAATTTGAAAACTCAAAAAAACGTTATTCATAGTTGTCAACTACACCAAGAATCAGATCTTCAAGAGACTCTCTGATTTGCTCTTGAACATACGACTCTTTTTCGTACGATCTATGCTCTGCAAATTTAATTATCGATTCTTGATCCAAAGTTTGTAGTGATTGCATCACGAGATTATTTACTGCACTAAATGGTACTTTCAATTCTAATTCCAGAGGAGTTAAACTAGTTGGTTCAAAAGATTTCTCATCACTAAAATTTATTGGCACTTTTTCGTAATATTGGGCGCCGTAATATTTTTCAAAATACTCCTTTAAAGGTGCACTAGAATATGTAGGATCTAGATCACTAAAATACCTACAGTCCTCCGCCATATTACGAAGAACAAATGAGGAAGGCAACGGAAGCACCCGGTCCGAAAAACCCAAAAGTTTCATTTTAGCACTAGCAAGCCTTTGTCCAAAAAGATTTGAGTGACTCTCTTGCTCTATAATGGTGATTTTTTTTCTAATCATTATGGAGGTTAAAAATTCTAGAGTTTGCTCATGATCAGTACGATCTTCTTTTTGTAAGAGGAACTCTAGCCCACGAAAAAAATCAACACACTCTCTAGCATGTTTGGCAGCTATTATTGCAGGTGAAACTTTTTCGTGAATGTCTTTTTAGTACCAAATCAACCTTGCAACACCAGCCCTGCATACTCTGCTCTGTCAATGTAATACTGTAAGGGATCTCCAATCATACCTAGATCCAGATGATTGCTTGCTCTAGCAAACTCTAATTTGAATTGAAAGGTAGATTTAAAATCTACCGCACTAAATTCATCTTTCAACGCTTTAAGAGCTGAGTTATGGTCATTCGTACATCTTTTAAGAAAAAACATCTCAGATGCTAATTTTTTAAACACTACTGGATTTGAGAGATCTTGTTGTGCTTGAGCTTTCATAAAAGTGCCACAGAATTTTTAGTATATTAAAAATGGACCGCGTCATAATACATCCATATCTCTTTAAGTCAAAGACTTTTATATGCGTTCAACTGCAACACTAGGTATTTAGTCGACTTGAGATAAGGGGATGCATATCTACGCTTTGCTCAAAAAATCCTTTAATTTGCAATTCTTATTTTTCCTCTATACCGCTTAGCGGGCAAAAGATATAATCAAACCTTATGTCAAATATTGGGTAAAAATGACTATTTCACTTTTTAGTATGGGAGATAGAGGGAGTAGATCTATTTTTAACTTAGCAGAACGTTGTTAATGATTCAAAGTAGAAATTGTTTTTATCTCTTAAACAAAATCGTTTAGTTTTTCCTCTTTTTCGTCCAGCTCAATTAAACATCTGGAAAGGTTGGATGGAATGCAGGATGAAGGTACAGTTTATGTTCCTGATTGGAATGTACAAGAGGTGCGTGCCAGTGACGGGCAAAACTTTTGTTCAACATTCCCAGAGAAATTCCCAGAAAAAGGGAATAGCAGAAGTGCTTTTCTATAAGATGACAAATGAAGGCAGTGGCAATTTTTCACTGTTAGAGGTAATCCAGCCGCAGGTTCCCCTACGGCTACCTTGTTACGACTTAACCCCAGTCGCCGACCCCACCGTAGCTGGCTGCCTCTTTCGTTAGCTCACCAGTTTCGGGTAAAATCAACTCCCATGGCTTGACGGGCAGTGTGTACAAGGCCCGAGAACGTATTCACCGCGGCATGCTGATCCGCGATTACTAGCGATTCCAACTTCATGCACTCGAGTTGCAGAGTGCAATCCGAACTGAGATATCCTTTTAGAGATTCGCTCCGCATCACTGCTTCGCAGCCCTCTGTAGATACCATTGTAGCACGCGTGTAGCCCAACCCATAAGGGCCATGATGACTTGACCTCATCCCCACCTTCCTCCTGCTTATTGCAGACAGTTTCCTTATAGTTCCCGGCATTACCCGCTGGCAAATAAGGATGGGGGTTGCGCTCGTTACGGGACTTAACCCAACATCTCAAGACACGAGCTGACGACAGCCATGCAACACCTGTGTAAAGCCCAGCCGAACTGAAGAACGACCTCTCAGTCATTCGAAACTAAACATGTCAAGGGTTGGAAAGGTTCTTCGCGTAGCATCGAATTAAACCGCATGCTCCACCGCTTGTGCGGGCCCCCGTCAATTCCTTTAAGTTTTAGCCTTGCGGCCGTAGTCCCCAGGCGGAGTGCTTAACGCGTTAGCTTCGAGACTGAAAACATAGTTCCCAACCCCCAGCACTCATCGTTTACAGCGTGGACTACCAGGGTATCTAATCCTGTTTGCTCCCCACGCTTTCGTGCCTCAGCGTCAGTCATGGTATAGGTAACTGCCTTCGCCATCGGTGTTCTTCCTAATATCTAAGGATTTTACCCCTACACTAGGAATTCCGTTACCCCCCGCCAGACTCCAGACTAAGAGTTTCAAAAGCAGTTCTGAGGTTGAGCCCCAGGATTTCACTTCTAACTTTTTAGTCCGCCTACGCACCCTTTACGCCCAATAATTCCGAACAACGCTAGCCCCCTCCGTATTACCGCGGCTGCTGGCACGGAGTTAGCCGGGGCTTTCTTAAATCAGGTACAGTCATTATCTTCCCTGACGAAAGGACTTTACAACCCGAAGGCCTTCATCATCCACGCGGTAGTTGCTGGGTCAGGCTTTCGCCCATTGCCCAATATTCCCCACTGCTGCCTCTTAAACAGAGTCTGGGCCGTATCTCAGTCCCAGTGTGGCTGGTCGTCCTCTCAGACCAGCTATAGATCGCAGGCTTGGTAGGCCATTACCCTACCAACTACCTAATCTAGCGCAGGCTCATCTATCAGCGATAAATCTTTCCTCCAAAGAGTAATATACGGTATTAGAGCACGTTTCCATGCCTTATTCCATACTGATAGGTAGATTCCTACGTGTTACGCACCCGTCCGCCACTAGCCACCCGCCCGAAAGCAGGAAGCCCGTTCGACTTGTCGCCAAATGGCCATGTGTTATGCATACCGCACGCGTTTGTTCTGAGCCAGGATCAAGCTCTAAGTTTTTAAACATTAAATCAAATTGACGTGAGAATCATTATTAATCTCACGCGCCACTACCTTCAATTGTCAACTTATAAAAACAGCTGTTCAAGAAAGAACATGAGGGATTATCTAGATAATAAGGGTCTAAGTCAAGAGCTATTTGCTATGTTTATTAGATCCCTGCAAATTTATTTCATCAAGCTCTGTAGATAAACATTTTTGAGCCTCAAGTGCAGCCATACATCCGCTTCCCGCGGCGGTAACTGCCTGACGAAAAACTTTGTCTTGTACATCTCCAGCTGCAAACACGCCAGCGATACTTGTTTTAGTCGACCCAGGAGCAGTTATTATATAACCTTCTTCATCACAATTAAGAGCATTATTAAAAAGCCTAGTGTTTGGAGAATGACCAATTGCAATAAAGACTCCTTGAACATCCAATTGAATTGTTTCGAAGGTAATGTGATTAAGTATAATGGCCCCAATAACGTTTTTGTCAGACCCATTTTCCTGGCCTAGTATTTCTACTAGATTTGAATTCCACAATATCTCAATGTTTGGAGTCGCAAAGATTCTTCTTTGCAGAATATCTTCCGCTCGCAATTTGTCTCTTCTGTGAATTAAGGTCACTTTTTTTGCAATAGAACTAAGATATATAGCTTCCTCTGCAGCAGTATTGCCTCCTCCTATAACCAGTACATTTTGATTTTTATAAAAAAAGCCATCACACGTTGCACACGAAGAAACTCCAAATCCCATAAATTTTTTCTCAGACTCAATGCCCAACCATTTAGCACTCGCTCCCGTTGCAATCACTATAGTGTCAGCTAAATACTTCCCTCCAGAATCGTCTTCTACATCAAAAGGGCGAGTAGAAAAATCTACGCTGACTACATCTTTTGGAATGATTCTTGTATCAAATCTTTGAGCCTGCTTAGTCATTTGCTCCATAAGATCAGGACCAGTAATAGAATTAGCAAAACCAGGATAATTTTCTACATCGTTTGTGATCGTAAGCTGACCCCCAGGCTGCCTTCCTTGCATCATGATTGGGTTAAGCCCTGCCCTTGCTGCATAAAGAGCCGCGGTGCATCCAGCTGGCCCAGATCCTATGATTAAGACCTTTGTAGAAATTGGGGTAATTAAGTTTTTTTGCTGTTCTGCGAGTCTATCCATTGTAAAACCCTATTAATATGATCTTTGTTAAACAAAATCGGAAAATGACCGGCACCAAATATTTTATACTCCTCAAACCTATGTTTGCAGAGTCTCATTTTTTCAATAGTCTGGGGTAATAATACCTCAGACTCACTGCCGGAAATCAATAAAACCGGACATTTAACCCTATTCCACCAGAACCATAAGGATATCTTGTCAGATTTTTTAGAATTTCTTATGTCATTTGTTATTTTGGGATCGTATTTTAGCACGTATAAAGATGAATCTTTATCTTTTTTGACTATGTGCTTTGAAAAATACTCCCAATGTTCTTCATTGGAGATTCCAAGTCTACTATAAGCAACTTTGCCGTAGTCTATGACTTGCTGTAGATTTTTAAACTTAAGGTCCAAATCTATGTATTGCTTCATTTTACCAAGAAATCTTTTTGGTATTTCTGGACCAATATCGTTCAGTAAAAGGCTAAGGATTTTTTTAGGAAAACAAGCAGCCAATATCATGCCAACTATGCCACCCATAGAAGTGCCAATCCAATGCACTTTAGTACAAGATAATTTTTTGAGTAAAAAGAGGCTGTCTCTTATATAAACATAATAATGATAATGCTTAGAAAGGGGCAACCAAGAGCTGGCGCCCCTACCAGCAAAATCAAATAAGATAACTCGATATCTAGATGATAGAACGTTTGCTAGATAGTCAAATTCATGAAAATTTGTAGTAGACGAATGGGCGCAAACAACAGTTTCACAATGATGCGCTCCTAAGATGCGGTAAGAAATAGTATGTTTGGGAACCCAACAAAATTTTAGCCAATTAAAATAGCCATCCACATCTAAAATCTGCACAGATCACGCCCTAAATTAGTTCCTTCTTAGAAAAATCAAATGCAAGAAAGCATCAAAATCAGCAAGAGTCATCAAGAGATTCAGTGACATCAAAACAATTAATGCTTTTCTCCAGTAATCTTGTGTTTTTCTATAAACCGCATCTGCATTAGGATAAATAGTGCAGATAAAGTGCCTATTCCAAATATTTTGAAATTCACCCAAACTTCTTCACTAAACAAACGCCAGGTAAATTCATTAATCACTGCAAGAAGAATAAAATATGCCGAAACTCTCAATGAAAGCTCTCTCCAATGCCTGTATCTCAGCCTGACTCCGCTTTCAACAATATCCTTAATAAAAAACTTTTTAAACAATATGCCTACGTAAGTGATCAAACCAAACGAACCAAACACTATCGTTGGCTTCATTTTTATGTAAGCAGTATTTCCGGTAATTAATGTAATACTGCCAGACACAATCAATATTGCGCTAGAAAACAAAAGAGATAGAGATATGTTCTTTACAATCAAGTATCTTAATGCAAGACAAACAACACTAGCTATTATGATCCAAATCGTTGCAAGCAAGATATTGGATTGAGACAGTTTATAGGTCGCAAAAAATACGATCATTGGACCCGCTTCTAAAAGAAACTTTATGTTAAACACTAACTTGCTCATTTTGATGTCTCGTTTAAGATTTAGTTAATCATACAGTTGAATAGAATCTAGTAAAAGCCTACATCGTCTAAACTCTTTTGAGAATTTATTTCAATTGAATTATGAAAAAGGATAAAAATCTCTATTCGTGCGCTGTATGCAGGGCCATTGTTAATAAATGGATGGGTCAGTGTCCTCAATGCAACTCTTGGGGAAGTATATCAGAGCAACAAGAGGCCACAAGCACTAAAGGAGAAGCTTTGCAAATCTCCACCTTTTTTGACAAAGATTTATACACTCCGGACAAAATCATATACACATCAATCAAAGAAATGAACCATGTGCTAGGTGGTTCTTTAGTATGTGGAGCAACAATACTGCTTGGAGGAGATCCAGGAATAGGAAAGTCAACTTTGATGCTACAACTTGTAACAAATTTAGCAAAAGATGGAGTTACTTGCCTTTATGTATCTGGCGAGGAATCAGTCAATCAAATAAAACTAAGAGCCTCAAGATTAAAGGAAGAGCCAATAAACGATTGTGCAAAAGTCCTTGCAACAGGTGATTTAGAAGACATAATTGCTACAATTGAGTCAATAGCAAAATTGGATGTAGTAGTAATAGACTCCATCCAGACTTTACATTGCCAGGACACAAGCTCTGCGCCTGGCACTATGGCTCAAATCCGCAGCTCTGCTCAAAAGCTGATTTGTTACGCAAAACGCAAAAATATTAGTCTGTTTTTGGTAGGGCATATAACTAAAGATGGACAAATTGCAGGACCAAAAGTGTTGGAACACATGGTAGATACTGTTCTCCAATTTGAAGGAGACCATAATTACCACTACAGAATTTTAAGAGCTTTAAAAAATCGCTTTGGTCCAGTAAACGAAGTAGGAGTATTTGAAATGACTCAAAACGGTCTAGAAGAAGTAACAAACCCATCTCAAATTTTTCTCACAAATACCTCTGATTCAAAAACTGGAACTAGCATATTTGTCAGCATAGAAGGATCAAGAGCAATCTTGGCTGAAATACAAGCACTTGTTGCCCCTTCGCCTATTAATTTAGCAAAAAGAAACGTAATTGGATGGGATCATAATAGACTTTCGATGATTCTTGCTGTTCTTGCTGTACGCTGTGGTTTAAATTTGTACGCCTATGACGTATATTTAAACATAGTGGGAGGATTAAAAATTAGCGAGCCCGCAGCAGATCTAGCAGTAGCTGCCGCGGTAATTTCTGCAAGTACTAACAGAGCCCCTCCTGCGGGCAGTGTGTTTTTTGGAGAAATAAGCCTCTCTGGAGAAATAAAAAAGGGAGTGCAGCAAGCAAAAAGAATAAATGAAGCAAGAAAAGTAGGTTTTAAGACTATCGTTTGCAACGTCTCCCAAGAACAAAAAGACACAGATCTTAACATAATATCTTTATCAAACGTTCAACAATTACGAGATATTTTTTAATAACATTACTTTAATAAAAACGATATTTTTTCATATGAGACTTAGATTGTCCGATGCTTTTATGCAAAAGATACGAACTGCTGCATGTGGTATTTTTGGAATATGCACTATGATTTCCTTAGCTTCGCATCACTGCGATGACAGAAGTTTTAATGTTTTTAATGAAAAGCCTATAAGAAATATCCTTGGAAAAATAGGAGCTTTTTACTCAGACATATTGATCCAATTTTTTGGGCAAGGGTCCTACTTATTAGCTATAGTACCAATTTTTTGGTGCTATTACGGATTGGTCAAAAACTTCTCACTATTTGGAAAGCGCGTTAGATATTTCTCCCTCTTAGTTTTCATTATAACATCTTGCATACTTTTGGAAGGTATCAAAAAACTCACTGGTGCTATGTATGGAGGGATTGTTGGATCTTATTTCTTTCCTCAAATTAAAGGACCAACAAGATACTCCGTATTATGTGTTTTATTTTTAATGAGCGTATTTTTATCGTTGAATTTTCGCAAAACCGTCGTTTTAAATTTTTTTAATGTTGCAAGAGTCAAACTGTTTCGCATCAATAAGACGCCTGTTAAACAGGATTTGACAAAAAACAAGATAGGCAAAAAAGTGAGTTCTTTAGCAAGGGATCACTCAAAAGACTTTAAGATGCCTCCTACTGATCTGCTTTCTCAATATAAAAATAAAGTCAAATCTTTATCTCAAGATCAACTGAGAAAAGATGCAGACCAATTGCTGAAAGTCTTGGAAGATTTTGGCGTCAAAGGTCAAATATTAAATATTAAACAAGGACCCGTAGTAACGTTACATGAATTCGAACCTGCGGCTGGAATCAAAGCTTCCAGAGTTATTGGGCTTGCTGACGACATCGCCAGATCACTTGGCGCGCAATCAGCTAGAATATCCAGCATACCAGGACGTAAAGTGATTGGCATTGAAATTCCAAATGCAGAAAGAGCTTTTTTTGGTCTCAGGGAATTAATTGAATCTCAAGAATATACGAACAATGACTATTCACTTCCAATAGTCTTAGGTAAAGCCTTAGACGGAGAGCCCTGCATAGTAGATTTAGCTAAAATGCCTCACTTATTGATTGCAGGAACAACGGGATCTGGAAAATCGGTATCAATCAATACATTAATTTTGTCACTTCTGTATAGATACACACCTGAAAACTGTAAACTAATAATGATTGATCCCAAAATGCTAGAATTGTCTGTATATGCAGACATTCCTCATTTGCTTACTCCCGTTGTTGTAGAACCCAGCAAGGCAGTTGCCGCCCTAAAATGGACAGTAAGAGAAATGGAAAAAAGATATAAACTCATGTCAGCATTAGGAGTCAGAGGCATTACTAGTTACAACCTAAAATGTGAAGAAGCAGAAAAATCTGGATCTTCGCTAGAAAAAAAGGTTCAAACGGGGTTTGATCTAGCTTCTGGATTACCTCAATACGAAACCATAACCGCTCATCCCACAAAATTGCCTTTTTTAGTGGTTATTGTAGATGAAATGGCTGATTTAATGTTGGTCGCAGGAAGAGAGATTGAAACCTCAATACAAAGACTAGCTCAAATGGCCAGAGCCTCAGGTATACATTTAATCATGGCAACTCAAAGACCTTCTGTTGACGTCATTACAGGAGTAATTAAAGCAAACTTTCCTAGTAGAATAAGTTTTAAGGTTACTTCAAAAATTGATTCACGCACGATTCTAGGAGACGTTGGAGCAGAACAACTACTTGGCTCCGGAGATATGTTGTATATGGGCTCTGGGGCAAAAATTTTACGTGTCCACGGCCCCTTTGTAGGAGATAAAGAAATAGAAGAGATAGTTACATATCTTAAAACTCAGGGCAGTCCAGATTATGTGACAGATGTTACTACTACAGATTTTGAAGACGAAAACGGTTTTGAGACAATCAACAGTGGAGATAAAAAATCAAATTTAAATTCCTCTGATCTGTATAAAAAAGCTGTAGAGATAGTCACAAGAGATAATAAAGCTTCTATCAGTTACATACAGCGCCGACTCAATATAGGATATAACAAAGCAGCGTCCTTGATAGAAAAGATGGAAACCGAAGGAATAGTGTCCGCGCCTACTCCCTCTGGAAAAAGAGAAATTTTAAATTAATAAAGCTATCAAAACTAATACGTCTGTAAAAACATAAATTGTACCAATGTTTGTCGAATTTTTAAGAAAATTAACTATAATTGCCAGATAAGGTTCTCGAAATAGATGCAAATCACACACACTCATGCACCACCAGAAAAACAACACAAATGAAACAGAGACTTATGCTAAAATTTGGTCCGATATAAAAAAAGATTTGCTGACTCAGTATGGTGAAAAACTCTTCAATAGCTGGTTTAGCAAAATGTTTTTCTTGGATAAGCAGGATAACCAGGTTGTGTTGGGTGTGCCAAACGGATTTATAAAGGATTGGATAACAAACAATTACTATGATCTGATACTCGGTCTTTGGCATCATTACGGACACAACAATATCTCATTAGAAATCAGAATTGCAGACAACACCCAAACCAATGAGGAAATTCACTCTTTTACGCCCCCATTGAGCAATGCTGAAGAAAATTTGGCAGCAGAATCAGCTTTTAATACAAATTTAGATAGACGTTTTACATTCGAAAATTTTGTAGTGGGCTCTCCAAATGAGCTCGCCTATTCTGCTGCAAGAGCAGTTGCAGAAGGCAATAAAGCAATGCCAGAATCCAATCCACTTTTTCTATACGGAGGAGTGGGTCTTGGTAAAACTCATCTTATGCACTCGATTGCATGGCATATGCTTTCCCATAACGCAAAGAGGAAGTTTATTTATATCTCGGCTGAAAAGTTCATGTATCAATTTGTTAGAGCTTTACGTAATAAGAATCTGCTATCATTCAAAGAACAATTTCGCTCAGTAGACGTGCTAATGATTGATGACATACAGTTTATTTGTGGCAAAGATAGTACACAGGAGGAATTTTTTCATACCTTTAATACTTTGATAGACAATCACCGTCAGATGGTAATCTCTTGTGATCGTTCTCCTTCAGACCTTGATAATGTAGAGGATAGGATAAAATCCAGACTTGGGTGGGGCTTGGTAGCCGATGTACATAGTACAACCTATGAATTAAGACTTGGTATATTAGAATCCAAAATAGAACAATTAAAAGTCCAAGTGCCAAAAGATGTAATAGAATTTCTAGCAAGCAAAGTAACATCCAACGTAAGGGAGTTAGAAGGCGCTTTGAACAAAGTGATTGCTCATTCCTCCCTCACAAAGCAGCCAATTGCATTGGATCAAACAAAACATATTTTGCAAGATCTGCTCAAATCTGCAGATAAGGCGATTTTGATAGAGGATATACAAAAAAAGGTTGCTCACCAATACAGAATTAAAATCACTGATATGGCTTCAACATGTAGAGAACGAAAAGTTGCAAGACCTAGACAAATAGCCATGTATCTATCAAAAAGACTCACGCCTAAAAGCTTGTCGGAGATAGGAAGAAAGTTTGGAAACAAAGATCACACCACAATAATTCACGCAATCAAAAAGATTGAGGAAATGTGCGCTTCCGATCAAGAATTTGCTAAGGAAATAGAACTTTTTGCCAGAAATATGCAACATTAAATCCAAATAGACGCATTCTACAAACCTATCTACAACAAAATGTAAATTTCATAGCAGCATTTTAATTGAGGCAACATATTTATGGAAATAAGAATAGATACTAAAAGTTTAGCAATAACTTTGGGCAGTATGCTTGCAATAGTGGAAAAAACTAGTGTAAAGCCAATTTTAAATAACGTACTACTCTCTGCAATAGGGGGAGTTTTAACTCTTTCTGCCTCAGATGTAAGCACGTATGCTTCTAAAGACCTAAGGGCCCACATTAAAAAAGAAGGATCAACTACAACCTCTGCACGCATGTTGCACGATATCGTTCGTAAAATCAGTGATGAGGAAATTGTTTTGCACTATCTAGAACAAAACGAGCAGTTACAAGTCAGGGGGAATAATTGTGAATTCACCCTTGCAACCTTGCCAAGTAGCCAATTTCCAAGCATAGAAAACTTTACACCTACAACTGCGTTTGAAGTTTCAACAGCAGATTTTGTAAAAATTTTAGAAAACACTGTATTTTCTACTTCAACAGAAGAAACCAGATACAATCTCAACGGAGTCTGCCTACATATTACCTCTGAGTCTGAATCGTTATTACGTACAGCTTCTACAGATTGTCATCGTTTGTCTTTTTCATCGTGCAAAATAAAACAAGGATGCAAAAGCTTTGAAATCATTCTTCCAAGAAAAACAACCGAAGAGTTTATCAGGCTTGCAAAAAATACAAACGCAGAAAATCTAGAGATCGGAGTGAGCGACAGACTAGTCAAGATAAAAAACGAAAACACCATTATTGTATCCAAACTTGTAGATGGTAAATTTCCTGAATATAAAAGTCTCATACCAAGTAAAAATACAAATCTGCTTAAAATAGATTCCGAATATTTTGGAGAAATCATAAGTAGGGTTTCAACTATTACAACAGGGGCAATAGAAAAACTTAGAACAGTTGAGATCAAAATAAATAATCAACAAATGACTGTAAGCGCACACGGTAACGCGTATGCATTTGCAAATGAAACTGTTAAATTTTTAGGCAAAGATAAGGCGCATTACACTGGAGAGGAACTAATCATTGGATTTAATCCACGGTATTTACTTGATGCACTAAAAGCAATAGGCAAAACAGACGTAGAATTGCTTTTTGGAACATCCTTATCTCCAATTTTGATACAGCCAAAAAATGATGCTACTACTTCTTTCGTGGTCATGCCTATTAAGGTAGCAGCAAGCAACAGTCAAATTGGGTAAACTCAAAGAATGTTTTCTTAAACGGTATTGGTCCTTGAGTTAGAGGATGTAATTTTGGAGCATTCGATTGGATTCGAACCAACGACCTTTGCCTTCGGAGGGCAACGCTCTATCCAGCTGAGCTACGAATGCATGGAAGATGGGGTGGGATTCGAACCCACGGTGCATCGCTGCACAACGGTTTTCAAGACCGCAACTTTAAGCCACTCAGCCACCCATCCAAGTCATTCATTTACACACTGCAACAAAGCAGCATAGGCAAGCATAAGTAAAAAGACCCGAAAGTCAATAAATCGAATGTATCATATCAAAAATCTTTATTAATTAGTAAATTTAAACTCAAGTGACAAATTCTAAAGCAACAAGATATTCAAATCTTGAGTTTCTTATTTGATAAATAAAGCACAACAGGACCTGAAAATATTATAGAGGTATACGTCCCAATTAAAATACCAATAAAGACAAGTAAGCTAAAGCTAAATATAGTTTTTCCTCCAAAAATGATAAGCGCAAGGTTTGCAAGCAAAGTAGTCAAAGAGGTCAAGATAGTTCTAGACAAGGTGCGATTAATACTTAGGTTAATCGTCTCTCTATTTAAAAACTTTAATTGTTTTGCATTGTTTAAGATTTTGTCGTAAATCACGATAGAATCGTTAACGCAGTAACCTATGATAATTAATAGAGCTGCAACAGTGCTTTGATTAAAATCAAGACCAGAAATACTCATAAACCCAAAACACATTATCAAATTATGCAAAAGCGTAACCAATATTCCCAGGCCAAAAGATAACTTAAATCTGAGCCATATGTATAAAAATATACCCAAAATAGACAACACTACAGCTTTAATACCAGATTTAATAAGATATGCATTAACCTGTGGTCCAATAAAACTAACGCTGAGATACTCAAATTTATGATTTGGAAAAACATTGCTTAAAGTACTCTTTACGATATCTAGATGAGATTCAGTTTTGTGATTTGGGCTAGCTATCTTAATCAATATCTCAGTAGAATTTTCGTCTTGTCCTTGAGATTGTAATGATATTTCTCCAAGGTTGAGATCTTCCATCACTTTGCGTACTTGATTCAAGGAAATAAATTTATCAGCTCTTATTTCTAATTGCGTGCCTCCAATAAAATCTATGCCAAAATTAAAGCCTTTCGTGAAAATGAATCCGCATCCCAACGCCATAGCCATTAAGGATATAATGAAGGCATATTTGGCTAATTTAATAAAGTCGATCTGAGTATTGTCAGGTACAAGTTTTAGAGGATATATTTGCATAATTGATGATTAATAAAAGATTGAACTCATTCTACACTGTCTCCTAAAGATATGGCAAAACCTCTAAGAAAAGCCTCAAGATCAACTGCTTTTCTACCAGGACGTTGTAATGTTAAAGGTCTTAAAAGCCCCTCTCCACAAGCAATACCCAAATTAGCATCCATCACTGTTCCAGGCTTTGATAAATGTACACATTGCTCACACTGAGCACTGAAAATTCTTATAGATTCCCCCTTATACCGAAAAAAGCTCACTGGCCATTGTACAAATGCACGTATACTGCGCTCAATTTCAATTGCAGACTTATTCCAATCAATTAACCCATCGGATTTTTTTATCTTTTTGGTATAAGAAGCATTAATTAAAGATTCGTCTTGAGGAATCGGATCTAAAGATTTGAAATCTTTTAATACTTCAATCAACAAAGCAGATCCAATTTTTGAACAATAATTCTCCAGTTGCGGAAAAGAGATATTTGGATCTACGTCAAAATCAGATCTCAACAAAATCCTACCAGTGTCTATTCCAGCATCCATCTTCATGATGCATACACTACTCTTTTCATCGCCCGCAAGTATGGTATGTTGCAGCGGAGAAGGGCCACGAAATCTAGGCAAAGAAGAAGGATGAATATTAATTGCGCCCAAAGTTTTATTGTTTAATACAAATTCATTCAGTATCTGACCGTAAGATACAACAACTATAATGTCGGCATCAGTTGAATCAATTAGGTCCATCGCTTCATGTGATTTTAAAGAAAGTGGAGTATAAATGTTTAGATTTTTTGAATCTGCAAATTCATGTAGAACATTCTTGACAATTACAGACCCCTTTGTGCATCTAGGAGGCGCAGTAAAAACTGCAACTACATTGTGATTACTGTTCAACAAAGCGTCTAAAGGGGCAACAGCAAAATTACCACTACCCATATAAATAATATTCATCTTATAAAAATGCGAATCCCTGAGTTCTAAAAATGCGTCCTTAAGCAAAATAGAGCTCAGGCACTTGGATTAAAATGGCTTGTATCGCGTGCTTGCCTTTTCTAGGATCTTATCTTGTTCAAGATAAGGCAAGTAATCTATTAAAAGCTTGCCCTGCAAATGATCATATTCATGCTGTATCACTCTGGAAAGCAGTCCGTCGGCATTCATATGACAAGCTTGCCCTTCTAAATTAAGATATCGCACACTTACAGAGCTAGGGCGAACAATCTTGACATATTCTCCAGGTACAGAAAGACACCCTTCTTGCATGCTTGAGGTCTTATTATTGAGAAATGAAACTTCTGGATTAATCAGACAAATTGGATACTCAAAGCTTGGATTTTCTTCTAGATTATCGATGTCAATCACAATAATTCTTTTAGGCACGCCTACTTGTATTCCAGCAAGGCCTATGCCCTCTGAGTTATACATTGTATTAACCATGGAATAAAAGAGTTCTTTTATAGAGTTGTCAATTTGCGTAATTTCTTCTGAAACAACTCTGAGCCTTGCATCTGGCACTGTGATAAGAGTTAACAAATCAGACATAAAAAACAAAATTGCTCGCGGACTTTATTAAAGTAAAATGATACTCTCAAATGAAAGAAATCCATACGATTGAACCATACGATCACTATCATTGCAACATAGTCTAGCGCCATATAGAGTAAAATCGCATTCAATCAAATACCACAATCAAAGTAAGTTTCAATGACCAATAAAAATAATTCAATCAAGATTTTAACCTGGAACGTTAATTCTGTAAGAGTGCGTATGCCTCTTTTGTTGGAATTAATCAGCAATGAGTCTCCAGACGTTTTGATGCTGCAAGAGCTAAAGTGTGAAGATGCAAAATTTCCTGCAGAGGAATTGTTAGATTTAGGTTACAACGTGATCACTGCCGGACAAAAAACCTACAACGGAGTAGCAATTTTAAGCAAATTTCAAATAGAAAGCAGTAAAAAAACTTTTACAAATAATCCTGTACCAAATCAGGCAAGATTTTTAGAAACTGAAATAACGCTTCCAATAGGACACGCTAAAATCATCTCTGTCTACGTACCAAATGGAGGAGAAGTAAACAGCGAGAACTATTATATGAAACTGGAATTTTTGAAAGCCCTATCCCAATATCTGAGTGACTTAAAAAATCATCACGAATTTCTGATCATAGGGGGAGATTTTAACGTAGCAGCAGAAGAAATAGACGTACATGACCCACATAAATATTTTGAAAGTACATGCTTTACCCTACCAGAAAGACAGGCAATGAGAACAATTCTAAATTCCGGAATATATGACTTGTATAGACTCGCTAATCCAGAAAAAAAGGAATTTAGCTGGTGGGACTACAGAGGCTCTGCTTTCAAAAAAGAAGAAGGAATGAGAATCGATACAATTATTGGCTCATCTAAATTAACGCAACACAATCTAGAGTGCTATATCAAAAAAGAATGGAGAGAGCTTGATTCCCCTTCAGATCACGCACCAGTAATTTTGAAGATCACGCCAATCTGATTCTAAGAGCATACCTACTTATACTGTAGATTGTAATAAAAACTCCAAAAGAAAGCACTGCAATAGTAGGCGCAATAGGAGTTTTAAAATTTTTAGCTATCAAGGTTCCAACAAGACTCACCACAAAAGCATAAACTACAGAATTAAATAAATTACCAAAAGGATTTCTGCTAAAAAACCTGCTGCTTGCAGCCGGAAGAATAAGCAATACTCCAACTAAAAACATTCCTACCGCAGAAACAGCTAAATTGATTGCCGCAGCTGATAATAGGAAAAACAACATATCGATTTTTTTGACAGCAATGCCAGATACAATTGCTAAATCGCGATTAAAAGAAATGAATACAAGTTGTTTAAAAAAGATGCCTATAAATCCGGCAGAAAAAAAAGCAAGCACCATCAAAACTTTATAGTCAATAAAATGATGCAATCTATGACAACAGGTGCTACCCAAGAGAACTTTACCAATGTCAATCTTAGTAGGAGAAAAATGACAAATGAGTACTGCACAAGCAACAGAAATCATCGAAACAATGTTAGTGGCAACGTAAATGTCACTACTATCTTCAAGCCAATAAATAATTAATACCAGCCCCAAAGCCACCAAAATTCCTATTGGAACTACGTTGTATAAAAAAATACCCGCTATTGTGTTTGCAAGAACGCTAGCATGAGAAAGCCCATCAGCCATATAGGTAGATCTTCTCCACAAAGAAACGCACCCAATTGGAGCAAGCAAGCAACTAAGCATCACTATGCTAAAAGTATCATTAAAAAAATTAATGCTCATGCTTATAAATACTTAGTTTTGAAAAGTCTTGATTGCTATCTTTGCTGAATTCTCCCTCTGAATGACAACGCAACCTTTTGTTGAGACACAGAATTTGATCAGCATAATTAACAACGGCCCTTAAATCATGGGATATCAGCAGAATAGACATGTCAAAATCAGATTTTAATTTGCGTATTAAATGATGCAACTCATCCTGACTTTCCACATCTAGACCATGCATAGGCTCGTCTAAAACCAAAAAATCCGGTTTTGCCACAATACTTGCTGCTATCAAAACCTTTTGTAATTGCCCTCCTGAAAGATTAGCTATCTGTTCATGCAAAAGATCCAAAATGTTTAAGGATTTTAACAAATTTTGATCTATACCCTCAGACTTGCCTATAAGCTTTATTACAGATAAAACACTCATAGACATTGAGGTGTTCAAGCTCACTCTTTGAGGCAAATACCCAAATCTCATTTGTTTAGATCGAGTTATTGAGCCAAGACTAGGCTTTTCGATGCCTAAAAGTAATCTTGCCAATGTACTTTTGCCAGCCCCGTTAGGGCCCATAAGTAAGGCTATTTGATTAGAATATAGTTTGAATTCTAGATCTTCTAATACAAACCTATCTCGGTAGGTTTTGCTTACGTTATTTATTTTAAGCAGTTCTTTCATGTCAAAAAGTAGAACTCTTTTATATACAAGGTTGAGACATAATACCCGCAAATTAGAAACGAGTCATTTGCAAAACGAAAGTTTCCCTTTTAATAATGCCAATCGGCGATTCAGACAAAAGTCCTCTACAAATAATGCTGCTTAAAAGTTAATTAAGTAACATTCCTCCAGAAGGCATGCACCTTAAGCGGCGGCAGACCGCACAGTTGCAACAATTGCACTAAATGATTCAGGCTGACTGCTTGCAAGATGGGCAAGAATCTTTCTGTCTATAACAACGCCAGACTTTTTTAGCATGTCTATAAAGCGAGAATAAACCATTCCATGAGCACGCACAGCAGCGTTGATTTGCTGAAGCCATAGTCCACGGAAATCTCTCTTTTTCCTACGACGATCTTTGTAGGCGTCTCTTAAAGCGTTTTCGACTCTTTGCAAAGCAACTCTATAGCAAGTGCTAGATCTACCTCTGTATCCCTTAGCAAGCTTTAGAATTTTTTTGTGCTTCTTTTTAGTAACAACACTAGATATTGCTCTTGTCATATTTTAGATCAAACTGAGACTTAAGAATACGGTATGAAAAATCTCTTCACATTTTTGACCTGCT
This sequence comes from Rickettsiales bacterium, assembly GCA_947456795.1. Taxonomy (GTDB): domain Bacteria; phylum Pseudomonadota; class Alphaproteobacteria; order Rickettsiales; family Rickettsiaceae; genus CAJBEU01. Next base: position 143,641 of record CANGTI010000002.1, read on the forward strand.
TGCCTTCCAATATGGTGGTACCACGCGAGTCACGAAGTTGAGATTTAGATTTATGTCTCATCAAATGCTGCTTGTTTGCCTGAGAAGCCTTCAACTTGCCCGAAGCAGTCAAACTAAACCTTTTTTTTGCTGCAGAGCTACTTTTTAACTTAGGCATAAAAACAAGTTACAATGCATTTGTAAGAGAATTAAGTTATATCCTAGCAGAAAAACCCAAAAACACAACGAAGGAGAAAAACAAATCGTTACGATTAGATGTCAAATTTCCCTAATTAAGATGGGCTCCAAAAATAAAATGGCAATACTATTGATCCATTATTTCTTTTAAAGTAATACCAATTTTATTGTCCACAACAACAATCTCACCCTTTGCTATTAATTTCTCGTTAACAAAAATTTCAACTAAATCATCTACATTTTTGTCCAGTTCTATGACAGAGTCGACTTCTATTTTCAACAGATCGCTCAATCTCATTTTACAACGACCCAAAACAACGGATATTTGAACAGGCATCTTAGACAAAGAGACCAAACTAACACCTTCTTTCATTTTTCTTTCCTCCATAAAATTAACCGACATAACAGTATTGTAGATTGGTCAAGCTAGGCCCCATGCAGATTTTCATAACTCAAGATCCTCGGCTTATTGCTTCTTTAATTTCCTCAACAACATGCCCTTGATCGTACTCTAAAGTAGTAGACATATAAAGAACACGACAAACATTTTTGTCGGATGCTGGCAATTCTATTACTTCTATATCCCCTTTTTTAAAAATCTTATCTGGCAAATGCTCCACCATATTGAGACAAACTTTATAATAATCCGAACTCACCTCGATACGTACGAGCCCACCCTGATAATGATTCTCAATTTTACTTAAAAGTTTATTTGCAATAAGTTTAAAATCAATAGACATCTCAAGGCATAGCAAATCCACTATACGCCCTAAAATTTGCACATTGTATTTCCAAATCTCTTCCCCAAAAGATTCTGAAAGATTGCAAGAAGCAACAACGCTTTTTAAAATCTCGACAAAAGCGTTTTTACAATCATTTTCCTGAATTTTGTTCTCAAGTTCTTTTTTATAAACTTCAAAAATCTCAAGATGCAATTGATCTTTTTGATCATTCGCTAAAGGCTTGGCGCTAGAAGTAGAATCTGGCTCCTTAAAATCATCAAGTTTTGAGATAAAAAGAGAATTAAGATTTGGAAATAAAAACCTAGGGTAATTCACAAAAAAGTACTTTATACGTATTCTTCGTTGTCTGATTGTAAGCTGATCTTTCCTTCAGCAATTAAAATCTTAACTTTTTCTAATATTTTCTTTTGAGCATTTTTTATATCTTTCATTTTTACTTTACCCATAATGTCCCATTCATCTTGTATCATTTTTACCATACGCTGAGGCATGTTTGAGAAAAAAAAGTTCTGCAATTCAGCGGATACTCGCCTTAGCGCTAATACCAAATCTCCCTGATCGATAGCACTCAAAAGAGCATTTAAACCTCCAATACCGATACGAGTTAAGTCCTCAAAAGCAAACATCAAATCTTCAACATTTTGAGCAATTTCTGGATGTTTTTCCTTCAGTAAGTCTAGATATTTATTTTTATCAGTTTCACTCATGTTTTTCAGAGTCAGAGCCAGTTGTTTTGCAACGTCTTGTTTCATGCCAAGGTCCTTAACACCCACGATAAGCTCCATTTTTAAGCACTGCTCTATTTGATCTAAAATGTCCTTAGATACAGGTTTCAAATGCACCATTCTTTCCATCACTGCATTTGCAAAGCTCTCTTCTAAAAAAGGCAAAACAGCTCCCACGTGAGAGGGTTCCAGTTTTGAGCAAATCAAGGCGACAGTTTGTGGATTTTCTTCAGATAAATATTCTGCAAGAGTTTTAGGGTTTACTATCTCCAAAGCCTTCCAGACACTAACTTGAATTTTTGCCAAAAGAGCACTTAATTCTTCCTTATTTAAAAAATTCCCCAAAATACGCTCAGTAGCTTTGCTGGTATTACCAATAGAGCTCCTGCCTTCTTGAACTTCTTGAGCAAATTTGGCAAGCACTGCGTCCACCACATCTGATGAAACAAATCCAAGAGCTGACATAGCAGATGCAAGGGTCAAGATCTCCTCCTGATCCATTGCAGACATGATCGTTGCAGCATTTGTATGAGTCAAACTCAGCAGCACTATCGCGGCCTTTTTTTCTCCACTTAAATCTTCACTGACTAACATATTATTTTTTTGTTTCATTAAGCCAACGCCTCAAAATGCTCACAAACTTTTCTGGATTTTCTAAAGCAAGCTTTTCAAGATGATGATTTTTTGAGGCTGCATCATTAAAGGAACGATTTTCAAATAAAGCTTCCTGAATTTGTTTTGCACGCTCAGAATTATCATCCTCTTGTACTTGCATTTTAGCAAAGCTCATATCATTTTTTTGAGGAGAAATTCTTGATAAAAGAGGCCGCAACACATAAAACAAAAGAGTCACAAAAGCTAAAAATCCAAGAGACGCATTCACAATAGAGCTCAAATGCTCCTTCCACCAAACGCTTGTGCGCATCAAATCAATTTCTGCAGACGCTAAGTCTTCTTTAAAAAATGGCATGTGCACAACAATAACAATGTCATCTCTTGATTCTTGATAGCCAATTGCAGCCTTTACCAATTCTTCGATTTTCTTCATATCTCCTTCAGATCTAGGAGCAAAAGTCCCAGTTCTAGAGTCGTAATGGTCGTTTACAAGCACAGAAACAGAAATCTGCTTTACTGTTCCTACCTCCTTAATAGTGTTTTGTACAATCCTTGAAACTTCATAATTGTTTATATCTTCTAGTTTGTTAGATTCAACAAAGCCCCCGACGCTTTCTACTTCTTCTATAGAATCGGGCAAATTATTAGCAACAGAAATGTCTCCTCCGCCTCTAGAATCACTTGTAGAACGCTCTCTTTCTTCTTTTGAATGACTAGAGCGTATAACATTCTTGTCTGGATCATATGTTTCAGCATTAGTTACTACCTTGTCAAAGTGCATATCGGCATTAACTTTCACCTCAACATTTCCAAAGCCCACTACCTTGCTTATGAGAGTTTCTATTTTAGATTGAATCCGTTTTTCATATGAGCTTCTGTGCTGCATGTTGTACGATGCACCAAAACCAAAAGCATCTTCTTCTCCACCCATCTGCAAAATGTTGCCTTTGGTATCTACGATTGTAATGTCTTTTTCGCTAAGTCTTTCAACCGATCCGGCAACTAAATGACTGATTGCTTTTACCTCTTGTGTACCAAGAGACCCTCCGTACTTGAGTGTAAGCATTACGGACGCAGTAGGGCGATGGCTCTCTTTTGAAAATAACTCTCGTTGAGGCACCGCAAGATGTACTCTTGCTCTTAAAACATTCTCAAAAGTCTGAATAGTACGACTTAACTCTCCTTGTCTAGCCCTAACGTTTTTAACATTTTGCAAAAAATTGGTTGTGCCTAAAGCCTCTTCTTTGTCGAAAATTTCGTACCCCACCACTGCACCCGAAAAAGGTAAACCCTCTTTTGCTAACAAAGCCCGAGTGCGATGCACACTTTGCCCATCTACCTTAATAACTTTACCGTCCTGAGACAAAGAATAAGGGATATTTTCTTGATCGAGCCTATGTGTAATGGATTCGGCGCTATCTCTACTTAACTCAGAATAAAGAACAGCCATGGCATCTTTTTGCATGACTGTTAAAATAACAAAAGAAAAGCCGACAACTCCTAGCAATGCAGAGCCAGCCAAAAAAATCCTCAGTCGCCCCAGATTTTTCAGATAAGATAAAAAACTTTGCAGCACAATATTGTATAAATTCGTTGAAATGCCTCAGGTAAGGTCAGAGAGATTCTAGAGCATCCGCATTAAAATTGAAAATAAAAAAAATCTCGCAATTGCAACACTTAAAAGAAAAATGCTTTGCAAAAAATTTATCATGAAAAGCATTAAGAAAAAAATAGCAGTTACATTCCAAAAATAACAAATTCATTACCAAATCAAATCTAACAATCAAAGACTCCGTATACTGGAATCCATGATTGACATTTATCGTGCAGAAGATTTAGGCAAAAGTCTGCTTCAAGTTGTATTCTTTTAAACTTAAAGCTGATAGGATTAAGTTGATAATCTCAGGCTAATTACAAGAAAACAAACCTCTTGTTTTTACTCAAACAAAGTAATCTATGGATACCTCAAATAAAACAAGCAAAATAGCTGCAATTCTTGGAGAACAAATAGGCAAAGCGACAAACAATCCCTTAAAATACGTTGACATAGATTCTATTTTTTCTAACCCAGAGCAGCCCAGAAAACATTTCGACCAAGAAAAATTAGAAGAACTAGCTCAGTCTATAAGACAATATGGAGTACTACAGCCCATAATACTACAGGAATTAGAGGCAGAAAAATATTCGATTATAGCGGGAGAGAGAAGATGGAGGGCTTGTAAAATAGCAAATGTCAAAACAATTCCAGCAATCATTAAGTCTCCAAAAGAAAAAAGGGATTCCGAAGCAGTAGCCCTAATAGAAAATTTACAAAGACAAAACCTAAGTATCACAGAAGAGGCGTCTTATTACGCAAATTTCATTGAAAAATACGAATACACTCAGGAGGAACTAAGCCAAATCATAGGCAAAAGCAGAAGCCATATCGCTAATTTACTTAGAATTAATGCCCTTCCTGAATCAATTAAGAGCTATGTAGAACAGCAAAAAATTTCTCTGGGACATGCAAAAATTATAGCCGGAAGAAGCGATGCCGAGGAAATAGCAAAAATAATTTTGGAGAAGAATTTAAATGTACGACAAACAGAGGAATTGCTACAACAATCAGATCGCAAAATAAAAGTTGGCAACAAAAAAGACAAAAAAAAAGATAACGTTGTAGATCAAGGTCTGGATTCTGATTTGATGCAAATAGAAGAAATGCTTTTTACTAAAATAGGATCAAAAATCACAATAGATAAAGCTAAAGGAGAGATACGTTTGCCCTTTAAAGATTTTATAGAATTAGACCGCATCATTGAAAAGCTGCACCAGATACCCACCAAATTGACTCAACAAGAGTAAACAGATGAGCTTTAGAGTAATTAGCACAAAGCTTCTTTACACATTAATAGGTTAAGGAAAGTTTTAAACAAGGAAATTAATTTCCAGCTCTCCTTCTTTGCTCAACAAATTCTGCACCATTTCAAAATTTTGCTCCCTCATGCCGTACAACTTATACTTTAGTGTTTTAGACTCTTGGACATCATCACCAGATTCAAAAATCACAGAAAAGTCTATTTCATCAAATTGAGCTGTCTGTTGCAGATCTTGCTTTAACTTTGAAATATTTTTGGAAAATTTGTCAAAAAAACTCTTACTAAGAGTGGTTAATTTGACATCTTTGATTTTGCGGTCACAACTAAAAGTAACAGAGATACTCCATTGTTCGGTAAAGATGTTAAGAGTGGTGTCTATTGTCAGAAACCTAATCTGATCCTCATACCGCTCTTTACAGATCAAGCTCAAAGAGTGACTTAATCTTTGAAGAAAAGTAAAATCTTTGGACTCGTGATCTACATGCTCCTGATAATGAAGAAAAAAGTCTTGCAAAAATACTTGCAAAGAAACGACTGACAAATAATCTTCTTCACCTTTCTTGAAATTCACACTTACCTCAGATGCAGTTTCCTCAAGATCTGGAAATTGTGCGTGGTCAATTTTATTCAAATTTTGCAAAGTAGTGCTTTTCTGAGCCCTAGATATTGTTGAAGCTTTTTTGCCCACAATTGTCTTTTTGAGATGGTATAAAAAAGACTGATCTGCGATTTTTGATATTTTCCGGGATTGCTTAGTGCTTCTAGAGGCAAACTGACAACGCAGATCTCTGGAGTTGGCCTTTTTCACACTCAGCATTGAATTTCCTAGATCTTCTTGAGTCATGGAAATTTAATCTTGAATAATAGATTTCTGTATTAAAGTTTTAGCTTCTTCAACAGAGCCCCATCTTTCAATCTTAACCCATTTGCCTTTATCAATGGTCTTATAGTTGGAAAAGAAGTGTTCGATTTTTTCTTTAGACTCAGAATCTAAATCTGCAAGAGAGCGCACATTCGATAGATAGGGTGCAATCTTATCTTGAGGAACAGCAATAATTTTTTCATCTCTTCCAGATTCATCGTCCATCAAAAGAACCCCAATGGGGCGACACTCAATGACCGCGCAAGGCAATATTGGATAGGGAGAGATAACCATAACGTCAAGAGGATCTCCATCGCCTCCGCAAGTAGAAGGTATATACCCATAGTTAAATGGATAATACATAGGAGCTTTTAGAAATCTGTCCACCCTCAAAAATCCAAGATCCTTGTCAAACTCATACTTTATGTGAGCCTCATTCATGGGAATCTCAATCAACACATTGAAGGATTCCGGAGCGTGTAAACCTATAGAGAGAGAACTTTTGAGCATTTCAACCAAAATTAAGTTACAACACCAGCCAGGCGTATATTAGACACTAAAGGCTGTTGAATCAAAACACCTTATACTCTATTGCGATCCTCTTTTATTCTTGCAGCCTTACCGGTAAGGTTTCTAAAGTAATACAATTTTGCTTTGCGCACCAGGCCTTTACGTACCACTGTAATACTTTCAATGCAAGGAGAGTAGAGAGGAAAGTAATGTTCCACTCCATGCTCATCTGCAACTTTTCTTATAAGAAATGAAGACCCTAGGCCTCTGTTGCGCCTTGCAATTACCAAACCCTGACAAACCTGGACTCTACTAGACGATGCAGAAGCAACTCTAAGAGCCACCTTAATCACATCCCCTACTTTAAATTTTGGAATCTCTCTTAGACTTAGTATTTTAGCGATTTGTTCTTGCTCAATTTTTTCTACGATACTGGTCACTTTATTTTTCCTCTAAAATTAGATCAGGTCTTTTTAAGTTAGTTATCTCAAAAGATTTTTGTTTTTTCCAACGAAAGACAGCCTCGTGATTTCCACTGACTAAAACTTCCGGAATAGACTTATTCTTCCACGTACGAGGTTTTGTGTAAAGAGGATACTCGAGCATTCCAGAGATTCCCTTCCCAAAAGAATCGTCATCTACAACACGATGGTCCGTTAACACACCAGGCAAAATTCTGACGCACGCTTCAAGTAGCGCCATCGCAGCAACCTCACCCCCAGAAAGTATAAAATCTCCTATACTCAACTCCTTCACATTGTATTCTTCGAGCACACGCTCGTCAACACCCTCAAATCTTCCACAGATTAGCATTATCCGATTGCTGCGCACTATTTCCTCTATAACACTTTGAGAAACCTTGCGTCCTCTAGGAGAAAGATAAAAAATATCATCCCCTTTAGCTAAATGCGCATCAATCGCATTACTCAAAACGTCTGCCCTCATCACCATTCCTCCAAGACCAGCGCATTGAGGATCATCTACTCTTTTATGTACTCCTATGCCAAAATCTCTTATGTTAACTGTTTGATAAGACCAGAGTCCTTTTTCCAAAGCCTTCTTCGGAATAGAAAATCCTAAGGTACCAGGAAACATGTCCGGAAAAATTGACAATATAGTGACGTGAAACTCCTTTTGCTTGACCATCAATTTTTTGCTTTTGCTAAATACGTATAAGCCAATATAATTTGGCAATCTAAAGTCTGAAATTAAAAAAATGCAACTTACAGCACCCTACATTGATCCAATAATGTTTTCAATAGGACCTTTAAGCCTTAAATGGTACGGATTCCTTTTTGCAATAGGACTTTTGCTCGGCTCTTTATACGTAAAAAAGATGATCGAGACCTATAAAATAGATTTTTCCAAAACTCACATAGATGATTTTTTCATCTGGGGCACGCTCGCAATAGTACTTGGAGGAAGACTCACGTATGCAATGCTTTACGCTCCTACGTTGTATTTAGAAAATCCAATTGATATTTTAAAAATCTACGAAGGAGGAATGTCTTTTCACGGAGGAGCATTTGCTATGGGTGTTGCAATCTATGTGTTTTGCAAAAAAAGGGCCTTGGAATGGAAAACATTAAGCGACTTACTTGCAATCAGCGCTCCAATAGTCATCATATTTGGCAGAATTGGCAATTTCATCAATCAGGAATTATGGGGACGTACTACAACCGCTGCCTGGGGTATAATCTTTCCTAATGTTGATAGCTTGCCAAGACATGCCAGCCAAATTTATGAAGCACTCTTTGAGGGAGTAGCCCTTTTTATAATCATCAAACTCATGATTCACAAATATAAAATATTGAATCACAAAGGGCTTACAAGCGGAATATTTTATCTTGGGTATGGATGTGCAAGAATTTTTGCAGAATGTTTTAGAGAGCCAGATGTACAAATGGGGTTTTTAGCGAACAAATTCACAACGGGTCAATTACTTTCAATCCCCTTGATTCTATTTGGCACCCTACTTATTTGGCAAGCATTGACGAATAAAAAAAAGTCAGCTAGCTAATTCTGAGTAAACCTCAACCTTAAATGTTGCCAACTTTTGTGTTTTGCAAAATCTAATTTTTCAAAAGGCGCTGCAAGTTGAATAGCCCGGAGATTTTGACAAATTAGGGCCTGCCTTGTTGTATCCGTAATTGAACTTCCAGCATTATCCCCTAAATATTCAGCAAAATTAATTGAGCCGTCTGCATTTAAACCAATTTCGAAAACCATTTCTACTTCATCTAAACCTTTTGCACACAATCCAACAAAATTTCTGTGTTCTTCAATTTTACCTTTTATATAATCCATAGCTTTAACACTCTCTGGACTATCTGGAGAAACTTCTCCGAGACTAAATAGATCTTCCTCTTGTTCGATACTTTTATTGTCTGCTAATGGAGAAACACCAGATGTTTTTACCACTTTTTCTGAAGCAAGTTTAACTTTATTGTCTTTAGGCTGGATTTGCTTTATTTCCTTTTTTACAGGAACAGGAACAGGAACTGCCGATTTGACCTTATTAACCGGAATCTTTTTTGCTTGCTCCCCAGTTTGCTGTAAAGCTTTTTTGCGAACAGAGTGAGCATTTTTAGATTTTGCTTTGATATTTCTATTGTCAGAAACTACGTCAAAATTAATAGTAACCTCGTTGGAGATTTCTTGCTGAATAGCTTGATTTTCGAATCTTAAAAAAGCCAGAGCAAGAATGCAAGAAGCATGTAAAAACAAGGAGATCCAAGTAAATTTTACATCAAAGCCAATAAACATGTTTCCCCAAGATAGTGCACCATTTCAATCCTTATTCTTAGTTGCAGAAGTAACCAAGCCTATTTTGTGAAATCCAGCCAATTTTACTCTATCAACTACATCAATAATATCTCCATAAGATGCTTTCGAATCTCCAGAAATTAGAATCTTTACTTCAAAATTTGCACGAGCAATTGCTAAAAGCTTTTTTTGCAGCTGCGATAAGGGTATCAAAGTATTTAAAACGTAAACTTGCTTGCCTTTTGTAACGCTGATTTCGATAGGATCTTCCTTAGATTCTTTTTGCGAACCGGCCTCTGCATGAGGCAACTTGACATTAATCTGAGAAACCAACATTGGAGAGGTCACCATAAACACTATTAGCAGAACCAACATTACATCAACCATAGGTGTAACGTTTATGTCTTCAATCAATGGAACTTTCCTTCTTTTAAAACATTCAGGAATCATCATCGCAGAACTTTCTCAAATAGATTGATCATCTAACAACCTAGAAAATAGATTGTATAAATCTCCCATAAATCCTTGCATAATAGAATCAAGTTTATTGAGCTTATCAGCGAACAAATTGTAGGCAACAATTGCAGGAATAGAGACAAACAATCCTACAGCAGTAACAAATAAAGCTTCTGCTATACCAGGAGCTACAATACTAAGGCTAGTGTTTTTAGAAGCAGCAATTGATTGAAAACTATGCATTATTCCCCAAACAGTACCAAAAAGCCCTAAAAATGGTGCCTTTGATCCAAGAATAGCAAGTATAGAAAGATTTCTTTCAGCCCTTGCAAGAGATGCATTTTTAATTGAATTTACGGAGAACAAAACTCTTTCTTTTGTACCAGATCTTAAGTTATGGTTTGTAGAGCCTTTCAAATTTTGACACTCCTCCATAGCACTCACAAACATCCTTGCCAAAGGATTGTTCATCTTGCCCCTAGTGAATTCATATAAAGAATCTAGAGATTTGGCTTCCCAAAAGATTTTCTCAAACTGACGCATTTTAATGGTCAGCTCCCTATAGACTACATATCTTTCAAAAATAACAGCCCAAGAAATTACAGAAGAACCAAATAATAATAACAAAACAGATTTTATCACAAAATCTGAAGCAAAAATGGTACTTATCAAAGACATGAATTACTTATTGTCAAAACAAAACTGATCGATTGCACTGTAGCCAAACCTCTCCTTTTCCGTGGTAAAAATCAAGCCCAAGTCTAGCAGATTAAATGTGAATAGAAATGCCAAACGCATTGGCAACAGACTCTTGTAACACTTCAGAAAGAGTGGGATGAGGAAATATCACATTAAGTAAATCTAATTCTGTAGCTTCCAACTGTTTTGCTAACGCAGAAGAGTGTATTAGTTCACTCACTCCATTGCCAACCATGTGTACACCCAACAACTCTCCAGATTTTTTGTCAAACACGGACTTAATAAAACCTTCAGCATGTCCAGAAGTTAGAGCTTTACCACTTGCCTTAAACGGACATTTGCCAATTCGAATTTCGTAACCTTTATCAAGAGCTACTTTCTCAGACAAACCGATACTTGCAACCTGAGGATTGGAATATATACAAGAAGGAATGTTCAAAAAATTAATAGGGAAAGTCTGCAATCCTGCGATTTTATTTATACACACGATTGCCTCAGCACTTGCTTTATGGGCAACCCAAGGGCCTTGAGTCAAATCTCCAATAGCAAATACGCCTTCTTGATTTGTTTGAAGAAAGCCGTCAGTCTGAATCACGCCATTGCTCAGCACTACTTTTGTATTTTCTAATCCTATATTAGCACTATTTGGCACAACACCAGTGGCCATCAAAATCTTATTGGCTATTACGGATTTTTGCTTACCGTCCTTATTAAAATTAGCTTTTACTTGCGATGAAGATTTTGTAAGAGAATCCAAACGCACATCCGTTATAATTTCTATACCACTTTGCACTAAAGAGGCTTTCATAAATTCAGACACTTCCAGATCTTCATTCATCAGAATTCTAGCAGAACCCTCAAGCATTGTAACTTTACTGCCTAAAGCATTATACATGTAAGCAAACTCTACACCGATTGCGCCTCCTCCAACAACGATTAAAGATTTCGGTATAGCATTTTGCATCATAGCATCCTTATAACTCCAAACATCTTGACCATCAAAATCAAACCCTTGAATGGTTTTTGGGCTACTACCAGTTGCAAGTATAATGTTTTTTGCAGAAATCTTTCTTACTTGATTTTCAGCTAAATGCACATCAAGGACACCAGGAACAAGTATTTTACCTCTGCCGTATACAACTTCAATTTTGTGCTTTTTCAAAAGCAGTTCTATCCCCTGATTCAAACGAGCAACGATCTCCCTTGATCGCTGCACCATAAGTTTTATGTCACACGATACATTATCCGCATGTACTCCATATTGAATTGCTTCTTTGACTATGGAAAAAATTTCTGCTGATTTAAGTAAAGCCTTAGTTGGTATACAACCCCAATTAAGACATATTCCTCCTAAATGTTCTTTCTCAATCAAAACAACTTTCATCCCTAACTGAGCCGCTTTGATTGCGGCCACATATCCACCAGGACCGGCACCTAAAACAGCAACATCATAGATCTCTTGAGACATATCAAACAAACACAGGGTTCTTTAATTTAAGTAAAAGTGGCTTTAAAATATTAGCCGCAAAGGGTTTTCGATTAAATTTTTAAATTCAGAAAGCCATTGAGCACCAGTCTTACCATCCACAGCTCTATGGTCACACGATAAAGTGACCTTCATAACACTTCTTGCGGCAAAACCTCCTTCTCCAGCATCTTGTAGAAAAATTTCCTGACGAATGGCTCCAACAGCCAAAATAGCACTTTGTGGATAATTGATAATGGCACTAAATTCAGAAATGCCGTACATACCAAGATTAGATACAGTAAAACTTCCTCCCTGATATTGATTAGGCATCAATTTCTTCTCTTTAGCTTTGATCGCTAAATCTTTTACTTCTGAAGAAATTTGTAACAAATTTTTCTTATCTGTTTGAAATACTACAGGCGTAATTAGACCATCCTCTAATCCAACTGCTACACAAACATCAATGTTATTGTGTATAACAACGCCATTTTCAGACCAAGAGGAATTCAGAGATGGTATCTTTTTCAGAGCATAGGCACTGGCCTTGAGTACAAAATCACCAATTGAAATATTGGAGTTTAAATCCTGATTGATACTAGATCGCAGTTTCATCAGGGCATCCATGCGACAATCTAACGCTAAATAAAAATGCGGTATCTCGCTTTTTGATTGAGACATTTTTTGTGCAATAGCGCGCCTCATAGGACTATGACTTACTACTTTATTAGCCTCTAGATTTCTCTCAAAAGATTCTTCTTGTATGCAGACACTCTCACTAGAAATAGCAAAGTTTAAAATATCTGATTTGAGTATTCTACCACGAGGGCCTGTGCCAATAATTTGATCTAATTCTAAGCTCCTCTCTTTTGCAAGACGCTTTGCAAGAGGAGAAATAAAAATGCGGGAATCAGACGTGCGTATTGTGTCAGAAGATTCTTTAGGAAGGCCCTTTATCATAGTAGATTCTAAAACCTTATCTTGTAAAAATGCCTCAGTTGAATTTTTTTCTTCTACCAAACTCCCATATGCTGCTGGAATTATTGCCTCAGAATGTACTTCTTTAGCAGGATTCATATGATAGGCCAGCAAAATCTCTGCTGGATCTTTATTTTCTTCACCCTCTTCTAATAAAATGCCAATTTTAGCATTTACAGGCACATTTTCAGTTCCTCCTGGAACCAAGATTTTAAATAAAATGCCAGAATCAACAGCTTCCACCTCCATTATCGCTTTGTCGGTCTCAATTTCCGCAACAACCTCTCCGGGCTCTATCAAGTCCCCTTCTTTTTTTATCCAACGAGCGAGTTTGCCCCTCTTCATAGTAGGAGATAGGGCCGGCATTAAAATATCTATAGGCATCGTCAACTATTTATAATTGAAAAAAGCTAAAATTTCATATCTAGATAGGTATACTTTAGCGAGAATAGGTAACTTTTTTGGAGGCCTCCAAAACCTTTTCAACAGAAGGAAGGGCTAGTTTTTCCAAATTAGATGCATAAGGCAGAGGAACGTCTTCTCCCGAAACAATTAAAACTGGAGCGTCTAAATAATCAAACACTTCTTGAGTTATAAGAGCAGAGATTGTAGCTCCTATTCCCGCATAAAACCATCCTTCTTCAACAACAACTGCCCTATTGGTTTTTTTAACAGAATTACATATGGTTGCGCTATCCAAAGGACGCAAAGTACGAACATCTATAACCTCCGCACTGATGCCATGATCTTTTGATAAAATTTCAGCAACCTCAAGTGCGATTCCAACCTGTCTTGAAAAAGCAATTATGGTTAAATCTGAACCAACTCTACGAATTCTAGCTTGGTTTATGGAGAGCAATTCAAAATCAGGATCATCTTCAAAGCTCTGAGAATAAAGAACTTCGTTCTCTAAAACAATTACAGGATTTGGATCTGATATTGCATTTCTAAGGAGCAAATTTGCATCTTGAGCACAATAAGGTGTTACAACCTTGAGACCAGGAATATGAGCAAACCATGCAGAATAGTTTTGGCTGTGCTGTGCCCCAACGCCAAGAGCCGCTCCATTAGGACCTCTAAACACTATAGGGCAAGAAATCCCACCACCTGACATATAAAGAGTTTTTGCAGCCGAATTTACAATGTGATCAATTGCCTGCATTGCAAAGTTAAATGTCATAAACTCCACTATTGGCTTTAATCCAGCAAAAGCAGCTCCTACGGCAATTCCCGCAAAGCCGTGTTCACTAATAGGAGTGTCAATGACTCTTTTCGGTCCAAATTGAGCAAGCAAACCCTGAGTACACTTATATGCACCCTGATATTCTCCTACTTCTTCTCCAATGATAAAGACAGACTCATCCTTTTCCATTTCCTCTTTGATAGCATCTCTAATTGCTTCCCTTACGGTTTTTGATTGCATAAAAGACGTACTTTTCTAGATTTGAGTGACTAATTTATTTGTAAGTAACAGTAGGATTTGTAATAGATTTAAATTAAAACATTAGAGTATAGCTCTTTTGCATCAGGAACGAACGATTGCTCAGAAAAATCTACAGCCTCTTTAATAATATCTTTAACTTTTTGCTCGCTTTTTTTTAATTCTTCCTCAGAAGCTATGCCCTTTTCTACGATATAGCCTTTTAAATAAACAATAGGGTCATTTTGTTTATACGAGTCTACTTCCTCTTTTGATCGATAATTTGCAGGATCAGACATTGAGTGTCCTCTAAATCTATAGGTCTCAACTTCTAGAATCTTAGGTCCTTGACCATCTCTTACGCTTTTAGCATTACGTATAAATGCTTCATAAAGAACATCAAATTTCATTCCGTCAACACGTTCTCCCTTAATATCAAAAGATGCACCCCTATTGAATAAATCCGTAGAGCGCGTAGATCTTGCAACAGATGTGCCCATTGCATAACCATTGTTTTCTATGACGTAAAGAACTGGCAGATTCCACAATTTTGCCATATTAAATGATTCAAATACTTGGCCCTGATTCGTTGCCCCATCTCCCAAGAATGTATAACAAATATTGTTCGTATCTTTATATTTCTCAGCAAAAGCAAGACCAGTGCCAATAGAAGCAGAAGCCCCGACGATACCATGCCCACCGAAAAATTTACCTTCTTTACTAAAAATATGCATAGATCCCCCTTTGCCTTTGGAAGAACCAGTAGCTTTGCCCATCAGTTCAGCAAGAACGTTTTTTGCATCAATGCCACATAAAAGAGCATGTCCATGATCTCTATAGCCAGTAACCATACTGTCCCCTTTTTGTTTAGAGAGATTAGCAGCACTAATTACGGCCTCTTGCCCTATGTATAGATGACAAAAACCAGCAATCTTACCCATTCCATAAAGCTGTCCACATTTTTCTTCAAATCTACGAATCAAGAGCATCGATTCAAACGTATCAATCCAGTCACATTTTTTTAAAAGAGACAGGCAATTTTCAGTCTCATTTACAACAACGGCAGGACCTTTTCTCTTAACTTTAGACATAGACTTAACCTAAATTAGTTGTCAAAATTACTCCTTTAGAGGCTGGATTGTATTAGACACTTTAATAAAAATCAAATAAGCAGTAATTTTCAATAGAGTGATTTGATCAATTAAGTCATAAAAAAAGCAAATCTGTCTTTATAAAAAATAAATGTACTCTTGCACTTACTACGTTGTTTGCAATCGCGCAAAAGACACGCAAGCAATTAAGAAATTGATTTTAGATGGCAAAAAATCAATTTCCCTAAGCAATAAGCCACTCCAAATACACTTTTTAGGAGTTTTGCTTTTGCATCACTGCTTTGAACATCTCAGAACAGAGTTTTCAAGCTTTGTAACGATGATCACACTAGACGTTGACTCCAGCATGGCTGCATTTTGGAGTGCAACAAAATTAGGCTACTTAAAACCCAATAAAAATATTAAACATAATTTAAAATCTGCGTTAATAAACACAATTTATCAATAAAAACAATTTAAAGTTGCAACATTTGGGAATCAAAGCGTATTTTAAGTTGTATGGTTTTTATGATTACATAAACCAATTTATGGGATTTTTGTTTGACATTTTAACGAGCAATATGTTTAATATAAAAGTGCGCCTCAGGCAAAGGTGATTATCTCTCTGCTCCGGGTAGCGATTGATTTAAAAGCTTCCTAACTCATTAAAAAGGTCTACTTTCATGAAAAATTTTACAAAAGCTGCATCTTTATTGTTTTTGTTAAGTCTTGCGTCCTGTGGAGGTAAACAAGGCAAAATAAACATGAGAGACAAAGTGGGCACGTCTGGAAATGAGCTTAGCTCATTAGAACATTCTCCAGAAGTAGCATTAAAAAACTTTGAAGAAAACGTCCTTTCTGTTGTTCTATTTGATTTTGACTGCAGCTCACTATCTGAGAAGACTAAAGCGATTTTAGACAAACAAGCTGAATGGCTAAGTACTCACAATAACTTTAACTGTAACGTGATAGAAGGTCATTGCGACAAGATTGGTACCAGAGAGTATAACCTTGCTTTAGGAGAAAGAAGAGCAGAAGAGGTCAAAAGATATTTAGTTAGCTGTGGAATAGCATCTGAAAGACTTGAAGTAAGATCTTGTGGTAAAGAAAGACTTCTAAGACTCGGCGACTCTCCCGAAGATCACAGTGCAAACCGTAGAGCAATTTTAATACCAGGAACCGAATACAGGTAATCCACATACATTCTCTACCAAAAGTAAATTACTTTCGGTAGAGTCACTCGAGCTCTTGGGTTGTACTTGAGAGCCTAGTGCGATATCTAAGCAAATGTGCTTACCCCCCCTTTTTTTTGCGCAAAATCATGTGAATGTTTTTCGTTGAAAAATTTCATAATCTTTGCAAAATTCTCAAAACAAAAACAGGTAGGCCAACCTAGAGAGTCTTAGACTCTTCATGTCTAAGCCAAATTGATTTCTGAAATTTTTTAGAAACACCGCTGGCACAAAAACATAGAAACACATCCATTTTACTTAAGGTCTTTCTACGAGACAGATATAAAAATATAGCAATACGTTCTTTGCATTCTAGCGCTTAAGTATTTTACTCGCAAAAATTTAGCATCCAAATATATTGCAAAAAACTGTTGCTACAATGGATTCTAAAGGATCTATATCTAATGAAATTTGATTAACTATCATACAATGCTTTTTCACAGCAAGTTACTAAGCTCAAAGCTTAATCTTGAGTAACACATCATCTCTAAGCCCAAATAAAGAGTTATTAAGGCTCTTAAGAGTTAAACTCTACAGTACGAATAAATAATAGGGGTATTGGAGCAATAGGGTTTCCTCTTTAAATAGAATTTGCGAATCTAATGAAGTGGTGGGCGGTAGTGGTATCGAACCACTGACCTCTACGACGTCAACGTAGCGCTCTACCACTGAGCTAACTGCCCTAAAAAGAGTTGGTCGGGGCAGAGAGATTCGAACTCCCGACCCTCTGGTCCCAAACCAGATGCGCTACCAAGCTGCGCTATGCCCCGATAAATCAACGATGTGGATGATAAATTGTATTATATAATCATGCAACAAAAAACCTTTTGTTACGTCTTTTTCTCCAATCAATGCATCACAATTCCGCATCAAATGACTTTTTGTGAAGATGCGAACGCAATTGCGACCTTACATGGAATTCATGGGTTCAATGCCTATTATGTCAAAACCAGAATCAATTATGTTAATAGTAGCCCTAGCAATCAAAGAACGAGCAACAGTCAAAGACAAATCATCTTTAACGATCAATCTGTAAGGAGATTTCACATCGCACAAATCCCACAAATAATGAAACTGCACCGCAAGATCTTGTAGGTAAGCAACAATTCTATGAGGCTCTAGGGAAAGTGCGGCATCCTCAAGAACTTTAGGCCATTGAGTAAATTTTCTGATGATTGCTAGTTCCTCTTTGCGTGTCAATTGAGACATATCACAAGTGTTAATCTCAAGATTATTTAGACATTGAGGAAAATGTTCTTCTATCTTTCTTAAAACTGATTTAGACCTTGCATAAGCATAATTAACATAAAAAATGGGATTGTCCTTAGACTGAGCTTGAACCTTGGTTATGTCAATGTCCAGGCCCACTTCGTTGGCCTTACTAATCATCATAAATCTAAAAACATCACACCCAATCTCTTCTATTAAGGATTGTACGCTTGCAAATGTACCTTTACGTTTTGACATTGCAATTGGAACACCATCTTCAAAGTACCTTACCAGCTGACAAACTCTGATGTGGCAATCAACTTTATCATCGCTTAATGCATTTACAGCAGCTTTTAAGCGATCCACGTATCCAATATGATCTGCTCCTAAGACGACAATCAAAGACTCAAAACCTCTGTCTATCTTATCCTTGGTATACGCAATTTCACCTCCAAAGTAGGACCAACTACCATCCCCCTTTGCAAGGGATCTATCTTGACTGTCTCCAAATTGAGTGCTTTTAAAAAGCAGTTGGGGTACATCAGGTTCTCTCTGTGATCCCTGATGTCCTTTAGGCTCTGGAATCACACCTTCATACACCAAATTTTTGTTCTTTAGTAATGCAACAGCTTTTTCAACTTTTCCGTCCTGGTGCAGTAAAGCTTCAGAAGTAAAAACGTCGTGCTGCACTTTAATACATTCAAGATCTTGCTTAATAAGACGCATCATAGAATCTATAGTATGCTTTCTTACAATTGCAAACCAATCTTGACTTGTTAGCAAAGCGTTACCGTATAAATCACTGATCTCTTTGGCAACTGCAATCAAATACTCTCCGGGATATAGACCTTCTGGTATTTGTTCATCTTCGTTTAAAACTATATTTTTGTATCGAATCCACACAGTATTTACCAGATCATTAATCTGGCCTCCGTAATCGTTGATGTAAAATTCTTTTGTGATAGCAAAACCACATTTTTTGAGCAACATTGCAAGAACATCTCCGTAAGCAGCAAGCCTTGCATGCCCTATATGCATTGGACCAGTAGGGTTTACTGAAACATATTCAACGTTTACTCTTTTACCAAGACCAACATTTGGCGTCATGTACTCTGCATTATTCTCGATAATGTTTAAGAAATGCTTGTGCCAAAAAACATCCTTCAATGTTAGGTTTATGAAACCTGGTCTTGCAACTTCTACTATTTTGACGTATTCCAACTCTTCCAATCGTGCCTTAAGAAGCATTCCAACATCGAAGGGATTCTTAAGAAGCAATTTGCCAAGAACAAATGATATGTTCGTAGAAAGCTCTCCATGTTCACTGGCAAAACTAAGACCAACTTTTTCTAACTTCAGATGAAAAACACTTTCCACAATGTCAGATAAATCTTTGCTTACCTGATGAAAAACTGTCATATTTAGGCCTTATAAGTCAAGATATTGAAAAAATGTCCGCAAATCTTCATAGTCAGTTTTAAGAACGAACAAATCATCCTAATCCTATAAGAAAGAATAATAATGTCTTCAGATTTTTGTTTAAACATCACAAAAAGCGCACAAGACAGAATACGTCACCTGATCTCTTTAGAGGTAGACCCTGAGCTCAAATTACGCATTTCTGTAGATAGCGGGGGTTGCTCAGGCCTTTTCTATAGATATGAACTCACGAGCATTGTAAATCAGGACGATATAGTTTATACCGCCTCAGAAACGAATTTAATAATAGACGAAATCTCCCAAACATTTCTTCAAAATAGCACATTAGATTATGTGGAAAATTTGGGAGGCTCTTTTTTTAAGATTATCAATCCAAACGCAAAATTAAAATGCGGTTGCGGCAGTTCTTTTGCTGTATGAAGACTACGCGCTTTCGTTATGAAATGGATAAAGAATCCATGGGCCATCTAGATAAAGGACGGAAATACATTTGCGTAGATTGACCAAATTTGAATCTTTCTTGAGCTGCCCAGGCTATCATTGCTGCGTTGTCAGTACACAACCGCAATGGAGGTGCAATTAAAATAAAGTCCTGTTTTTCAGCAAAATCACCAATAATCTGGCGCAAATAAAGATTAGCAGCCACACCTCCCGAAAGCACTAGTGTATTGGCTTCTTTACTTGCTGCCAATTTCCTAAATGCGTCGATTGCATGCATACATTTTCTAACCAGAACCCTGCCCACTGTATACTGAAAAGAAGCACAAATGTCTGCAACATGCTTTTGGCTCAAAGTCCCAAGACTTAAAATCAAATGTCTCAAAGAGGTTTTTAATCCCGAAAATGAAAGGTCGCTGCCAGGCTCATTCATCAAAGGATGAGGCAAGGCAAATGCATAGGGATTACCATTTCTAGCATAATCTTCTACTATAGGACCCCCCGGATAACCCAAATTTAGCATTTTTGCTAGTTTATCAAATACCTCTCCCAAAGCATCATCTAACGTTGATCCAAGCACCGTGTAACGACCAAGGCCCAAGACAGCTACAAATTGACAATGCCCTCCAGACATCAACAATAATAAATACGGATACTTAATTCCATGAGTAAGCCTTACGGTAAGAGCGTGCCCTTCTAGATGATTAATTGCAATAAAAGGTATACCCAAAGATGAAGAGATGGCTTTTGCAAATGTTACACCAGTAATTAACCCCCCTATTAATCCGGGTCCCCCAGTTGCTGCAACTGCAGCAAGTGATCTAATGTCATGATTTGCAAGGGCGCTCTCTGCAAGATGTTTTATATTGAGCAGATGCAATCTTGAAGCTATCTCTGGAACAACCCCCTTATACTTAGCGTGCTCATCATGTTGACTACTGATAATATTGCTTATGATATTTCGCTCTGAATCTACGAGAGCAACGCAAGTATCATCACAGCTAGATTCTATTCCTAGTATCAAAGTCATAAATTGTGCTATCAACTATTGAAATAGCTATGTTAACTCATTTGTCATTTTATCCAATTTTTCCCATACTAAAAATAGTAATAGAAACTTAAGATCTTTTATTTTTATGTAGCTTTATCATTTTGGAAGCAATGGAGCGGACGCAGTCTACTTCCAAATCAGCACTTACGCATACTTCTTGAAAACTCTGATTATCAACAAAAAGCCACTCCAATGCCTCTTCTGCAAACTGTTTGGCAATAAGGTTATTAGAAGTATTAGATGCATCAACAACTGCTTGCAAAATGATTGCTCTGCATAAAGCAATTTCTGCAGATTCATTTGCAATTTTCAATCTTTCAAAAGGTGCCTGAGGTTTGATTACGGAGAACATAAATTACGTATGCTTTATTGAGTTAAAAATTAGTGTGCATTCTAAAATAAGCACATTTTTTGTTAAGCACTAATATGAATAAAAGCTTAACTAGCTCAATTCAAATTCATGATTTCAAACTATGTACTCATTATCTTAAATACTTTTTTTTCCAATAAACAAGGCCTTTTTTAGTACTATAATAGTTTTTTTCATGTTAAATGCAAATTAATGGTCATTTTTTATATACGCCAATTATTAATTAATGCTAAAGAAAATGTCGCGTTTTATTGATACAAGAATGAGATTCTTGTAAATTCAGAAATAAACAAAATCTCCCCTTATGCTAATTTGCAAAAAAAAAAGATTTTATTTATGCTAAAGTCAGAATAAGAAAAAAGATTAGGCCTTAATCAATCTGCGTCGATAATAAGAACTAACTAAAGGCTGAGAAATCCAAAAACAGGTAAACATCGAAACGAAGATTCCAAGCCCAAAAGTGACAGCAAAGCCTTTCACCGCCCCTATGCCAAAAATATAAAGCAACACTGCGGCTATCAAACTTGTAAGATTTGCATCCAAGATAGTTTTGTACGAAATTTTAAAGCCTCGCTTTACCGCAGACAGAGAGCTCATTCCGCCTCTTAACTCTTCTCTTATGTGTTCATATACCAATATGTTGGAATCAACGGCCATACCCAAGGTCAAAATTATGCCCGCAATACCCGGTAGCGTGAGCGTGATCTGAAATAAAATTAATGTAGCCAAAATGTAAATAACGGTAGCAAACAAAGCAAACGTTGCCACAAGTCCAAGAAATCCATAACACCATATCATAAGCAATGAGACAGTGATCATTGCAATTAGTCCAGAAATTTTACTAGCAACTAGGGAATCTTCACCAAGGGATGGTCCTATAACTTTTTCTTCAATAATTTTAAGTGGGGCAGGCAAAGCTCCAGCTTTAAGAAGAAGCGCTAGCTCCTGAGCAGTGTCTATATTAAAATTTCCAGAAATGATACCAGCTCCACCTGGTATATGGTCATTTATCACTGGAGCACTGATCAGCTCATTATCTAAAACTATAGCTAATTGCCTTCCTTTGTAAGACCTTGTAACGTCACCAAAGATGCGAGCGCCAATACTGTTAAAACTAAATGCCACAACAGGTCGACCCTCTATAAATTGCACGCAAGCATCTGTAAGCAAGTCCCCAGTAATTAAAGGCAAAAAGCCTATTTGACAAAGTTGTGAACCAAAAAGGATGCTTTTAGAAGCAATGCCCTTAGATTGATCTTGAGCATCAATCATAAGATGAAAAGATAATTGCGCAGTCTTTCCTATAATGCTTTTCAAAGAGGATAAATCTTTTATACCAGGAACCTGAATCAACAAAGCACGATTACCTTGTTTTTGCAGAGTAGGCTCTTTAGTGCCAAAAGCATCAACACGTCGTCTAATCGTCTCCATAGAACGCTCCATGGTCTCGTCGAGCAATTGATCACAAAAAGATGCATCGTAAGATACCTTTATGATTTTTGAATCCCCTAATGTGTCAGCATGTAAAGCCAAATCACGGTCAAGAGATTTGATCTTTTTTGTGATTTTTTGCAGGTCGTGAGAAGTCCTGATACAAACATTGTTTCCTTCTTTGTAAATATCTAAGAAGTCTATGCCTTCTTTATTGAAGACCTTTTTTATATCTTGGCAAAGTAAGTTTAGTTTGTCCGCAAGACACTTGTCAAAATCCACTTCAAGCAATAACTGCACCCCTCCTCTAAGGTCCAAACCCAACATAACCTCTTGTTTAAGGGCAGAATTCTGAATAGATGTAAGGTTGTTTCCGAAAAATGCGGCAAAAAGGAGAAAGCAACAAAAAAGAAGCAAAAAAGAGCTTATAAGAAATTTTATTGAGCTCCAGCTAAAAAGTTTGGTAATTGACATAAAGGGCTCATAAAGGCAAACCCTCTCTCTGAAAAAAAGGAGGAGAAAAGTGTATTTAAGATCAAGCGCAGAGGATTAATAAAAACTCCACACATTATTCATTCTAGTTGGTGACCTCATTTTCATTCTTACCAGAAGGTTCCACAGCTGCTATAGAGCTTTTAAGCATCTTAATTTTTACACCTTTGGAAACTTCTAGCTTAAAATGTCTATCTCCACATTCAGAAACAGCACCAAAAATACCAGCATGGGTAATGACATTATCTCCAGATTTGATATTGCTGATCATTTCTTCTAAAGCCTTACGTTTTTTATTTTGAGGTCTTATAATCAGAAAATAAAATACTCCAAATACTAGCAAGATGGGAACGTATCCAGTCCAATTTTTGACAAATCCGGCAAATCCATCTTGTATCATGGATGAAGAATCTGCAAAGCAAACGGAGGTAAACAGAAAATTTAACAAGAAAAGAGAGCAAAAACTCATCCCTTTTCTAACATTTTCAAACAAATCAGCTAAAGTCATAGTAAGTTCATCTTAATTGAAATTCATGTTGGATTTTACTAAAATTAGGTAAATCCCAATATACAGAATAAAATCGTGGGATCATAATATAAAAAGATTTGATAAGCAATACGAAGACAAATAATCTAATTACAATCCCAGAACTTTAAACTAGAGTATTGATAGAGTATTGAATTGACTTTTGCTCTGGCCCCAATAAAGTCAGGTTTGGTCTCTGCTTTATCTATTTATTTGCACTATGTGTATGAATAACTTCCTTCGTGTGCTGATCATTTTTTTAGGATTGGTCTTTGAGAGCAATGCCCTTGGGTTGACTTTAGAAGAATGTTTTGAATCAGCAAAAAAAACAAATCCAAGATTTGAAATCTTAAAGATCAGCAAAAAGGAACAAAAACTCTACAAAACGAAATCGTTTCTAGATATTTTGCCCCAAGTAGACTTGAGTCGCAAACTCAATGACGACCCACAACCCTTAAGAACCAAAATTGCATCCAAAAAACCAAATGCTATCATTGCAAGAGGAAACATCTCCTTAGCTCAAATATCATCAATAGGATCTCACAGCTACCGTGCAAACGTAGAACAAAATATCGCATTGTCTGAAGAGCAAAAGCTTCTTATGGAGGGAATTAAATGTTATCTAAGCTTTTGTGAGGAAAAACACAAACTTGCATTATCATCTTCCACTTTGGAATTTGCAAAAAGTGGAAATAAATTAGCTACAGCAAAATTCCAAATGGGATCTGCTACAAAAATTGACGTACTCAATTCTGAAGCTGAATTAGCTAAAGCCGCATTTGATAAAGATTCCCAAGAAAATGCATTGACAATAGCTAAACGCACATTTACACAATTTTTCGGCATTACACCAGATGGAGAAATAGAAACACCAAGTAATCAAAGAGAAATGGCCCTTTCTCGAGATGAATTGCTGCAATTTACCTTAGCAAACAACCCAAATCTCAAAGCAAAGCAAAACTCTGCATCAATGCAAAAGGCTATGCTTGCACAAAGCGCCGCTGAAAGACTACCTCAAATCGAGTACTCATTCAGGACCACTCTTGACAATGCAAATCCTGACGAAACCGTACAATGGGCCTTATCGATTCCAATTCTTGCAGGACAACAAAGTTCTATTTTAGATATTCCTTTAAAAAAACATGCTCTGAGAAAAGCCATGATAGCCAAAATGCATTACCAAGATGAGCTAGAAGCAAATGTGCTTGCTAATTGGCAAAATCAAGAACAACAAAAAGCGCAATTAAGGATGTTGGAAAAATACATAGAGGCAAAAAATTTGAGATTGACAGCAATCACTCAGGAATGCGCATTAGGTAAGGGCACCTTAATTGATTTATATAAAGCAGCACAAGAACTCGATATAGCAAAGTTACAGCAAGTGAAAGCGCAATATGGTCTAATCATATCAAAGTACGAAATACTTGCCCTTTGCGGCAACTTGAGTAAAGAGCTATTCCCAAATACAAAAGACAGCAAAAAAATCAAAAAAATACAAAGTTAGGCCATCCGAATTTGACATATAGGTCAACATATATAAGAATGTGATCTGCAGTAGCTGGTCTTATGAAACCTTGGTAAGAAGTTTTAGAGGCTAGTTCTGGCTGCATAGTTTTTGAATACAAGTATCAATAAAAACATCCGTGACTAACATCGCAAAATCAAAATACAAAGTCAGCCGAAGATTAGGCGTGAGCATATGGGGAGACGCTAAAGATCCTTTCCTTTCCTCTAGAAATTACAAGCCTGGTCAGCATGGAGCAAACGCTAGGACAAGCTTTTCTTACTATGGAAGAAGGTTGAGTGCCAAGCAAAAAATCAAAGCCCATTACGGTAGAATCACTGAGACGCAATTAAGAAATACATTTGAACTTGCTAAGAAAACTCAAGGTAACGCTGCGGACAACTTCATATCCTTATTGGAAAGAAGACTTGACGTAGTTGTCTACAGACTCAACATTGCCCCAACAATTTTTACGGCAAGACAACTTGTGAGTCACAAACATATAACCGTCAATAGTAAAGTAGTAAACATTGGAAGCTATAGAGTCAAACCTGGAGATATCATAGGGCTTACAAGTAAATCTCAAGAAATGAAGTGCATCTCTGACTCACTGGAGATGATGGCAAGACAAGTACCTGGTTATTTGAAGATGGATGCTAAAAATAAAATTGGAGTCTTTGTAAGAACCCCTGAAAACTTTGCAGAAGTGCCTATTCCTTTTCAGGTAGATACGGATCTGATCATTGAGCATTACTCTCGATAGAAAAATTTGTGCGCATTGGTCGTCAATACGCAAACATGTAGATCATGTCTTTATTTATTAGATTTGCTGCGATAAAGCTGGTAAGGCTTTATCAATTGTGTGTGAATCCCATCTTCTTTGGGGGTTGTTGCAGATTTAATCCAACATGTTCCAGATACGCTATTATAGTGTTAAAGCGATTACCTTTAAAGATTGCATTTTATCTAATCTGTAAAAGACTGCTAAAATGTCACCCCTTTTAAAGGAGACAATCATTATTTGCAGAATCAAGATGTAGATTTTTTGCAAATGCTTGAATCACATCCAATCCTTAAAGCACCTTCCAAGTAACTATTAAACTTACCTCTTGATCCTTTGTCCTTGTCTTTCGACAATCAGTCTTTTATACCTTAGACCACAAAAAAGGGTGACTCCGCTTATTGCCAACAAAAATCACTAAACCGGATTTTTACATTCTTGTTTATTCTAAAATTTGCTAGAAAAAAAGATAAAACTAAAGACAAAAAGATTTAAATCCCTGCAGTATTCTAAAAATCTAGCAACAAGCTACCGAAAAGATGTGCGGGAATGATCAATAAATTTCATACTAGCCGCACCTAAAATAAAGGCATAGTTCCCTTACTAATCCTGCATAGCCGTGCAATAAGACTCTAGAACAATATTGCTAACAACAAGCTACAAATACACCAAATGACTATATACTTAGAGCGTTGGGGATCTGCACGAAAGTAATGCAAGACCGGCAATACAGTCGCCCAAAAAGCACAATTTAAATTAAAAATCCCACCAAAGATACACAACTAAATAATTAGAGCAAGTTTGTATAGGTCTGCACAAAAAAGTGCTCAACAAGACCTTAGAAATGTGGCTAAGGGCTCTAATAAGCTACAAAAGGTCAATCAAAACCCCTCCACCAAGCAGGAGTACTGCCCTGCCAAATAAGACACACGGCAATACGGTGAAGATAAACATAAGGAACGAAAAGGTCCATCAATGCGGCAGGTGGCACACCCGCGCAAGAAAAAAATACGACTGAGGATAAGCTAAGACCAATGCCCAAGAGTATAAACTCACAAGCCCCCCAGACAACACACTATAAAGGCAAACACACCTAAGAAATTTACTAAAGAACAAACGCAATTAGGTTGCTTTTAGAAGAGTAATTAAAACCCCAGCACATAGAGTGCTCAAGAAGACTTTGGCAATATTACTAAAACAAGATACAAAGACACAAAAGGTGCACAACTGTAAACCCGCACAAAAGGGCACAACACCCTGAGCCAAAAGGACCCATGAAATGGGGGTTGCAGGCATCCGAGAATACTTGCCAAAAGTCGATCAATTCACAAGCGAACCAGCACACCAAAAGTACTTTAAGACCCTAGCTAACCAATACCTACTAAGGAGCATCTAAATAACTTACCGCAAAGCGCGTACCACCCCTCCACCCGCAAGAAAAAGTGCCGCCCTGCACCAACAAGACCTTGTAAATAGAGTAAAACTAAATAACCTTCAGGCACAGTTTGTATAGGCGCGCATAAAAGAGCGCTCAACAAGATTTTGAAAATATCACTGAGGACAAACCAAAGAATCCATCAAAAAGGCAATATTAATGCTTAGCAGCGTGTAAAATGCACCAAAGTACTTTAAAACCTTTGCAATACACTGCTAATGGCAAATCAAAGAATCTATAAAAAAAGCACAATATAAATACCGCGCTTTGGCAAATTTTGGAAGCTGCAACAAAAAAAAGAAGGATGCAGGCCTTAAGAAAACAGTGCTAAAAGAGGAGTCAGAGCTAACATGAGGCTATGAATGAGAGAAAGATGGCTTGTTGAGCCACAATAACTCGGTAGAACCTACCTAAAGCAATACAGACACACAAAAGCTGTAGTGGTTTCAACATTCAAAAGCAGGCATTTGAAGCCTAGAAAAAAGGCAACAAGATGAATGCCAGCGAGACATTAAGCAGCAGATGAGCTTTGTCTCTGCAATGCCAACTTTTCCCAGTGCTTAACTTTAGCATCCCATTTTTGGCGCATCTTGGAGGGAACATCAAAACCTCCCCGAACCAAGAGCTTTAGAACAGAGTCCGTTGGATGAGCACCGCAGTTAAACCAGTAGCTTAGCCTGTCAGCTTTTAACACAAACCTCTCGGCGTTATCCTTGGCAAGCATTGGATGATAAGTGCCGAGTTTTTCCAAAAATTTACCATCACGCTGCACAGTAGAATCTGTAGCAACAACAGCATAACAAGGATGACTCTTTCTTCCCGCTCTTCTTAATCTAACTTTGACCACAAAAAACCTTTACTTAATCTTGGCTTCTTTGAAAATAACATGCTTGCGCACTCGAGGATCATATTTACGAAACTCAAGCTTAGTAGATAGAGTCTTTGGATTCCTTTTTTTTACAAAGAATACCCCAGTGCCTTCACTGCTTACAAGCTTTACTAAAGTGCTCTTAGCTTTGCGAACCATGATACATACTATCGACCAAACATAACCACTAAATGTTAGCTAAAACTCCACACAAATCAAGGTAAAGTTTTAATTTGGAGTGAAAAAAAGAATAAAACTATACTAAAAAGCCAAATCTCGTAAATATCATTCCATGTTTTACTTAGTGAGCAATAACTCTTGCACGTTAGATTTAAAACAATCAGCTACATCCGCAACTATATCCATTCCGAATCTACGCCTTACCCAGGACTCTCTCTTTTTTATGAATTTTACAATAACTTTGTCTCCAAAAGTTTTATCTATGAATTCATACAAATTTTGTATCTCATCAACTAAGCCAAGTTTTACTCCTTCAATACCAGTCCAGATTCTACCATCAAAAAGATCAATCGAATCATTTTTGTTAAGCTTTTCCCCTCTTCTGTTACGAACATATGCAATAAAAGCTTCGTGAATTTGCCTTTGCATATCCAACAGGATCTCAACCCTTTCTGGATCTTCTGGCAAAAATGGATCAGAAATAATCTTGTTTCTACCTTGAGTACGTATTCTGCGTTCTATACCAAGCTTTTTTGCAATTTCTGTCAAACCAAATGAAGAGCTAATCACCCCAATGCTACCCACAATGGAATTTACAGAAGAAAAAATCTTTTCTCCAGCACAAGCAAGCCAATAGCCCCCGGATGCTCCTACGTCCTCAATGAAACTGTATACAGGAACTTTTTTCTTTTGAGACAAAGATATGATTCTTGAAGAAATTAACTCTGATTGAACGGGAGATCCCCCAGGAGAGTTAATAAGCAAACATACGGCATGAAGATTTGGAAAGGCAAAAGCCTGATCTATGCTTTCACTCAATGATTCCAAATTCATGGCAAACCTGCCATTTTTTGCTATCACACCAGAAAGACTTAAAACTGAAACTAAAGGCTTTTTTTTTAAAAAATTCCAACCAAAACCCTTATTTGGATTTGCAATGCAATTTAAATGCTGACTATTCACAAAATTCCTAATAATTAATAATAGACAATGAACTAGCTTAAAAGCTTTCAGATTCAGACTCAAGTATAATTCAGATGGAATTTCTAATATAGATAAAAAAAACCTACACTTTAGTACTGTTTAAAAAGAAGATGTTTTAGTTCTCCAAAACGTTCTAGCACCATGCCTGTACCTTGTACCACGGAAAACAAAGGCTCTGTTGCCAAAATAACCGGAAGCTTAGTAGCCTGCCTAAGAACAAGATCTAGATCTCTTATCAAAGAACCTCCCCCAGTTAAAACAATACCCGTATCTGCTATGTCTGATGCAAGTTCTGGAGGAGTCAATTCAAGAGCATCTTTTACGGCCTTGATAATTTGAGCAGTAGCATCTTCCAAACTTTGAGCAACTTCAGCAGAAGTTAAAACAATCTCTCTTGGTATACCAGTTAAATAGTCTCTGCCCCTAATTTTCATACTTAAATTTGTTGCACCCTCCCCAACGTATACCGTGCCTATGGTTTTCTTTACATGCTCTGCCGTCACATCTCCAATAAGTAAATTGTGCTTTTTCTTAATATAAGAAATCACACTCTCTTCCATATAATCGCCCGCAACCTTGGTAGACCTTGAGTATACTATTCCCCCTAACGATAAAACTGCTACCTCTGTGGTACCTCCACCGATGTCTACTATCATAGATCCTATTGCTTCAGTCACTGGCAGACCAGCACCTACCGCAGCTGCCATTGGTTCTTCAATGAGAAATACCTCTCTTGCACCCGCACTGTCACATGCCTCCTGTATGGCTTTGCGCTCAACAGGAGTTGAACCAGAAGGCACACAAATCAGCACCCTTGGACCTATGAAAGAACGTTTTTCTCTCACGCGATGTATGAAGTATCTCAACATAGCCTCAGCCGCAGTAAAATCTGCAATTACGCCGTCCTTTAGAGGTCTTTTGGCAACAATGCCAGCAGGAGTCCTACCTAGCATTTTTTTTGCTTCATGCCCAAAGGTATAAAAATTTTTCTGTCCGTCAGTAAATTTTGCAACCACCGAAGGTTCATTCAAAACTATCCCTCTACCCTTTAAGTATACCAAGGTATTTGCAGTGCCTAGATCTATTGCTATATCGCTTGATAAATCTGCAAAAGCTGACAGAAAAAAGTCAGAGCCCAGACTTAACATTCTACCGAACCAGCCTCTTTCATTTATACTTAACTTATGATTTGCCATAATGATTGGAATGAACTAAATAACATTTAAAAACCTTTGACTAGAGCTCTAGTTGATTATTCTGATTTAGCATTACACTCTTAGTTGTAAAATTGCAAAAGAAATAGTTTATAAATTAACTTTATAACATTCAATTTGGCATACTCCGTTGCCTTTTGTGCACATAGCTTTTATCCACAAAGATGATAGAAATGCGCATGTTAATTGGAGCTAAAGGATGCTCTTTATCAATTAAATCCCTATCCCCATTGCCAGTAACCTTAATAATTTGATCATTGCGAGCATATTTTTCCAAATAACGCCTTACAATATTAGCGCGACAAAAGGAAAGATTCCAACAATCGGCACTCCGTGCACTTGAGCAAGCATGACCTTCAACCACTACGTAATCCTTTTGATTTTTAAGAATCTGTTTGCCAAAGCTATTTATAAGATTTACGGCCCAAGGTTGTAAATTTGCTGTAGAAGAAACAAAAAGAGAGCGATTATAAGTGTCAAACAAATCTACAACTACGCCGTTATGCCAATAGACACAAAAATTATCTGCAAACTCTTTTGGGATTTCGCTGTCCTTAACGCTTTGGAGAACGCTAGAAAGCCTTTCTTTTTCCTCTGAAGACAAACCCTTAGCAGAAAAAATATCCTTTTCCTGATCAAGGATAGATTTTTGCTTTACCATTTCTTTGACAAAATCAACTTTTTGACTCGGAGCATTTTCACCAAAATATTCAGATATACCTTGCAAGTCAGACTCAGGAACTGCTCCTACAAGCCACAACATCAAAAAAAGCACCATCAATGCCGTAATAAAGTCTGCATAAGCAATTTTCCACGTGCCTTGTATCTTGCGAGCCATAAAAGTGGTGGTTTTTAAGTTATTTTCAAAGAGTTTTCACGAATAAATTTTTCCGTCTCTTGAAAACTAGGTCTACACTTGTCCGGAATTGCTTCTCTGACAACCTCTACTATCACAACAGGAGAATGACCATTTAAATAAGAAAGCATCCCAATTCTAAGACAATTGAGAAAATCCACTCTATGTTGCATTCTACTCATAATAAAATGCCCAACAGGAGAAACCAGAACATATGACAGTAATATTCCACAAAAAGTACCAACCAATGCAGCAGCAATCTTTTTACCTAAAACCTGAGGAGGCTCTCCTATACTTTTCATAGAAACTATCACTCCAAGCACTGCTGCAACTATACCCAATGCTGGTAAGCTGTCCCCTAGTTGCAAAAAGAAATTTCCATACGCACCATTTTCTTCATCATGAGATTTAATCTGTTTTTTCATAACAGTGTCTAAGACATCTGGATGAGACATACCAAATGTTATTAATCTAAGACAGTCACACATAAAATCTAAACCCTTAGGGTCATGCAACAAAAACGGAGCACTCTGAAATACCACACTATCAACAGGACTGTTAATATGTTTATCTATTTCCACCACACCCTTGGCTTTAACAAGCCTAAAGATGTTAAAAAAGAATAAAAGCACTTCCAAATAATCTTTTCGTACAGGAATTTCAATTTTAAAAAGATATTTTAAAGAGTAAAAAGATCCAACGACCACCCGCCAAGGAGCAGTAAAAATAGCAGCACCTATTGCCGAACCAAAGATTATAAGAAATTCCCAAGGCTGAAACAATAACCTCAACTCTCCACCACAGCCTAAATACCCTACAAACATCGAACCAAAAGCCAAAAACAGCCCAGCTAAAATGACCATAATACTTACTAATTTAATTTTCTAAGATTTTGAAAAAAAACACTCATCAACTCTCGAGATTCATTCGCACACAATGATGCATAAATAATGTCAGGTTTTTTGTAACTAGCTTGCGCCCTTTGAAAAAAACTTATGTCACTCTCAACAGCACCATACTTATCATCGCTTGCGCCATAAAACAACTTTTCAATACGAGAAAGAGAAATAGAGGCAGCACACATGCAACAAGGCTCTAAAGTGGTATATAAAGCACATTTGTAAAGGTATTTGCTTTGTAGAAAGCGACAAGCCTTTGAGATTGCAATCATCTCTGCATGCATCAAAGGGTTCTTGTATGTTTCTACCAAATTATGAGCTTTGGCTATCACGCGTCCATCAAAAACAACAACACTACCCACAGGAATTTCTCCCAAATCAAATGCTATTTTTGCTTGCTCTAAAGCCATTCTCATAAAAAAGTCAGACTTACCTATACCCATTATGTAAGATGTATGAAAAAATAATCTAAAATCTTAAATCAGATTGACCAAACAGCATAACCAAAGATTGCAGATAACGTCAAAAGTGTAACCTTTTTGCAGTAAAAAAGCCAAACAAATAAAGTACTGTTCAAGCCTCCGACTTCATCTCCTCAGTAGCAACCCTACCTTCTGATGTACCAACTACTTTTTCAATTCTAAGACGAGCCAGTTCCAATTTTTTTTCGCAATGATTACGAAGTTGTGCAGCCCTTTCGAAAGCAGAAACGGCATTTTCTAATGGCTCCTCTCCCATATCGATGCGATTTAATATGTTTTCCAATTCTTTCATGGCATCCTCAAATGACATGGCAGATATATCTTTTTGCTTCATGGTTAATCCTTTTGTCTAATCAAATAAAAGTTTGCAACTTATTGGCTCTAGAGTAAAAACTCCTTACCACTCAAATCAATTCAAACAATGCAAGAAAACAAAAATTTAAGACTTTCGATTCTGTTTTGCAACATTATCACACATTACGATACAACGATATACGCCCTTTTAATCCCTACAATAGCGCCTCTGTTTTTTGATAATCAGACACCAATGCTTGCAATAATCAAGGGATATGCAGGACTTTTACTGGGAATCATCTCAAGACCACTTGGAATTTTATACTTTGCAAAGCTTGAAAACATTAATGGATATGTCCATGCATTTGCAAAATCTGCACTAGGAATCACCTTAACCACATGCGCAATAGTCATTTTACCAACTCAAGACAAATTCAGCATAATTGCTCCGATAGCTTTACTATCAATCAGATCCTTACAATCATTTTTCTCAGCAGGAGAAAATAATTTGGCTAAAATATATATAATGAGCAATAAAGATTGTGCCAATTACGAACACTATGCGGCTCAATACGAGATTTCGTGTTTAACGGGTATAACGCTAGCTTTCATATCCGCATATTTTTGTTCCAAGCAACCAAATTTTTGGCGTTTTGCGTTTTTATTCCCTTGCCTGGGAATTATATTATCAACAATAATCAGATTCCAATTTAGTAAGGCTTTACAAGATTCAAAACCAAGTCAGGTTGCTATCAACTCTACAAAAAAGCTCCTTACAATAATCAAATCAAATAAAAAAGTGTTGCTACAAATCTCTGTTCTGCACGGCTTTAACTATTTTACTTACTCGCTTGTATTCATCTTCACTAACGTTTTTATACCTACCGTGGATCCCCATATCACTTACAAGCAAATGCTAAGTCTTAATATTCCTTTTTTAGGTTTAGATATATTTGTCTTACTGGCGCTTTATTATTCTAAGATACTAAATACAAGATTCAGGATAGTAGTATTCTTACCCCCGTTGCTGGCAATATTGATATTTGTCACATTTTGTCAGACTGGAACTCGTCTCTATCTATGCGCAAACGTACTGAGAGGCATTACAGTAATTATCGGAGTAATATGTTCAATTGCTTTTGCAGGCGTCATTTTTAGCGCTAGCAAAAAAGTTTCTAAAGATAGTTATATACTGTATGGAATACTTTATTGCATTGGAAGTGACCTATTGGGAAGATCCTTACCAGCCATTGGACTTTTTTTAACTCATTACCTACAAAGCCTTTGGCCTGCAGTGTTATTTTGCATTTGCATATGTACATACACAAGCTTGTGCTATAGCGCATTGCAAAAGTTCATCCAAAAAGACTAACACAATTCTCAAAAAGATTATCTCTTGCAATCAATATTGTCATTTTTGCAAACAAGCCTTTTATAAACAAATTCCTTGAGCAATTGAATTGGCTTTAAGCAGAGATTGTAAGTCAAGATCGCAACAGCCCTAGTAATTGGCGCAAGCAAAATTCCCCAGACAATATCAAATACGTAATGACACCTTAGAGAAAGAAGGACGACAGAGTTAATAGTGATTAATAAACACATTACAACAACCATTAATTTGGAAAAATATCGGTAAAAATGACAAAACAAAGTGCACGCAAGACCAGAGTGAGCACTTGGAAAGGAGGTCAAATCATTTGCATTATTTGGCCTAGGGCAGGCAAAAAATGTTTTTGCTGACAAATAAACAATCACAAATGTGAAAAACACAAATCCTAATTTAGAGAAAAAATCAAACACATCGTTGTAAACCTTATATTTGTCTTGTCCTTTGTAAGTAAAAACAATCAGTGCCCAGATAACTGCTGCAACGCTATACACTATGACGAACAATTCTCCTGAAAAAAGAAAGGAAAAATAATAACAAAATCTTGCAAATATGGCATTTTGAGCAAATTCAGAACACAATTTTTCAATCAAAAGAATGTAGTACATTGTTCAGGGAATAATTTTTTAACAGTCTTGCAAATATCAATCGCTTATGCGATGGATGGATCTTTGCGGTTTTACCATATGTGAGCAACCTCAGCTATAGCAGAAACAAATTGCAGTACAATAGATTGCAAAGTAAGAGAGAATACAAAAAGCATCACCAAAGTTTGAGCGGGCGTTAGAACTAAAAAAGACTGAAAAGAGGGTATTAATCTAGAAAGCAACCCTCCTCCAATTATCAGTGTTATATTTGTTATGATAAAAGGCGAAGAAAGCTTAAAAGCAACTACGAAACTTTTACTCACGATTGAAGCCATGATATTTGCAGCATCTCCTAAATTTGGTACCTGCCCAAATGTCATAGTTTTGTAACTATCTATTATGCTTTTTATAAAGACGTGAGAAACTCCAGTGTCAAAAATGCCAAATATCGTTATAAGGAAAAGAAAATTATAGAAAATGGCACTTTGCTCTGGAGTACTTAAACCAAAAGAATAAGCATGAGAAAGGCCCACTTGTAAAGAGATCAAAGTTGCAATTACACTAAGCGCTTCAAAGAAAATTTTTGTCAGCAATCCAATAAAACATCCGAGAAGAAATTCTATCAAAAAATCTGCAGCAAAGTCCAAAATTGCAATATTAGCGTAAGGAAATGCAACCAAGCTCAAAATTAAAGACAGCCCAATGCGTAATTTTATCGGTACAAATTGCACGCCAAAACCAGGAATAAAAAGCAATACTCCAGAAAGACGAGCAAAAATTACACCAAATTTTTGCAGATTTGGTAAAAAATCTTCCAATATAGTGACCGCGCAAAAGGATGAAAATTACTAAAAGCCCACTTTAATCAAAACAAAAACCCACGAACAGGGGCTCGCATGACCTTTATAGAAATTTTGCTGGCAAAAACCAATCAGGGGCGCCGCGTCTTGTCCATCTCGTTTTTTCCAAATTGGAAGAATATTTTGCGCACATGTATAATTTATACGCATCATGCACGTCTAACACATTTCTAAAATCAACGCACAATACTTCAGATCTAGTACAGTTTGCAAAAGGCGTCAATTCACCTTGAAGGTTGCAAAAAGTTTTGTACTGAAGAAATTTTTCCATCAAAAACGATGATTTATGTACCTTATCGTAACGAAACGTATATTCATCACAAAGAGCTTGCATGTGCAGATAAAGCCATTCCCAATTTTTTAAAGAAGATGCAGCCCAAATCGTGCAGGGATGCTTCATGTGAGTTGGTTTATATATATCCAAATAAAGCATGCCCGAGAGCAAGTACACTGTTGTACTTAAAATTTGAGCACTTTCCAGCACCATTTTGACAACCCTTTTGTCGTCTAGTTCAATTGCAGAAGTAACAGGGCAAGGGCTGGTTGCAAAAATGTTCATGATCTGATGATCATCTCAACAAGATTTCTCCAGCAGGAGAAAACGTTCGTGCAAAAGGATTGTAGGGACATGATTTTATCTTCGGGAACGCAAACTCAAAGTAGCCTTACTTTTGTCCTTTTCTTGCCTTTCTTTCATCTCATGCTTACGTTGCGCCTCAATAGAAAGGGTTGCAACGGGTCTAGCTTTTAGACGCTCCACACCTATGGGGCTTCCAGTGAGTGTACAATAACCGTATTCCTTTTTTTTAATGCGATCTATAGCGGCTTCAATTTTTTCTATCAATTTTCTACACCTAGTACCCTTTCTAAGTTCAAAACGCGCATGAGACTCTTCGCTGACTCTATCGCTTAAATCAGGATCACCAAGGCTTGTCCCTTGCAGTACTCGGCTCAGTTGACTCGATGCAGTATCTAAAGACTTTTTCCATTCGCTCAATTTTCTATAGAAAAACTCAAGTTGCATAGGATTCATGTATTCCTCCGAATCAGAAGGATCATATCCTTCTGGCAATTCTATTCTTTGCATAAATTACCTCCTCGAACAAAACAATACAAAAGCACCCAAAAAACGAATCCTTACGTATCTCAAAACACTTTCAAAAGACAATTATAAGAACATAACAACTCTTGTAAAGTAAGGCTGAAAAAAATCAACTTCAAAGTGGCGCGCCCGAGAGGACTTGAACCCCTGGCCTTGTGATCCGTAGTCACACGCTCTAATCCAACTGAGCTACGGGCGCTTAATAGGTAACAAAACCTACATAGGATTAACTCAGTTTTAAAAAACTGTCATTAAAATTGTCCTTATAACAAAAATAAAAATATTTATAAAAAAGAAACTCGCTATTAGAAAAGTCAAAAACATTGATTAAAGAGTTGACAAAATCCACAATTGGTAAGATCTCTACGCTCTGGTAAGATCGGGTTTCTCAGTTTCAGAGGCAACCAAAGCTTAAATATTGATAAAGAAATTTTTTTTAAGGATAAAACTAAGAAACACTCAAAAAAATAAAAAGGTCTTTTCTATGTCTTACAGTAAAAAGTACCCAAGTCTTTACGAAATGCAAAAACGCTCTCTAGAAGCTGGCACCGTAGAGAAGATTAATATTCAGCATAGTAAAGGAAAACTCACAGCTAGAGAAAGAATATCCGTTCTCCTCGATACCGCATCATTTGAAGAAACAGGAACTTTTGCTCAAAATATCGATCCCCAAAGTCTTGGATTAAACGAAAGTAACAGCGTAGGAGATGGAGTAGTGACTGGTCATGGTACAATTAATGGAAGATTAGTTTTTGTATACAGTCAAAACTTTACGGTTTTAGGGGGATCACTTGGCAGAACTCACGGTAGCAAGATATGTAACCTTATACAAAAAGCCATACAAGTTGGGGCTCCAATAATTGGGCTCAATGATTCAGGAGGAGCCAGAATACAAGAAGGAGTAGACGCACTTGCTGGATATGGAGACATATTTCAACAAAACGTTATAGCTTCAGGAGTCGTGCCCCAAATTTCAGTCATCATGGGGCCATGCGCAGGAGGCGCAGTTTATTCGCCTGCACTTACCGACTTTGTCTTTATGGTCAAACAAACCTCTTATATGTTTTTGACTGGTCCAGAAGTAGTAAAAGAGGTATCCGGAGAAGAGGTATCTTTTAAAGATCTGGGCGGAACAAAAGTGCACACAAACAACGGAGTATCCGATCTAGTATTTAAGAACGATATAGAAGCACTTCTGGAAATCAGAAGATTCATAAATTTTCTCCCTCTATCAAATAAAAAAGGATCTCCAAAAAGGCCCTCCTCAGATCCTGCAGACAGGGTAGACATGGCACTTAATACATTAGTGCCTCAAAACCCTAACAAAGAATACGATATGAAAGAGCTCATTCTGCGTATCGTAGACGAAGAAGAGTTTTTTGAGCTAAAACCCGATTTCGCAAAGAATATCATAACAGGATTTGGATGCCTTGAAGGCCAAACCGTAGGGTTTGTTGCAAATCAACCAATGCATCTTGCCGGATGCCTAGACATTAAGGCATCTTGCAAAGGAGCAAGATTCGTACGCTTTTGCGATGCTTTTAATATACCCATCATAACATTAGTTGATGTACCAGGCTTTCTTCCGGGCGTTCAGCAAGAAGAGGGAGGAATAATCACACATGGTGCCAAACTCTTGTATTCATATGCAGAAGCAACAGTGCCCAAAATTACAGTTATCACAAGAAAAGCTTATGGAGGCGCCTACATAGTAATGGGATCCAAGCATCTAAGAGGAGACGTTAATTATGCATGGGAAAATAGCGAGATCGCTGTAATGGGAGCACAAAGCGCTGCAAAAATTATTTTTAGAAAAGAAATGAACGATCCAATCGCTTTAGAAAGAAAAATAGAGGAATATAAAAATTCAACGTCTTCTCCCTTTACAGCAGCTGCAAGAGGGCATTTAGATGATATCATCCACCCTTCCCACACAAGACTCAGAATATGCAAAGCATTAAATTTCTTAAGAAAAAAAGAAACTCAGTTGCCTTGGAAAAAACATGATAACATGCCACTTTGATTATACTTTCTCAGAAAAATAATCAAACTCGTAACTATCCTTTTAGTCATCATTAATAAAAAGCATCTCAATGTCTTATTTTGACTCAATTTTGGTAGCAAATAGAGGAGAAGTGGCACTACGCATCATAAGAACCTTAAAGAAAATGAATATACGCTCCATAGCCGTATATTCAGAGGCAGATTCTAATGCATTGCATGTGCAAAGTGCTGATGAAGCCTACTATATAGGAAATTCTCCAGCAACAGAAAGCTATCTCTCTATTCAAAACATCATTACTGCAGCAAAACAAACTGGCGCTCAGGCAGTGCATCCAGGTTATGGTTTTTTATCTGAAAATCCTAAATTTGCCTTAAAATTAAAACGAGAAGGCATTGGTTTTATTGGCCCTAGTGCAGAAGCAATCAAAAGCATGGGGGATAAAATTGAAGCAAAAAAAATTGCAATAGACGCCAATGTTAACGTAGTGCCCGGATACATAGGAGTCATTTTGGATGTAAACAAAGCAATATCCATTGCAGAAGAAATAGGCTTTCCTGTAATTGTCAAAGCAGCAGCAGGCGGGGGCGGAAGAGGAATGAGAGTTGTATACAACAAGGAACAAATGGTTGCAGCACTGGAGTCAGCAAGAATAGAGGCTGCAAACAGCTTTAATGACAATAGAGTTTTTATAGAAAAATTCATAGTAAACACCCCAAGACATATTGAAATTCAAGTGTTAGCAGACAAACACGGAAACGTAGTATGCCTTGGCGAAAGAGAATGCTCTATACAGCGGAGTCATCAAAAAGTAATAGAAGAAACTCCAAGTACCTGCATAGATGAAGACTCTCGCAGAGAAATGTACAGGCAAAGCATTTCTTTAGTAAAAAAAGTGAATTATCATTCCGCAGGAACGGTAGAGTTTATGCTAGATAGCGACCACCGCTTCTACTTTTTAGAAATGAACACTAGGTTACAAGTTGAACATACAGTAACAGAAATGGTCACAGGAATAGACCTGGTAGAAGAGATGATCAAAGTAGCTGCAGGAGAAAAACTCAGTTTTGCTCAAAATGATATTCTCATTAATAAACACGCAATAGAATGCAGAATTTGCGCAGAAGATCCTGCTAGAGGATTTTTACCCTCTAGTGGACGAATCACTGAGTACAGAGAGCCAACAAAATCAACAAATATTCGTATAGATACAAGTCTTGCAGATGGAATTGAGGTAAGCGTTTATTACGATACGATGGTTGCAAAGCTTTGCACCATAGGAGACTCCAGAAAAGAAGCAATAGAACAGATGCTATCTGCATTAAGCGCCTTTGTCATTAGAGGCATAAACCATAATATTGCATTTTTAGAGGCCTTGATATCCCACCCCAAATTCATTGCTGGAGACATACACACAGGCTTTATAGCAGAAGAATATCCGCAAGGTTTTGGAGGAGCAGAACTCACCTCTGAGATTTCCCAAATTTTTGTTGGAGCAGCAATCCACCTCTTTATCACAGAACAAAAAAGGCTACGTCTTATTAACGAAAGGATGGACGATCAAACTCATAAAATTATGACCAGATGGGTTGTCACTGTCGATAACGTGTCATTTCCAGTTGTACTCAAACCTATGCCCGGAGGATACAATATAAGACAAGGAAGCAATAGAATTGCAGTTCGAAGCAATTGGGCAATAGGAAATAGACTTTTCGTATGCCAAATTAATGGTAAAAATTTAAATGTAAAAGTAGAGCATATCACTACAGGGTATAGGTTGATTCATGCTGGAGTTACAGCAACTGTTTATGTGAGATCTCCAAAAGTCTCAGAGTTAGAAGGTTTTATGATAGCAAATGAGAGCGAATCAGATACAAAAGAAGTATACTCACCTCTTGGGGGACAAATTATAGATATTAAAATCAATGAAAAAGATTCAGTTAAAGAAGGAATGACACTACTCACGCTTGCTGCCATAAAAATGGAAAACACAATCAAAGCACCAATGAGTGGCGTAATAAAAAAGATTCACGTTCAGACACAACAAGTTGTTCGAAGTGGAGATCTATTAGTAGAGTACGAATAGGAATAATTGCGAACAAAAAAACCAATACAATGCAAACAGAACAAAAGCTTATACGTAATTTCGCAATCATAGCGCATATCGACCATGGAAAATCTACGCTTGCAGATCGATTGATTGGAATATGTGAAGGATTAAGTCCAAATGAAATGCGAGATCAGGTTCTTGACTCGATGCCTCTTGAAAAAGAAAAAGGAATAACAATCAAAGCCCAAACAGCAAGACTCACGTATACAGCTGATTCTGGTCACAGATATCAATTCAATCTTATAGATACTCCAGGACACGTGGATTTTGCTTATGAAGTAAGCAGATCACTTGCAGCATGCGAAGGTTCCATTTTGTTAATCGATGCAACTCAAGGCATACAGGCACAAACTCTTGCAAACGTCTATCAAGCAATAGATAACAATCATGAAATTCTACCAGTACTGAATAAAATTGACGTACCTTCTGCTTGTCCAGAGCTAATTTTGGAAGAGATAAGAGAAATAATAGGTATCTCTACTGAAAATGCTGTCCTGATTTCGGCTAAAACAGGGCAAGGAATAAAGGAATTAATGGAAGCAATAGTCAAATGGTTACCTCCACCACAAAGCGATGATTATGCACCTTTAAAAGCACTCATAGTGGATAGTTGGTACGACCAATATTTAGGAGTCGTAGTTTTAGTACGCATTGTAAGTGGAATTTTAAAAGTTGGAATGCAAGTAAGACTTTTCTCAACTGGCTCTCTCTATACCGTAGACAAAGTAGGCTTTTTTTCTCCTAAAAAACAATTTACAAATGTTTTGTCTGCCGGAGAAATAGGCTTTTTGGTTGCAAAAATAAAACAAATTTCTGACTGCAAAGTCGGAGACACAGTATACGACGCAAAGGACGAAAATCCCGTAGCATTAAAAGGTTTCAAAGAACAAAATCCTCACGTATTTTGCGGTCTTTATCCAAAAGAAAAAGAGCTTTTTGCCCAATTACAAGATTGTTTGTCAAAATTAAAATTAAATGACTCTAGCCTAAAATTTGAACAGCAAAGCTCAGCAGCTCTTGGTCACGGCTTTAGATGCGGATTTCTAGGCCTACTACACCTTGAAATAATACAAGAAAGAATTACGAGAGAATTTGATCTTGATGTGGTAACAACAGCTCCTAGCGTGAATTATAAAATTTGCCTTAATAATGGAGAAGTCCTGGACATGCACGATCCCGCATCTCTTCCAGACACAACTTTAATAAAAGATATATTAGAGCCTTGGGTTTTAGCAACCATCATCACTCCTCAAGAATTTTTGGGCAACATTTTACAACTGTGCATAGAAAAACGAGGAAGACAAGTCAGCACATCGCACTCTGGTCAGAGAGTAATTCTGACCTATAAGATCCCTTTAAACGAAGTAGTACTGAATTTTTATAATAGAATTAAAGCTCTCTCTAAAGGCTTTGCAAGCATAGATTGGGAATTTTGCGAATATGAAGCCGGAGATCTTGTAAAGCTCAACGTACTAATCGCAGGAGAACCTGTAGATGCCTTATGCGCCATAGTGCACAGACAACACGCAGAACGCAGAGGAAAAGAATTATGTGACAAGCTCAAAGATCTTATTCCAAGACATTTATTTCAAATTCCAATTCAAGCTGCAATCGGTGGTAGAATCATTGCAAGAGAAACAGTAAAAGCAATGAGAAAAAATGTACTATCTAAGTGCTATGGTGGAGATATTTCAAGAAAGAGAAAACTTCTTGAAAAACAAAAAGCCGGAAAAAAGAAAATGCAAATGGTGGGCAATGTCAGCGTGCCCAAGTCAGTTTTCATAGAAGCTTTAAAAATCGATTAACACTCAAAGAAAGAGTCTCCTAAATCACTCCTACGCTTGGTGCTTTGATGTATAAAGGTAAAACCTCTTTGTGATGACCCTCTAATTTACCAAATGATATTATATGATGTGCTAACTGTCCTAGGACTTTAGCATTTACATGTCTTGGCAAAAACAAAAAGTTAGGATTGTCAAAAAATGAATCATAAATCTGTAGCATTCCGCTCCCTATAAAACCAACGATTTTGTCGGACAAATGCTCTACATGCGCTTTTAAATCTTGAACACAAATTAGGAT
The DNA here is from genome assembly GCA_947456795.1 of Rickettsiales bacterium. GTDB lineage: Bacteria > Pseudomonadota > Alphaproteobacteria > Rickettsiales > Rickettsiaceae > CAJBEU01. The sequence continues at coordinate 186,822 of CANGTI010000002.1, forward strand.
AGGTTCGTCTTTACTGTGATTATTACCATACTCAAAAATTTGTAGGTAAAGCTGCCCAGAATAAGCTTTAATTAGAACAACAACCGCTTCAAGTTTTTTACCAATCTGCATTTGGGCTCTATAATGCCACAAATCAAAATTAGACATTACTAAAGGAGACGCCCGAGTAGAAATTAATATCCCTTGGGCAGCGGCAAGACCCACCCTTATTCCTGTAAAACTACCAGGACCTTTCGTGAGAGCCAAATAATCTAGATCGTTATAACTTAAACCAGATTTTTCCATTACACGATTAATCATTGGAATCAAAATTTCCGCAGCTTGTAAAGAACGAGATACATCCTGATCAAAAGCAAGGAGTATATTGCCAACATGCAAAGCTGCAGAACAAAAATCTCCAGAAGTATCAAAGCTTAAAATGCTCATTTGATGATGAACTGTTTGCATCTCCTTGAACCAACTTTAAAAAAATTTCTTAGCAGTGTTAAGGATAGATTTTGGCCCACCCTTAATTAAAGTAGACATCTGATGAAATTGTTTTAAGAGAGCCTCAACCTGAGCAACTGTTACACCAGAACCCGCTGCAATTCTTTTTTTTCGAGAATGAGTAAGAAGCTGAGGAATTCTCCTTTCTTTTGGCGTCATAGACCTAATGATACTTTGTTGCTTTAGCAAAGTTTTATCGATACCTCCCTTGTCAAATGCAGAATGATCCATCAATTTGCTAGCGTTTGGAAGTAACCCCACTATCTTAGCAATACCGCCCATCTGACCTAAACGCATGATGTATGATTCATAATCTTGCAGATTAAACCTACCCTCTTGCATTTTTTCAAGATCTCGATTACGAGTCTTGGAATCTACAACTGCATCTAATTTTTTAGTTAAAGCTTCTAAGTCTCCCATATCCAATATGCGCAATGCCATACCTTTGGGATCAAAAAGCTCCAGGTCTTTTACATCTTCTCCCACTCCAATAAATTTTATAGATTTATTGGTTACGTATTTGATGCTTAATGCGGCAGCTCCCTTGGAATCTGCATCCATTTTTGTCAGTATTACACCAGAAATACCAACAATATCTGCAAAACATTTAGCAGATGTTACGGCGTCTTGTCCGGTCAAAGCATCTGCAACTAAAAGAACTTCCTTTGCTCCAATTGTGTCTTTAACTTCTGCAAGCAGCTTGATTGATTCTAAAGCCACATTAGAACAGCCCGCAGTGTCATATATAACCACTTCGTAACCCTTTTGTCTGGACCAACTCAGAGATTCTAGACAAGATTGCTTTACGGTAGATTCTGCAAAAGAAAAATAATCTACTGATGCAAGGTTTGCCATCACTCTCAATTGCTCTTGAGCAGCAGGTCTTAGTTTATCCAAAGAAACCAAAAGTACAGATTTTTGGTACTTACTTTTTATGTAATGGGCGATTTTGGCACAAGACGTAGTTTTACCTACGCCATTGTTGCCAATTAACATAATAACTGCAGGCTTCCCTCTAATATTAAGAGAGCTAGATGCTTCTTCGTTAGAGACAATATTTATGAGTTCTTCTTTAATGATCTCTACAAGCAAATTTGCAGAATCAGATGCAGAAAAAATGTCCTTTTTATAGCTAGAGTCTTTAATGCGATTAATAAGATAGTCTGCGACCTCCAAAGCAACATCAACCTCTATCAAAGCGTTCCTTATACCACTCAACAAGGAATCAAATGCAGCAAGATCAATTTTTTTCTTGCCAATAAAGTTGCTCAGGGCTTTGCTAAATCCCTTTGCTAAAGATCTCAACATATGAATTTATAATTTTTTAAAACTAATAAAAAAACCTGGCGTAAATGGTAGCACATTAGAAAAAAAATAAATACAATTGCTGGCTAAGATTGAATCTTGCACTTTTCAATCCACATCTAGCAGTTCATCTGGTCCCGAAAAGCCTAATAATTCTTTCTTCTTGAAAAGAATGTCAACAAATACAAAACCCCTTATAGTTCAAAAATTTGGTGGAACATCTTTGGCAACTACTAGGCATATATCTTGCCTTGCCGAATCTATCTCAAATAAAAGTCGAGAAATAAGGTTAGTCGTTGTGGTGTCTGCCATGGCTGGCGCCACAAATGAAGCTATTGCAAAATGTATGGAAGTCAAAGTCGGAAATACACAATTAGCATTACAAGCATACGATGCAGCCATAAGCAGCTGTGAAAATTTATCTGCAGCATTGCTGGCTCTAGCCTTACTAAATAGAGGAATTACTGCAAAAGCAATTCAAGGCTGGCAAATACCCATTATAACAGATACTAGCTTTTCTAGAGCACGAATACTAAGCATCGACAGCCACAAGATCATGTCTTACGTAAAACAAGGAATAGTGCCAATCATTTGTGGCTTTCAAGGCATAACGGACGACAATATTGTTACTACTTTAGGCAGAGGTGGGTCAGACACAACCGCAGTGGCAGTAGCCGCAGCTATTGAGGCTCAAAGCTGTGAGATTTACACAGATGTTGCGGGAGTGTTTTCAGCGGATCCAAGGCTTGTGTCTAAAGCCCTAAAGATAGACTCAATCTCGCACGAAGAAATGTTACTCTTTGCCCGTTATGGTGCAAAAGTTTTAGAAAGAAGATCTGTGGAAATATCCATGCGCTATAACGTGCCTCTTGAGGTAATTGCAACAAATTCATCCCTACCAGGAACAAAAATTTTACAACGAAATAAAGATCGTATGGAATCCCCTAAAATCAAAGGCATTACACTAAAAAATGACATCATCTTTTGTACAATCAAAACATCTGCGATAGCCCTTCTTATAGATCAGCTAAAAGAGATTTATTGTTCTAATTTAATTATTAATCATCTTGAAAAAAGTTGTCAATTTGAAGCACCATTGTCAGAAAAAAGCAAAATAGACACAATTTTGGCTAACAAAGCAATCGTACAAGATTATAAAATAGATTCCGAAAGCGCTCTAGTAGCTATAGTGGGGTGGAGTATAGGAGAAAGTTGTGACATGTTATCCAATATCTGGAAAGAGCTGCAACTAACAAAGATTGATGTACGACAAGTTTGTTTAGATACACACATTATAAGAATAAAAGTCCCACTCAGCCAGGCAGATGTAGTTGTAAAACATCTGCACACAACGTTTATTGAAAATGCTCAAACAAACTGAGTGATGAATCAAATATTCAATTACTCTACTAAACGATACCTCGAGTAGAAAAAATTTCCTTTTCAATCTTGTTCAAATTGTATTCAAAACTGGACAACAGTGAGGAAAATTCATTGATCAATCTTTTTGAAAGGTCTTCTGAGTCGATAAGAAGCTTTATTCGCAATGATAAGTCCGCAAGATCTTTGTTATACTTTTTAAAAGCAGAAGAAGTGTAACCCTTGATCTCTTCAGTAGTTTTGTTCACGCTGTTAATTGCTAACTTACCTTCAGAATGAAATCTTTTTTGCAAGTCTGACCACCTCTCAGAAATGTTCTTGAATGAATTGTGCAGAACAGATTTTCTCTGAGCAATAATTCGAACATCAGAGGTGCACTTGAGGTCTCTAGCTAGACCAAGCTTTGCAAGCGTCCATATTATCCATTTGTGCACGTCAAAATGGTACCATTTTGGCCCATTTCTGTAATCAGAAGGAAAGGCATGATGAAAATTATGCCAATTCTCTCCTAAGAGAAATGGAGCCATCCAAGCAATATCTCCAGCAGTTGAATTTTTATCATAATCTTTAGTGCCAAAGTAATGAGTCATGGAATTAATGCAAAAAGTGGCATGCTGTTGAACGGCCCTTCCTATTCCAAGAAAAATAAACCCAGCAATACCGCCAACAAACGTACCTGTACAAGCAACACCAATAACAAAAGGAACTATAGTGTTAAAAAAAAGCACAATCTGCCAATAATATTTAAATTGCATCATCACCAGTTTGTTGCGGCTAAATTTCTTTACAGTAGCCCTATCTATGTCTAACGGAGATTTGGTAAGCATCCATCCAATATGAGACCAAAAGAATCCCTTAAGACCACCTCCAAATTTAAGAGGAGAATGGGGATCTCTATCCGTATCAGTGTACGAATGATGCCTTACGTGGTCAGATACCCATTTTAAAATAGGACCCTGAAGAGCAAAGCAGGAAAACAATATTAGTATAAACTCGACCACTTTATTTGGAACAAAAGCACCGTGAGCCCAACATCTATGCAAACCCACTCCAATTGTAATGTTCACCATATAGTAGCTAAATACAATTAGTAGCGCTTCGTAAAGTCCAAATCCAAAATTTGATATATACAAGTATGCAAAGAATCCCAGAATTGGAGGGTAGACAAGCAAAACAAGAAGAGCCGGGAGATAAACTTTCTTTAACATAAATTTCCTAGTTGTGAGAAATAATTGGAAAAACCATTCCGACGCATATTCAAAATCATATTTGAGTCAAAAACGAGCCTACACCTACAAGACATAACAAAACCACCGATAACAAAATCACTGGATTCTAACAAAAGCACGCCCATAACACAAGCTCTTTGCTGATTCTGCTCTATATGTAAATAATCATGTACAAGAAAAGATTTTAGTGCAAAAATTCATGTTAAACTGCCTTTTATTAAGGGCTGTAGATACTTATCTTATTGGTGTTAGAGCTAAATGGGCGACTACCTTGACTACATGCAAATGATCAGCAAAGCTATCTACTACGTAGTACGGGAAGCTTTGAAAACCGTTGCAAAAAATGGCATACAAGGTAACCATCACTTTTTTATCACTTTTTGCACATCTCATAAAGATGTGCAAATTGCAGAAAGTTTAAAAGAAAAATATCCAGATGAACTTACAATAGTAATTGAACATCAATTCTACAACTTAAAGGTACACGACGATAGATTCGAAATACAATTAAGTTTTGAAGGAAAATTAGAGGATCTGGTCGTACCATTTTTTGCAATCAGTCGCTTTGCAGATCCCGGAGTGCCATTTTACATTTGCTTTCAGTGCGAAGACAATCAAGAAGATGGAGTGTTTAGCATAGATAGACTTTTAGATCTGAATTTTTCAGAACAAAAATCATACGAATCTTCAATATGTAGCAATAAAAACAGTACTCAAGAAACTCCAGCAAAGATCATTTCCCTAAGCGCCTTTCGCAAAAAAAAAGAAAATAATGAAAAGACCTAAGATTATAGCCTACACAGACGGAGGATGCTCTCCAAATCCAGGATCAGGAGGATGGGGAGTGTACATTATATCAGAGGAAGGAATTGCCTTTATGACAAAAGGTTCAGACCTTGCCACAACTAACAACAAAATGGAGATACTTGCATCAATAAAAGCGCTAGAAACCCTAAAAGAGGAATCTGAGGTAACACTTTATACAGACAGTATATACTTAAAGCGTGGCATCACAGAATGGATACACGATTGGCAAAAGAATGGATGGAAAACCCATAAAAAACAATCAGTAAAAAACGCCGACCTGTGGCAACGTTTACTCATTCTTACTCAAAAACATAGTGTAAATTGGCAATGGGTGAAAGCTCACGCAAATGATGTTGGAAACAACATAGCGGACGGCCTTGCAACTCTAGCAAAACAAAACATCTAGCACATTAGATATTAGTCTTTGTTTTCACGGTTCTAGAAATTCACCCTTTTAAACTCTCGGCATATTTTTTCCACTCTCGATACCATGCTGTTATATTTTTTACTAATTCTGCTTTTATTATTTGCACTTACCACTGTTTTTTTGGTGGTACTTTTAAAATCAAAAAAAGATATTTTACTTTCGGAACAAAAAGCGAGCACAGAGAAAAGTAAAAAAATAGATCTCCTTATTCAGGAAAAAATTTGGCAAGCGGAAAAAATACAGCATTTAAGTACAAAGCTAACAATGTCTGAAGAAGCACTAAAGCAAATGGATAAAATGCAGTCCTGTCTGATGCAATCAGCAGAAAGCACTTTAAAGCACTTAGGCATGGATCTAACAAAACAACTTTTAGAAGCCCATCAACATGAGACAAAAAACGCTCAAATACAACATGACCAAAAGATTACAAAAGCAGCACAAGAAATCAGAACAGACGTACAAAAACTTGTTAATTCTATAAAGATTCTAGAAAAAGAAGTCGAAGAATCAAGCGCTTCAGTAAAGACATTAAAAAACTCTTTGATGTCTCCGGTACAAAGCAGCAATTTAACAGAAATTACCTTAAGCAATATTTTAACTAAATCCGGACTTACACCAAATCTAGACTTTAAATTACAACCTACAATATCTGCAACAGATAAAACCTATAGACCTGACGCTATAGTGTTTTTGCCCAACTCCGAATTCATTATCATAGATGCAAAAGCATCCAAATTTTTCATCGAAGAAAGTTTGGACCTAGAAGACAAGACAACACTAAGAGAAAATCTGGTCAAGTCTATGAATAGACACCTAAAAGATTTATCAGAAAAGGATTATGCATCCGCGCTAAAAAATCAGGCAGATCTGGGTGAGAATATCTCTTTTTATGCTGTTACAATAATGTTTTTGCACACAGAATCAGTGGTAGAAAAAATTAATGCTGCAGATAAAAGCTTTTTGACAAGAGCCTGGGAAAAAAACATATTCCCGGTAGGACCAGCCGGTTTGATGAACATACTGTCACTTACAAAAAGACAGATACGCAATTATAGCCAAATAGAAAATTATGCAAAAATACTTGAATCTGTACAAAAATTAGTTTCTTGTGTGGATATTTTAGCCTCTCACGGCAACAAACTTGGTGCCGATATTTATGCACTAAATAATAGTTACGACAAATTTGCCGCTTCTTTCAACCAAAACTTTGTCTCTAGAACAAAAAATCTTGCTGTCTTAGGTATTGATAGCAAAAAAAACCAATGTAATACACTAAAACGTTATCTGATTTCCCAGACTATACCCGACGAGCAAGATTTTGTAGAAATTGAACAACCCATAAGCATAAAACTCAAAGATCATAAGATAGATAATAGTAATTTCTCCCTAGATTGAAATTCAACAAATAAAAATCACTGTTGCCGCAACTTACTAAAAGTTCGCTGGCCAAAATAAAAGCTTATTACTCCAGCAAAAATAGCATAATCATTTTCGGTCCAAATACTTTCAATCTGAGACATCAAAGATACGTACGAAGCAAGAGAACAACAACGCAATTTCATAAAAACATAAAATGCAAAAAAACCGTAGGCAAGCATGGGACGCACAGTGCCGTTAAGAGCATCTACCCATTTAATTTTAGTTTTATAAGTTTTGTACATAATCTTTCTCTCTATAGAGCCGGCATCAATCTCTTTTAAGTTTGTAATAGATATTCTGCTGTTTTCAATCTGTTTTTCTAGAATCTTTAGTTCGTGCTCTTTATCTGATTTATCTCTGACCAATCTCAAAACCTCTGGCACAATAGAGCCCATAAATCCAACAATAGATGCAAGCAATGTTAACATTTCTACCTTTAAAAAATGATTTCTATTCTATCTCAATAATATTCAACGTATAAACAACGCTAAGAAATAAGGAACAATTCTTTAGTTTTTGCCTAAGATACACGCACACAAATCAACTCTTTTTCTCTATGGTAAAAATTTACAGAGATAATACGCAGTAAAATTGTTTCCCCTTTTGACAATTGAAGTGCTATAAGATCCGTAGGGGTAGCTTCAAAGAAAAATGGCACCTGAAGAGTGCACAAGCTATTGTTTTCATTCATTGAATTGCGCATTTTGTTTGCTGCACTATAGGCTCTAGAAAATGACATCGATATCGGTAATTTCATCCTGACACTGCAGTTTGGATTAATGGAGATTTTTGTAAAAACAGCTCCTTCTCCGTTTTCTTCATCGTCGTTTTCGCAAATAAAATACAGTACAACTCCAAGACTTTCAGATGATTGTGCAAATTTTATAGAAGGAGCGTTTAATGCAAATCTCAAATCATCAAAGGATAAAATCTTTACAGGATCACTTTTTTTATCTTCGATACCAGTATTTCTGGAAATAACGTGTAAAACACCTTCAGCATTAAGAAACAAGTCAAATTGATAACGCAAACGTAACATTTCCACTAAATAGATGCCGTCAATACTGTCATTCAAGTTCACTCCACTAATCAATCCTTGCAAATTCGGATCAATTACAAACGAAGGAAAATCGTATTTAAGAAAAATTTCATGCAATATCTCTCCTATAGATACGCAAGACAATTTGCCATTAACCCAATGACCACGCCTCCAATTGCCTGAATCGGACCAAAAACATTCTATTTCCTCTGGGCTCTGCAAATAGGCTTTATCCTGGACAAACAATTCTTGAAAGTCAGAAATAGAATGAGGCCATGCAGGATATCTTGCATCCCAGCACCACAAGAACATCTCTTCTATCATATTAGGCACTAAGCGAAAATGATCAATCAGCGCACATATCGCTTCTTCTTGCATTGCAAAATCGGTCTCTCCAGAAGAAAATTTAGGAATGCCTCCATCCTTAGAGCTATGATCGAAAAAGACGTTAGGCTCATTTGTAGACTTATCAATTGAGGCAAAACCAAATTCTGTGAACCAAATTTTTTTCTTTTGAGGAATCCATGCGCTCTTTGTGCCATCTGGATTAATGTGCTGATTCTGCCACCAATATTCTATATTTTTTAGTGCAAAGCTCGGGTCACAGTATTTACGAACGCCGTTTGCTTCGTAATATTCGTAGGTCTCCCCGGTGGTATAACCATTTTTTATGTCTTGGTAGGAAATATCACTATCGTGCGTCTTTGTTGCGGGGAAATAAACGTCTATTCCTATAAAGTCAATTGCATCACACATCCAAAGTTGATCAAGATTGTACCACCCCTCTTTACTGTGGTACTCCGACCAATTGGCTGCATACGTTACCTTAATATCTCTATGAGAGAAAATATCCTTTACTCTTTTTGCAAGTCTAATTAATTCCTCAGCAGCGGGAAATTTTCTTGTTCCATGATTTTCAGAAAAAATACTAGTAATACCTTCAAGCTCAGACCCTATAACAAAAGCATCAACATAATCTTTTACAAGATTAGCATAATGTTCAATAAAGGCGTTATAACCATTGTGACGAAAAAAATCCTCAACCTGACTCGCATTACCGTACATATGACCCCTCCAAGGTTTTGCGTCCTCATCAATAAAAAGCATAGGGTAAAACATTATTTTATATCCCTTGGAACGCAAAAGTTGTAAGTAAGCTACTACGCTTTCGTCACTCACAGTACCTCCGTACCTTATGACCGCATCATTTCCCAAAGCTAACTTTGGAACTTCAGCGCGAGAATATCCAGCGACCATCCACTCAACATTGTTGTCTATTTCGTCAAAAACATCTGCCACACCTTCTTCATACTCAACACGAGGTAATATTTTGCAATTTTTAATATCGAGACTATCACCAAACCAACACACAACGGGTGCGACCCATTTTACTCCCGGCAGCTCTTGTTGCAAAAATGCTAAATTTGCTTCACTGTTAGATACAGTAGCTTGATGCATGTAGTTGATTCTATATTTGGGCGATTTGCCTCTTGTAGAAAATTGCATACCTTCTCGATGATCTTGTTTATATAAGAGCCTGGTGTCGTATACAAATTCTCCGCACCCAGGAATAACATTTACAGCAGTAATTTTGCCGACCCTGTTTTTGTGCTCGAACAGCAATGATGAAACATCAAAAGAAAATTGAGGAATTTCACCGTTAAATTGTTCCAAAGAAAAGTTATAAAACACAACGTAGGCTAGCCCTCTAAATGCTGGAACCTTTTCTAAAGACTGCAAAATAAATGGATCCATATCTTGATCTAAAGTACCTAGATATTTGCAACACTCATCTGATTTAAAGATCTTTTTTTGATTGTTAACGTATATGTTGTTAATAGAAGTGATTGGGCCTTCGCATATACCTATTGCAAAAGATGCAATTTTTGGATCGGCATTAACAGAGTCCCCATGCCAAATCAGACGTCCGCTGACCCTGGCTCTACCCCATACCAATGGAATGATATCTTTATCCTCATCTGACTCCTTAAAATCAGCTAATTCATAAACATCCTCTGATTCTTGGTCCAAATGATCATGATTTGTAGCACTATTTGTTTGATGAAAAACTTGAGAAAAAAAACCACGTCGCATAAAACAACAAATCAAGTTTATTTAGAATCAGACATCTCAAGTATTATAAAAAACAGATGTAGCACTAACTAAAATAACTGCTTGCTTTGCTTATTCGAGTATAATTATCTCATAAATTAAAAATGTAAGGCAATGCGCATACTAGCTGGCACAATAAAAAATAAACTGATTCCCTCTGCCAAAAGTGCAAGTTATAGACCCACTGCATCTTTTTTGAGAGAAGCGATATTCAACATCTTGGGATCTTTACAGATCGACATAAAAAAAAGTAAAGTATTAGATGCTTTTGCAGGCACTGGGAGCTTGGCTTTTGAGGCACTTTCTAGAGGAGCCCAAAGCGCAACGCTTTTGGATATTAATCCACAATATCTCAAAATTGGCAGGGATTTTATCTTGCAAAACAATCTAAACGCTAGGTATGCACTACTTGACGTTACCAAGTTACCTCAAGCATATCAAAAATACGATTTAGTATTTTTAGATCCTCCTTATCAAGATAATATGGTTTTTTCAGCGCTTGAATCCTTATTAAAAAAAGGTTGGCTTGAAATTGGCGCAGTAATTGTTGCAGAATTACCTTATACGAAAGATAACGTGAACGCTCCCCCTTGCTGCGTGATCCTTAAAGATAAACAATATAAATCTACAAGGCTCCTTGTAATGAAAATAATCTGATAAGCTTTATAAAAAGGCTTTACGAGGTTTTTATTAGTATTGTTTAAGCCCTTGAAAAGCTCCCCTCAGTCATTATATAGACAGCAGTGGTGCTTTTAGGTTGCTCTTTTGCAGCAACCTAAAAGCACCAAAGATGGTTTTTTCACTCAAGCGGGTAAATTAATATGACAACTACAAAAAGAACAATCGGAATAGATCTTGGAACAACAAACTCTTGTGTTGCAGTTTTTGAAGGAGGAGTGGCCAGAGTTTTAGAAAATAGCGAAGGAGAACGTACAACGCCCTCAATCGTAGCGTTTACAAAAGAAGGAAAAATACTAGTTGGAGGCAGCGCAAAACGCCAAGCTGTAACCAATCCAATGAACACAATTCACGCTGTAAAACGTTTAATCGGAAAGAAGTATAACGATCCAACAGTTGTAAACGGACAAAAACTGGTTTCCTACAAAATTGTTGAAGCAACAAACGCCACAGGAAGAGCTTGGGTAGAAGCACAAGGCGAAAAAAGATCCCCTGAGGCAATTAGTGCCATGATTTTACGCAATTTAATTGAATCTGCTGAAAACAAACTGCATGCAAAAGTAGAAGAAGCAGTAATCACTGTACCGGCCTATTTTGATGATGATCAACTAAAAGCCACAAAAGACGCAGCTCAAGCGGCTGGTCTAAAAAAGGTTGTAATTCTTAGAGAACCAACTTCTGCAGCAGTTGCTTATGGGCTCAATAAAAAACATGACTCCACAGAACGTAAAATAGCAGTTTATGACCTTGGAGGTGGCACATTTGATATCTCGATCTTGGAGATCGTAGAGGGGTTTTTTGATGTCAAATCTACAAGTGGAGACACCTTCCTTGGAGGAGAAGATTTTGACATGAGACTGCTTGAGTATCTCGTAAATGATTTCAAGCAAGAAACCAGAGTAGATCTAAGTAAAGATCCTCTCGCGCTACAAAGACTGAAAGAAGCTGTAGAAAAAGCAAAAAAAGACCTTTCAACTGTGGAAGAAACAGAAATCAACCTTCCCTATATTACAGCAGACAGCACCGGTCCGAAGCATTTGCTCAAAAAAATCACAAGATCAAAATTAGAATCTTTAGTAGATGATCTAATTCAAAAAACAATTGAGCCGTGCAAACAAGCCCTTAAAGATGCAGGCATGGCAGCATCTGACATAGATGAAGTCGTTCTCGTAGGGGGTATGACCCGTATGCCAAAAATCATTGATACAGTACATAAGTTTTTTGGCAAAAAACCTCACAGAGGAATAAATCCAGATGAAGCAGTTGCAATGGGTGCCGCAATTCATGCAGCAGGTGAATTAGAAGGTATAGAGACAGGCATCACCGTTAGAGATGTGCTACCTATTTCTCTTGGTATTGCAACACAACAAGGATCTGAAAAAGGAGTGTTTCACATAATCATTCCAAGAGCAGAACCTATTCCTGCAAAAAAAGTACAAGAAGGTTTTTCAACAGCTGTAGATAATCAAACCGCAGTCACCATTGAGGTATATCAAGGAGAAAGAACAAGAGTAAAAGACAATAAAAAACTGGGCACATTTGAGCTTTCTGGTATTGCTCCGGCTCCTGCAGGAGTACCAAAAATTGCAGTAACTTTGGAACTTGATATGAACGGTATACTACATGTTTCTGCTAAAGATCAAAAAACAGGCAAAGAGAATTCTATCAAAATTCATAATGCTGGTGGGCTTAGCGAGGAAGAAATTGCAAAAATCATGTCTGATGTAGAAGCTCACGCAGAAGAAGACAAACTCTATAAGGAGACGCTCTCCCTCAAAAACGAGGCCGAAGGTCTTATAAGAGATACTGAAAAAAGTTTAACTGATCACTCCGACAAGATCCCTCCTTCAGATAAAGACACAATAGAATCTGATATCAAATCCTTAAAAGATGCATTGACATCAGAACAGGTGCAAGATATCAAATCTAAACTTGAAACACTTAGAATAAGTTCACAAAAAATAGGAAGCGCTGTATATAATGATCAAAATAATCAAGAAGAACAAAAAAGTGACACAAAAAAAGAGATAGATGCTCAGTACGAGGATGTGTCCAAATAAGGTAACAAAGTAGCAAACAGGTCTCAAAGATCTGATGTTGTTAAAAAGACTAAGCTCGAGAACCAACTTACTTATTTTGTTGGTTTTCGAACTAAAATTTCATTGATTTCTAATTAAATAAATGACTGATTATTACAAGGTTTTGGGAATTCAAAAACAAGCGAGTAAAGCAGAGGTAAAATCTGCTTACAGAGAGCTTGTGAAAAAGTATCATCGTCTTAGCAAGACCGATGACGGAGCTAAAGCCAAATTACAAGAGCTAAACCAAGCATATGTAGTTTTAGAAAATGATGAAAAGAGAGCAATCTACGACAAACACGGCGCTGCTGGTTTTAACCAAGCTCAACAGTCACAAGGTAGCTCTGAATTTGATCCAAGAAATTTTGACGCATTTGGTAAAAGCGGTAATTTCGACATATTTGATATGTTTGAAGACCTCATGGGAAAAAATGGTGGCAATGTTCAAGGATCTTGGCAACCCAGAAGAGGGTCCGACATAAAGTACAATATATCCATCTCTCTAGAAGAAGCATTTACCGGAATTGAAACTGAAATATCATTTGCCGCTGCAACAAAATGTTCTGGATGCAATGGATTTGGCAGCAAGGCTGGTGCAACAAAAAATTGTCCGAAATGCAAAGGTCATGGAAGTGTCCTTATGCAACATGGATTTTTTCAAATAAAACAAACTTGCCCTCACTGTCAAGGAGCTGGAAAAGTAATAAAGGACCTTTGCACAGAATGTTCTGGAGAGGGCAGAATCAATAAGCACAGAAAAATCAAAATCTCGATTCCAAAAGGAGTCCAGAATGAAAATCATATAAAATTATCAGGCGAAGGAGAAGCAGGAACAAGGGGCGGAGAGACCGGAAATTTATTTATAGTGATCTCTATTAAACCTCATGCAATATTTAAAGTAAGAGATGAATGTCTATACTGTAAACTACCGATACCCTTTTACACAGCTGCCTTAGGAGGGACAATAACAGCGGAAACAATAGATAGGGAATCTATAGAAATTAAAATTGCACCTGGCACTCAAAACGATCACAGAATAAAAATACAAGGAAAAGGAATGCCAAAATTAAGATCTCAAGATAGAGGAGATCTATTTGTAGATGTGTACATCATGGTACCAAAAACTCTAACAAAACAAGAAAGGGATATCATTGCAGAACTTGGTGCTTTAGAACAAAACCAGGCAGGCGGCAATCATAAAAGCCTCTTTGAAAAGGTCAAAGATATATGGAAATAAATTATCAACTCCTTAAATGAATGATACTTCAGACACGCTATTGAAACTTTGGTTTGACACAATGCGTCTGAATCATTCCTATGTTGCATTTGCACATCCACCTAAAGTTCAAGAATCTGCAACTATAGTGCAAAAACCGATAGTTGTAGACGTCAACAAAATTGATCATCTTGATAATGTAAAACCTATAAAGCATTCAATAATCATCCATAAGGCCCTCGAGCTGGAAACCGATCCAGCAGATCCTTTTGTACAAAATGCGAGACAATTGGCCGATAAAATCACGACCTTAGACGACTTATATGCCACTCTAAAAGATTTTCATGGCTGCTCTCTAAAACAAACGGCAACTAATACCGTAATTTTCGACGGCACGTCAGAAGCTGACGTAATGCTAATTGGAGAAGCTCCGGGATCGCAAGAAGACGAAAAAGGCATTCCTTTTTGCGGAGATAGTGGAAAGTTACTAGACTTGATACTGCAATCTATAGGTCTTTCAAGAAAACAAAATATTTATATAACTAATACCATATTTTGGAGGCCTCCAGCAAATCGAAGACCTACGGATCTTGAAGTTGCAATTTGTAGGCCATTTCTTGAAAAACACATATCTTTAATCAAACCCAAGTTACTAATTTTAGTGGGCAGCACAGCCCTTACTGCGCTTTTAGGCCAAGAAAAGCAAATTACTAAAGTAAGAACTCAATATTATGAGTATACAAATAAGTATCTAAAAGTTCCTTTGACAGCAACTGCAATATTTCATCCCGCATATTTGCTGCGTCAACCAATGAAGAAAAAAGATACCTGGTTTGACATGCTGTCGATAAAGAAGTTCCTTAACTCACAACAACAGTGATTATAAACTCTTTGAATAAGGATTTGGAGTACTGCTGCAAATAAATTCTAAAGGTACACCAATAAGGCTAAAATGCTTTCTAAAGCTATTAGATAGATAACTATGATACTGTGGATCTATGTCTTCCTTTATATTACCAAATAGTCTAATTATCATAGGATATTGCTTAATACAGACGCAGTATTTGATTTTCAACATTCTGCCAAACGCATTTCTACCCGGAGATTTAAGCTTTAATGCAAGTCTCAACCAATTATTGAGCTTACTTGTTGGAATGACCTTATTCAGCAATACCTCAGTATCGATGCATGCCTCTAAAATTGCGTCTATATTCCTATTCTTTAAAGCTGAACAATAGACAATTTTGGCACTAATAATTCTATTAATTTCATGCTCTAAGTCTGATTTAATCCTCTTGATATCTGGTATAAGATCAGTTTTGTTTACACCAATAATCAAAGCTTTTTTATGCACCTTTACAAGATGTAATATGTTAATATCTTGCCTATGAAGAGGCTCTGTAGCGTCCAGTATCAAAACAATAATTTTGGCTTTCTTGATTGATTCAATACTACTTGACGTAGAAAATTTCTCTATAGTATCAAAAATTCGCCCCTTCCTTCTCATGCCGGCTGTATCTGACAAACGTATTGTATGATTTTTATAGCTCAATTCCACATCTATAGAATCTCTTGTAGTACCAGCAATGGGGCTTACTTCAAGGCGCTCTTTCCCTAATAGAGCGTTAATCAAGGTAGATTTGCCATTATTGGGGCGTCCAACAATTGCAATTGATAAGGCAGCATCTGGCTCAATATCTTCTAAATCTTTTTGATCCGTTAATACAAAACCCTGAAACCTTGCGGCCACATCCTCAAATCCTATTTTATGCGCAGCTGAAATACAAATTGGATCTCCAAAGCCAATTTTATAATATTGCTTGTCTAAAATTGGAGAATTTTCACATTTGTTCACTAACAAAATGACAGGCTTTTTGGTATTTCTTATAAACTGGGCTAGATCGATATCTCCAGGTAGAATTCCTACTTTACCATCTACAATCATCGCAATAAGATCGGCATCTTGAATCGTATCTCTTAATGCGATACCCATTTTTGATAAATCAATACCAGGAGTATCAATTATTGTAAAACTGGTTGTTCCGATAGATCCTTCTGCATAATTGCAATCTCTTGTCACTCCAGGCAAATCATACACGATAGCCCTGCTACGACCTAAATTTACAGCATTGAAAAAGGTTGATTTGCCCACATTAGGACGACCAATTAAAGCGATTTTCAGCATAGGATGGAATCAAAAAAAGAAACAATCAGAAAAATATAGAATCTCCAAGGGATTTTTACTAGAGTTTCTGAAATTTATCGTCAAAGAGCAGTGTCCAAAGTGTAGGTACAAACTATCGCACTGCAAAAATGAAATTCTGACAAAACCATCAAAAAGTCTGCGAGCCCGCCAGGGATCGAACCTGGGACAACCTAATTAAAAGTCAGGTGCTCTACCGCTGAGCTACGGGCCCATTTTGTCGCAAGAACCAATCAGGAGGCAAGGTATAATACATAGATCCAATCGTCAAGACCAATCAACACCAAAAACGTCCTATTATAAGCACTTATGTAAAACTAATTGATAGACAGTAAGTGATTTACAAATAATTCTCATTCATTAGATTAAAAAACAAAAAGCTAGCAATAATATTGATAGATGACTTAAAGAATCTGTTAAATTTGTCACAACGACTCCAGAAGAAGAGGCAGGATCTATCTTGCACAATCTAAGCAGTACAGGCACAGTGCAACCAAAAACCCCTGCAAGGAAACAATTTAGGGCAAGCGCTACACCAAATACTAAGCTTATGCCAATCTTGCGATATACAATCCAAAGGAAAACTCCTCCAACAGGGGCCAAAAGCAATCCATTGACTAATGCTACTAAAATTTCTCTATTCATGAATTTAAGAAAAAAATATTTCTTAGTTCCTCCAACGGAAGCAATTGCTCGCACAGTCACAGTAATGACCTGAGTCCCTGCGTTGCCAGACATAGATGCAACAATAGGGGCAATTGCCGCAACAGTTACAACCTTAACTATAGTGTCACTAAATCTTGTTATAATAAAAGAATAGCAAACACTCGAGATCAGCAAATTAAGACAGAGCCACAAAAATCTATGCTTTATTGTGTTTAAAAAATTGGCAAATATGTCTGTTTGCCTTATCCCACCAAGGTGCATAGCATCTTCTTCAACCTCCTTTGCAACAATTTCTATCATGTCGTCTATAGCAACACTACCTACCAGTTTGCCCAATTTATTGACCACAGGCACTATGTCTGGAGAGTACTGTTTAAATATGTAGGCTAGATGATCAAGGTCTGTATTGGTATTAACTATTTGTCCATCAGACTTGACTATTTCTGAAATCTTTTGATCTCTACTAGCCCTTAAAAGGTCCGCAATGCCGACAGAACCTATGGGTTTAAATCTTCCATCCACCACTATGATGGAATATATTCTTTTTTTTGAATGTTTTTTAATTACAAAATCTATGCAGTGACTAATAGTCCATTGAGGCATTAACGTCAAAAGTTCCTGATCCATCACCCTTCCAGCAGTCTTACTAAGATAAGAAAGCCCTACAGCTATCTCTTTAGAACGCTCTTGGCCACAATACCCTAATATCTCATTTCGCACGCTTGCGGAAAACCTACTGATAACATCTATAGCATCAGTCAAATCTACTTGATCTAAAATCTTTGCAAATTCGTGTGCACCAATCCAGGACAATACTCTAAACAAAGTATGAGCTTGCAAAGATTCAATTGTTTCTGAAGGTAAATCAGGCAATAAAGACTTAAACCAGACATCTATTCCGTCTTCATCTGATACGTGATCCAAAACGTCAGCAATGTCAGCATAATGCAACGAAAGCACTATTTTTTTAGCCTCCTCATAGTTACCATCGAAAAGCATTTCACATGCAATCTCAACATAATCTAAAATAGGAGTTTCTTCTTCATTTTGCATAACAAGCTCTTACACGTAAAAATGATTAACTTTGTATAAGGTTTGAAGAAACTCAGTGCAAATAACTAGGAATCCAACTTATTTCTTAATATTTTTTGTACAAGAGTAGGGCTTGCTTTACCCATACTTTGCTTTAGTACAGCTGATACTAAAAAGTTAAATACTTTATGCTTTCCAGCTCGATAAGAACTCACGCTTTCTTCATCCAACTTTAAAACATGATTTACCATATCTTCAATTTTGCCTTCGTCAGTAATTTGGGCAAGGTCCATCTGTGAAATGATCAGTTCAATATCTTTTCCACTGCGAAACATTTCTGCACAAACTATTTTTGCAGATTTTCCAGATACTTTTTCTTCTTCAA
>CANGTI010000003.1 GCA_947456795.1 Rickettsiales bacterium
CATCGCTCAACGGATAAAAGGTACTCCGGGGATAACAGGCTAATAGTTTCCAAGAGTTCATATCGACGAAACTGTTTGGCACCTCGATGTCGGCTCATCACATCCTGGGGCTGAAGAAGGTCCCAAGGGTTCGGCTGTTCGCCGATTAAAGTGGTACGTGAGCTGGGTTTAGAACGTCGTGAGACAGTTTGGTCCCTATCTGCCGTGGGTGTTTGAGATTTGAGAGGAGCTGCCTTTTGTATGCAAAGACCAAGGCGGACATACCTCTGGTGTACCAATTGTTGCGCCAGCAGCATAGTTGGGTAGCTAAGTATGGAAGAGATAACCACTGAAAGCATCTAAGTGGGAAGCTCACCTCAAGACTAGATCTCATAGAATCGTAGTAGACCACTACGTTGATAGGCCAGGTGTGTAAGCACGGTAACGTGTTGAGCTAACTGGTACTAATAATTCAATCGATTTTTTTTCGCACTTAGAGAAGTTGCATGCAGTACTAACTTTATACAACTCAGTTGACGAACAAATTTAATGAAAACTTTAATGAAAGGATAATGTCAAAGCCTTGGCTTGCAGCTTTGGCTTGGTAATTATAGCGCAGGTGCCACACCAGATCCCATCCCGAACTCGAAGGTGAAACCCTGCTGCGCCGATGGTACTCCGTCATAAGACGCGGGAGAGTAGGTCGTTGCCAGGCTTGAGGTGCGAGTCATGTGCCTTGTTTACACCATGGACATCCTGCGCATTATGTGATCTTCTTGTGGCTTTTACTTTTTTAATACTTATTGCGAGAGATTGTGCAATTTGACGCCTCGCTGCTTCTAAAATTTCTCAGTCTAGTTTGTAATCTTCTTTTGTGAACTCTCAGTTGGTTCTTTCTAGTTGGTTCTTATTACCTCGCGATCCTTTCAGTTCCCCCCCCCTTCAATTTCTTTGTGATAGGTTCATTATGTTTAAAATGATTACGTGGATTTTTGCTGGGCTCTTTCTTTTAGGAATCTCCGCATGGGCCTCTATTAAGGTGTTTGGTCTGAGCTACGAACAGCCAAATTACAAGGTCACTGCATCTCAAGGAAGAATTGAAATTCGTGATTATCCATCAATGATTGTGGCTCAAGGAGAATTTACTGGTGAAAGAAAAGACTCAATCAATAAAGGTTTCATGGTAGTTGCTGGCTATATTTTTGGTAAGAACGTTTCTGCCCAAAATGTAAACATGACAGTGCCTGTAATGCAGCAATCATCTGAAAAGATTTCGATGACAGTGCCTGTAATGCAGCAATCATCTGAAAAGATTTCGATGACAGTGCCTGTAATGCAGCAATCGTCCGAAAAGATTTCGATGACAGTGCCTGTAATGCAGCAATCGTCCGAAAAGATTCCGATGACAGTGCCTGTAATGCAGCAATCGTCCGAAAAGATTCCGATGACAGTGCCTGTAATGCAATCAGAAAACCCAAATAATAATTGGACTTTAAGTTTTGTGATGCCCGCCAAGTACTCCTTACAAACTTTACCAACTCCAACAAACACAAACGTTAAGCTCAAGGAAATTCCTGCAAAACGCTGTGCAGTGATCCGTTTCTCTGGAATGTGGACAGAAAATAACCTCAATAAACGCACATCAGAACTACAAAAATTCATCACATCACAACATTTAACTGCTATCTCGACCCCGATTTATGCATTTTTTAATCCGCCTTGGACACCATGGTTTATGAGACGTAATGAGATTATGATAGAAATATCGAAGAATTAAAAAAATAGCTTACAATGCTCAATGTAGATTGAGGTGTGTTTTGCAAATATCTTTATAATGTAGATTATGTCGGAGCGCCCATTTGATGCTGAATCTCCTACAAAACACCCGGAAGATTCTTCAAAAAATGTCAAGCCTATTACAACAGACTCTCAGGCTTTTACCTCTGACATTTCAGAGGTAAAGCTTTTGCCTATATGTGAAACTCCTCTATCAATTGAGTGGTATACAGATTGGAATGAAGTTGCTGCAAACAATTGTGGTCCTGATTGCTCCAACCCTTTGCATAACCATAAGTAGTGCCCAAGACAATAACCGTCTAGTAAATATCAGGCAGTTAGATTTTGGAGCTTTTGCTGGATGCTATCCAAATTAGGGTAAGATTTGCTGAAGAAAATTAGCCCTTTTAACTTTGATTGGATAATAATCAATACTCAGTAAGGAGTGTGGCACGCTTACTAAATTGCTCTTTGCTGTGGTAAATTGTCATCCACGCTGCCGTATGCAATGGAAAAAAAAATACAGCAAAGCAGATTTTAGAACTTAGGAATATCAAAAAATGGAAGGAGAGGTAAAAATTCCGGCCTAGATGGATGTAGGATATTCAGTCTCCTACATATCATCTGTTGATGTATGTGCCTCTCCACAAAACTGCATATCTGACACATCTACATAATACTCGCTTCTAAAGCTTCCATTTTCCTCCTCTCCCTTAACTAAAAAGACGTAATTAACGAATATATCTCAATCAAAATTAAATATCTTTACACAAGTGCTTAACTGAGGTACCCGTGATAGGGAGTGATGTTAACTTTAATTAAGTAGTACAAATATTATGACTAAAAGTTTCATAAACAACGGCAAGGCAGTTCCCAGCACGATTGATATTAATCAAGCGCAAATACGCACTGAGCCTATAGGCTATAAGTATTCCTTAGTAAATGTTGGAAACGAGCATATAGAAGATGAAGAAAAAAAGCTTAGCCCAGAAGAGTTGGCATTGGTACCCGATATCATGCAAAAACCGGGTAGTAACAGAATTCCCGTGGAGCAGGCAATAGCTGCAAAAGCAGATTTTCTTTCAGAGTTTGCCCGAAATAATCCACAATGGCAAGAAGAGGCCGCAAAGCTAAGAGATGGAGAATATTGTCCTCCTTCAGAAGGAGTGAACGCTTTTGGCTATGATCAGGCTCAAAAACTTCCCAGTCATGACTATCAAATCAGCAAGCAGATGATAGCTTTGCAATATTCAGGTGGCAAAACACTAGAGGATGCTGTGGAAGCACTAAAGAAATCAGAACTGTCCGTACACTTTGTAATTGAAAAGGACGGAAGCGTACATCAACTCGTTGATACATATTATAGAGCATACTCTGTTGGAGTGGGCAATTTTACTCAAGATTCATTTTTATATCCAAAATATCCAGGTGAGCAAATTCCAGAGAAAGTAGTAGAAAATAACCTAAACTCCTTTGCGATCTCAGTTATGCACATCAATAACGGAATGGAATATTTCTCTTCTCAGCAAATCCGTGCATCTTGTACTTTGATAAATGATTTGTGTGAGGGATTAAAGATCAGCCAAAACCTTGTAATAGGGCACTCAGATTGGACTCCCTTCAGAATGACAAGCCCTGGACCATACTTTGATTGGCAAGGTCTTTCTAAGAACGATATCGGCATATTGCCAGCAGACCATCAAGATGTAAGCGATACTAGTGTTCTTTTGTCTTGGAAAGATATTGGCAATCTTAATGCAGGCGCGTGGGAAAATGTTAGCACGCTTAGCCAATACGGATACTATATTCCGCAAAGTGACATTGCCGGACAAATAATGACCGACTCCGTAGGGAAAGCTTTGCTTGCCTTTAGAACACACTTTTCAGGAAAAGAGATTTTAGCCGATCCAGATCAGAAAGAGGCGTGGGACACCTACATTGAATTGTCAAAGACTAAAGACCCTAAGGCAAAAGATTCGCTTAAAGAGCTTGCAATTTTTACTGAAAAAGATGCAGCCAAATTAAATGATATAATTAGCAAAATGCCAGCAGCACAAGCTGATGCTGATAGTTGTTTACAAAAAAGTTTAGAATTCAGAGCAACACAAGAAACTCAAGTTGAAAATCAGGCAGTAGAAGCTTTAGGAAGTTTAAGCTTAGGGGAAGATAGGGGTGAAAGCACCGATGTACCCGTTGCATAATTAAAATAAGAAAAGCCAGCAGATTTTTACACTCTGCTGGCCCCTGAAAATCTCTCGTCTAGATGACGTAGAAAAGCATTCTGTAGTTAATAATATGTCTCAGATAACACTATATCGCCCAAAAGATCCTCCATTTCTGCTATCTGACACGTAGGCTCTGGACTCATTTCTAGAGTTTCTACTTCCACCTCTTTCACTACTTCCAAAATTAAGACCGATAATCTAGATTAAAAACGGGCAAGGCGAAGAGTATAATATCTGGATTCAAAGACAATGCAAAAAAATTAGCACTAAATATCTAGCAAGATCAACTCATTGGAGACCAAAACCGCAAATTTTAAATACTGTTGCAGATGTTTTAATAAATTAGATTCAAGCCAGATTACAAGTCCCTTCTGGAATTTTGAATCTTATGCCCTGCATTTCTTTTGTAATAATGAGCTGACAACAAAGGCGAGAAGTGGGCTCTAAACCAAATGCCATGTCAAGCATATCTTCTTCTTCTTCGCTTGGACTTGGAAGAGCGTCATAGCAAGCTTTATCCTCTACAATTACATGACACGTTGCACAAGCAAGACCACCTCCACAAGCACCTTCAATGCCGACATCATTGTGTTTTGCAACTTCTAAAATAGATAAACCTACATGAGCCTCAACTAATTGCTCAGTTCCATCGGGATAAATAAAGATAACTTGCACCTTCTCAGTAGACATCTTATAAACCAATCAAAATCCAAAGAAGCTTAATCTAGATATACGTGATATATTTCAATAGCATCAATTATTGTATAAAAAAAACGGAAAATAATCAATGAACACAAAATTTGCAACAATAGCTTTGATAGGAAAACCAAATGTTGGTAAATCTACTTTGCTCAATTACTTAATCGGACAAAAAGTATCAATCGTTACTCATAAACCTCAAACAACTCGTACAACGATTACAGGCGTAGTCACTAAGGACAATACACAGTTTTTGTTTTTAGATACTCCAGGAATTTTTGCGACACAAAACAATCTAGACAAAAATATGGTTAGATGCGCGTGGTCCAGTATCTCAGCAGCAGACTACGTATTATTACTGATCGATGCCACGAAAGACTATGAACCAGATAACATCACAAAAGGAATATTAAAAAAAATAGAAAAACATGAACAAAATAATATTGCTATAGTTTTTAACAAAGTAGATAAAGTAGACTTTGTTGCATTACAAAAATTGCAACAACAGATGAAGGCACTCATGCCTGATGCAATACAGTTTAAAACTTCCGCAGTTTCGGGAAAAGGAGTTGGAGATTTAATCCGTCATTTAAAAAGTATAGCTCCAATCTCTCCCTTACAGTACGACAGGCTTTCTTATACAACACTTTCGATGAGATTTATTGCTTCTGAAATAACAAGAGAACAACTATTTTTACAATTAGGACACGAACTACCATATAAAGTAAAAGTAGATACCGAGTCTTGGGAGGATCTAGAAGGTAATAGAGTGATAATCAAGCAAGTCATTACCACAGAAGAAAAGAACCATAAATACATGATTCTGGGCAACAAGGGGCAAAAAATTAAAAGTATCGGCCAAAAATCAAGGCAAGAAATCAATAAGGTTCTTGATGTGAGGGCTCACTTAGAACTTTTTGTGAACGTAACAAAAGATTGGATAGAAAATATAGAAAAGCAAACAGGTCAGCATCAGCTTTAGAACAATTGAAAATGCCCCACACCAAGATTGTGTATGGGGCGTGCTCAAAACAGTTTTCAAACCAACATATTGCTCAAATGATTGACGCAATCCATTTATTCTAGGGGAAGCTCATCCTGCGCCGGGCCGCCCAAAGCATCTACTTGGGCAACAACCTCTACACCTGACAATGACTCTACCTTTATTGGGGGTTCAGAAGCTTTGTCGTCAACTCTATCAAGTCCAGCAAGCTTTCTATACTTGTCATCCATAATCCAAATACCATGAGGGCCCACAAAGGAAAGTATTTTTTCCATTATTTCTGTATTTTTAGAAATCCTGGCAAAGGGAATAGCGTCTGGCAATTCTTTACGAACTCCAATGAGCTGCAAATAATGCTCAGCGATATATTTGTTAGCTTTAGACTCAATATTCTTATATAGTCTGCTCTTGCATCTACTTCAGGAATAGTCAAAATGCCTAATGCATTGGGGTTTTTATTTATTCTTTGAAAGAACTTAAGATCTGAGACAAAGTTTTTTACTTCAGTCTCATCATTCAAAGCATGTTCATTTAATGTTTTAAATACTGTTTTTATCTTAGACACATTATATGAGGTCCTCTTTCGAATATCATGATCACCACCTATCAGTAAAAAATCTACCATGGGTGTAAATCGCAATTTTACGGCCTCACAAAGAATATCAATTGTTTTTGAAGTTAAAGGATCCTCCTCATTGGTATCTTGTAACAAACCAAGTGAGACTAATGAAGTACTATTTTTAACCAAATGAGAAAATGCTAAAATTCCTGCATCTCCCATCAGGCTACCTGACAAATCAAGAGATGTTAAAGATGTATTTCCCTTTAGTGCATCAGATAGCGCACTTGCCCCTTGGTTTGAAATCAGGTTGTTTCCTAATATAAGAGAGTTTAAGGTACTATTGCCCTTAAGAGCTCCCGCTAATTGAGAAATTCCTTGTTCCTCAACATGAAAGGGAGTACAGCAAAAGGAGGTTAAGGTCTTGTTACGTTGAAAAGCTTCAGCTAAATCCTCAACTCTTATCCATTTTCCTAAGTCCTCTCTACCTATGTATACAAAGCTAGTTAAAGAAGAATTTACGTGTAGAGCTCTGAAAAATGGCCCCAGTATATCGTTTTCTGGAATATAGGTATCAGCAACTTGCCGCCCCCCATAGACCCCACAGCTACTGATAAAAAAAACTCTACAGACTTGTTTCCTTCTAAAGAGCGAGCTAATTGCATTAACCCCCTTTTTGGTAGATGAGTAGGCAATTGAATGGTAAGCTTGCTTCCCATTTGACCCATAGCGTAATCTAGGTCTCTCTGCAAGATTTCCGAGCCTTGCGCTAATTCAGCCTCTGGTAAGCTTTGAAAATTATCAATCAATGTTTCAATGCTATTTCTGGTTCTGGACATTACTTACCTATTAATTAGAAAATCCAATTCTCGGACTCAAATTTGAAGGTACTTCATATTAAATCCATGAATCCACAATCATTATCTTCATATAATTAAATTAACAACCTTTCCAGAAACGTATATAACTTTTTTCAAAAGATTCTCATTGATGTAAGGCACTATTTTTTCATGATTTAAAGCCTTAATTTTTACTTCTTCCTCACTTAATTCCGCATCCACTTGCATTGTTGTACGCAATTTGCCATTTATTTGAACAGCGATCGTAAAAAAGGATTCTTTCACAATCTCTGCATCAAAATCAGGCCAAGAACTTGTGGCAAGCAGATCTGTTTGGCCAAATTTATGCCAAATTTCTTCTGTAGAGTGAGGCATAAAGGGATTGAGCATTTTTATTAGAGCTTTAAATGCAAAAAGAGTGCAATGATAATCTTGCTTTTTGGAGATATTATCATTAATAGAGTTACTCAGCTCTCTAAGCAAAGCTATAGCTTTATTAAACCTTGAGTTGGTAATTGCATCAGATACAAGCGCCACTGTTTTGTGAGTCAAAATTACTAAATGAGATGTTTTATCAAAAGACCAATGCTCTTGTACCGCTAAAAGATACTCGCCAGTGGCAAAGAGACGATCAACAAATTTACTACAGCCTTCAATGCCATCAATATTCCACTCCAAATCCCTTTCAGGAGGACTGTCTGACATTACAAAAAGCCTTACTGTATCAGCACCGTATTCTTTTACCATGTTGTTTAAACTGACCACATTTTTTTTGGATTTGCTCATTTTTTCTAGCTTGTCGCTTTTAAAAATTTCAGCATTTGTATCTTTATTGAACAATTTTCCCTGAGATTCTTGTACTTGGCTTGGATGCACATAAGAACCTTCTTTGTCCCTAAAAATGTGATGTAAAACCATACCCTGATTTAAAAGCCCCAAAAAGGGTTCGGATACTTGGCAATAACCTAGTTGTGACATCACGTTTGTCAAAAATCTTGCATACATAAGATGTAATATCGCATGCTCTATACCCCCTATATAGTGATCGACAGGCATCCAATAGTCACAATCTTTCTTGTCTACCAAATTAGAGCTTTGAGGGCTACAAAATCGTAAAAAATACCAAGAAGACTCAAAAAATGTGTCAAAAGTGTCAGTTTCTCTTTCTGCAGCAGATCCGCATCTATGGCAAATAGTTTTCTTCCATTGAGCATGCAATTCGAGTGGATTGCCCTTACCTGTAATACTAACATCTTGAGGCAAAACAACCGGAAGTTGATCCTCAGGCATACCTAAGACTCCACAAGAGGGACAATATATGACCGGAATAGGGCATCCCCAATAACGTTGTCTAGATATTCCCCAATCTCTAAGTTTGTACTGTACTGATGTAGAGCCTTTGCCAAGAGCGATCAATTGCTTAATAACTAAATTTCTAGCTTCATCGATGCTCAAGTCATTTAAAAAGCCAGAATTTACCATTATGCCATCATCAAGGTACGGAAAAGATTCGTTATCTGTATCGGGTTTTATCACCTGCACTACTGGCAAAAAATATTTTTGAGCAAATTCCCAGTCTCTTGCATCATGCGCAGGGCAGCCAAAGATTGCACCCGAGGCATAATCAGCTAAAACAAAATTTGCTATAAAAATAGGTACCTTAATTTCTTTATTCAGAGGGTGTTCTGCATACAGCCCGGTATGAAGGCCCAGCTTTTCTTGTTCTTCCTGGACTTGAAGCGCTGCTAGTGTGTCACACAATTCTACAAAGCTTTTGACTTCAGGATTTGCCAGTAATAAAGATTTTTCTATGAGAGGATGATGAGGGCTAATTGCAATAAACGTACATCCAAATAGAGTTTCTGGCCTTGTAGAAAATACGGTAACATTTTCTTTCAAACCAACGATTGAAAATGTAATACTTGCCCCTTCAGCTTTTCCTATCCAGTTTTTTTGCATCAGTTTTACGTTAGATGGCCAACCCGAAAGATCATTTAGCAAGCTCTCTGCGTAATCAGTGATTTTGAAAAACCACTGATTGAGCATTTTTTGCTCAACTAAAGCACCAGAACGCCATCCTCTGCCGTCCACCACTTGCTCGTTAGCAAGAACAGTGTGATCAACGGGATCCCAATTAACTAAGGATTCTTTTCTGTATGCAATACCACTTTCGAGCATTTTGATAAAAAGCTTTTGTTCGTGAACATAATAACTGCTATCGCAAGTGGCAATTTCTCTACTCCAATCATAAGAAAGCCCCAGAGACAATAACTCAGATCTCATTGCATTGATGTTGTTTTGAGTCCATTCGTGTGGAGATATGCCTTTTTCTATTGCGGCATTTTCTGCCGGCAGCCCAAAAGCATCCCAGCCTATTGGATGAAGCACTTCAAAACCAAGCAACCTTTTATACCTAGCAATAACATCTCCTATTACATAATTCCTTACGTGTCCAACGTGCAGGTTACCAGAAGGGTAAGGAAACATTTCTAGAACATAACACTTTTGCTTTTCGTGATTTATTCTAGCTTGAAAAACTCCTTTATCTTGCCATATCGCTTGCCACTTAGACTCGATATCGCTTCTTTTAGCTTTTGTTATTTTTGTCATACCTGATATGTATTTATGTATAAGTAAAAATTAAATATCCAAATTGCCTCCAATCGTTAGGGCGCTTTATTCACTGGGATGCTTTGATGCAATATAAAACGCAATTGAGGCGGCATTTGAAACATTAATGCTAGATATTGCCCTTTTTGACATCGGAATATTTACTAATACATCACAACCTTTGCGAATAAGAGGTCTCAAACCTTCCCCCTCTGAGCCCAATACAATAGCTATCTTAGATGAGCTCATCAATGGATGTTCGATCGATTCTGAGGCGTGACAATCCAGACCTATGATCCAAAATCCCAGATCTTTTAAATTGGACATCGTTCTGCTGATGTTTGTTACTTTGAGCAAATTTATATGCTCCAAAGCTCCGCTTGCAACACGAGCAACAGCGCTGTTTTCTCCTGCAGAATTTGTTTTTCCAGTAACAACAGCATCAAAGCCAAAAGCAACGGCTGAACGAATAATTGCCCCAAGATTATGCGGATCTGTTATACCGTCTAAAATAGCGACCTTATTACACCGATCTAATGACTGAGGCATCAAAATATCATTTTCAACAACTTTAATGATTATGCCCTGGTGATTTGCGCCTTTCACTATATTGTCCAAATAAGCATTTGAAACAACTGTGAAGCTAAATTTCTCGATCAAACTTGAGTGAGATAAGTAAAATTTATTTTCGCAAAGAACTTGCAAAATTTTTCGACTACCATTTTTTAAACACTCTATCGAAGAATGTTTACCATAAATTAAGTACTGCACAGCTATTTTTAGACCCAAATGGAGATTGACAATAGGTTCCCATATTATCAGAATAAGAGGAGGTGGAAGTTTTGTTCACATGTTAGTACTTTCATTTTCTGAATTTGTATGGTGCTTAGAAGGCTGAGTCTGTTAGATTGAATCGATACTAGTGCGCAGAATGTAGCAAGATTTAACTTACTGGTCTATTATTTGTTGCATTTATACGTC
This sequence comes from Rickettsiales bacterium, assembly GCA_947456795.1. Lineage (GTDB taxonomy): Bacteria > Pseudomonadota > Alphaproteobacteria > Rickettsiales > Rickettsiaceae > CAJBEU01. The sequence continues at coordinate 10,672 of CANGTI010000003.1, forward strand.
ACTTAATGTTAGTGTATGGCCTAGTTGACTGCGCTGGGGAGATGGCCGAATGGGATGGCAGCAGACTGTAAATCTGCCCGCGCAAGCGAGAGTAGGTTCGATTCCTACTCTCCCCACCATGAGCGCTAAATAGCATGCGGATGTAGCTCAATGGTAGAGCTCCAGCCTTCCAAGCTGGTGGCGTGGGTTCGATTCCCATCATCCGCTCTCCTTGTTTAAACTGAGGAGATAAAAAACTTAAAACTTGATAATACGAAAGGACTCATATGTCTAAAAAGAGATTTGAAAGAAAAAAACCTCACTGTAACGTTGGTACCATAGGTCACGTAGATCATGGAAAAACAACCCTGACCGCAGCTTTGACTTACTATTTGTCAAAGAAGGGTCTGGCTGAATCCAGAGCATACGGACAAATAGATTCTGCTGAAGAAGAAAAAGCTAGGGGAATCACAATCGCCACTGCTCACGTAGAATATGAAACCGCAAAAAGACATTACGCTCATATAGATTGTCCGGGACACGCCGACTATGTAAAAAACATGATCACCGGAGCTAACCAGATGGATGGTGCAATTCTGGTTGTATCCGCTCCAGATGGACCAATGCCCCAGACAAGAGAGCACATATTACTCGCAAAGCAAACTGGAGTTCCTGCAATGGTAGTGTTCCTCAACAAAGTGGACATGGTAGAAGATGAGGAGCTTTTAGAGTTAGTTGAAATGGAAATTAGGGAGGAGCTAAGTAAACAAGGATACGATGGAAACAACATTCCCATCGTTAGAGGCTCTGCTTTAAAAGCAACTGAAGATGACCCTGATGGATTAGAGTCCATAGGAAAACTTTTAGATGCTATAGATGAACACATTCCTCAGCCAAGCGTTAGTCTTGACCAAGGCTTTTTGATGAGCGTGGAAGGTGTGCACAGAGTTCCAAGAGGGTCTGTTGCAACTGGTAAGGTGCAACAAGGAGTCTTAAAAGTTGGAGATCCGGTTGAAATAGTAGGTCTAAGACCTACTCAAAAAAGTGTCTGCACTGGAATCGAAATGTTTGGAAAAGTTCTTGAAACAGCCGAGCCACTTGAAAATGTTGGAATATTACTTAGAGGGATTAAGGTTCCAGAAAAAGGAAAGGCCGACATAGAAAGAGGGCAGGTAATATGTTCTCCCGGAGTTGTAACTCCTCACAACGAATTTGAAGCAATAATATACGTTCTTACAGAGAAAGAGGGTGGTAGAAAAACTCCTTTCAACGCAAAATATAAGCCGCAATTCTACTTTGGTACGGCCGACATCACTGGAGGTTTCGAATTTCCAGAAGGATTGCAAGTTGTGATGCCTGGAGATAACGTCAAATTAAGAGTGAAATTAATTCACGAAGTTGCAATGCAAGAAAAACAAAGATTTGCAATCAGGGAAGGTGGAAAAACCGTTGGAAGTGGAACCGTAACGCAAGTCATTAAATAAGAGATCCTTTGGAAAAAGTCTGTTACAATGAACTTTCACTGTAGCAGATTTTTGCAGTTCTTGATTCGATCTGGCAGTGTGCAAATAAACAAAACAATACGAGTCGCAGGTTTGTGATAATGTCTGAACAAAAGTTAAAAATTAGGCTAAGATCTTACGATCCTGCTTTGCTTGATAAAACAGCAAAAGAGGTCGTGAAAGTAGTAGAAAAAGTGGGTAACAAGGTTAATGGTCCTATTCCACTGCCTCTAAAAATAGAAAAATTCACTCTAAACACCTCTCCACACGTTAACAAAAAAGCTAGAGAGCAGTTTGAGATTCGCACCTCAAAACGCTTAATAATAGTTGATTACCCAACTCCTCAAGTTATTGAAGAGCTGGATAAGTTAAATGTACCTGGGGGGGTAGACATTGAGCTTAAAATAAAATAAACACTTAATTTATAATTTTGTTTTGGTCCTTACAATGTTGACTGGCAGACTCCTAGCAAAAAAGTTAGGCATGACATCTCTTTACGATGCAAATAACCACTTAATAGCAGTTACGGTTTTACAAGTCCTTGATTGCACTGTTCTTCGAATTAAAACTGAAGAAAAAGATGGGTATAACTCCTTGGTAGTTGCTCATAGTGCTTGTAAGATCAAGAACGCCACTAAGCCTCATCTGGGAGTCTTTTCTAAATTGAAAATTACGCCCTTAAGGTCGATTGCAGAATTTCGTTTGTATGGCACAAACACAAGTCAGATAAAGTCAGGAACAAACCTTACTTTAGAGAATTTTGGAGTCATAACAAATCAACTTGTGGACGTTTCAGGAATCAGCAAAGGAAAAGGATTCAGTGGAGGTATGAAAAGACATAATTTTGCCGGACTAGAGGCTTCTCATGGTGTCTCTGTTTCTCATAGATCCATTGGTTCAACGGGTGGGTGTCAGGATCCTGGTAGGGTTTTTAAGAATAAAAAGATGCCTGGGCATCTTGGGTCAGAAAAGGTGACAGTACAAAATCTTCGAGTATTTTCTATAGATACCGAAAGAAAATTGATATTAATAAAAGGAGCGCTACCCGGACCAAAAAATGGAATGGTTTCGGTTTGTGATTCGATAAAGGAGCAAATAGTTCAGAGGGGTCGCCGTGATTGAATACGAAATTTTTAGCTTTGAAACAGGCTCTGTTGTAGGCAAGATAGATTTATCGGAGAAGGTTTTCGCCGTAGAGCCTTCTTTGGCTTGCATCAAGCGTGTTGTAGACTGGCAAAGAGCCAAAGCGCGTTCTGGTACTCACAAAACTAGAACAGTCTCTGAGGTGTCTGGAACAGGAAGAAAACCTAGACCACAAAAAGGATCGGGTCGAGCAAGGCAAGGTACATTAAGGGCGGTTCACATGAGAGGAGGAGGTACCGTACATGGTCCATTGGTTAGAAGTCATGAAACCAGCTTGCCGAAAAAGATTCGTCAACTAGGACTCAAATCTGCAATATCATTGAAAATTAAAAGTGGTGCGCTAATCATCACTGATAATCTTTTCATGAACTTGATTTCAACCAAAAAGTGTATAAGTATTCTCTCCAATCTTGTAAGCGCTAGGCCTAAAGATAAGATTCTGACATGTGCGCACGAGCAAGATAGAAATTTCTTACTTTCAGTGCGTAATGTGCCAAGGTTTAGTTACGTGCCTCAAGTTGGAATTAACGTATACGACATTGTCAAATCCGACACATTGGTGATGTCTGTTGACGCAGTACGCCAATTAGAAGAAAGGTTATCGTAATGAAACAATTTTCACATAAAGCATGGGATATTATAAGACGTCCCATTATAACGGAAAAGTCTTATAGAGTTTTAGAGGACTCTCCCTCTAAAAAGAAATACATTGTAGAAGTGTTGTCTGATGCAAATAAGCAAAACATAGCCCTAGCCGCCAAAAATATATTTGGCGTGGATGTTTTTTCAGTCAACATAATCAACGCCAAAGGTAAGAGAAAAAGACACAAGGGCATCTTGGGCAAAAGGTCTGACAGAAAAAAGGCCATTATTACTTTAAACCCTGGTCAATCTATAAGCGCATTTAGTGGTGAATAACAAATGAAAAACAACCATTCGAATCCGGTCACTCCAGGAACAAGGTTTTTAGTTCGCACAGATAGATCTCATCTGTGGAAAGGAAAGCCTGTCAAAAGTCTTCTTGCCTCTTTGTCTTCTAGCGGAGGCAGAAATAATTTAGGAAGAATCACCTCTAGGCACAGAGGAGGGGGGCATAAAAAAGCTTACCGTTTGGTAGACTTTAAACGTTCCAAGGTAGAAATGCCCGCTCTTGTCAAGCACATGGAATACGACCCAATAAGATCTGCTTTTATAGCTCTGATTGAATATGAAGATGGCACGCTCTCTTACATATTAGCAGCCCAGGGTATGAAACCAGGAGACAATGTGATTTCTTCTGACAAAGAATGTGCTCTTAACCCAGGCAATTGCATGCTTTTAAGCAATATTCCTGTTGGTACTGTAGTACATAACATAGAGATGAGGCCAGAAAAAGGTGGACAAATTGCTAGATCCGCAGGCTCTTCTGCTAGAATATTAGGAAAAGACAGTGGATATGCTCAGCTTTCTTTGCAATCATCTGAGGTAAGGATGATTAGTCTTGCTTGTAGGGCAACAATAGGAACTGTAGCAAACTCCTCCCACAAGGGCATATCTTATGGAAAAGCAGGAAGGGTGAGATGGCTTGGACAAAGACCTCACGTAAGAGGTGTGGCCATGAATCCAGTCGACCATCCCCACGGAGGTGGAGAAGGTAAAACTTCTGGTGGTAGACATCCCGTGAGCCCATGGGGAAAGTGTGCTAAGGGTAAAAAAACTCGTAGCAATAAACTTACTTCTGGGTATATTGTAAGGCGCAGAAAGAAATAGTTTTTTTAAGTAGCTCTCATTTCTTAATGATAGGATACTTTTTGAGAATATTTGTATAATAAATACTTCATACTTTTATTGAATTGGAAAAATTTTATGGCTCGCTCATCTTGGAAAGGACCTTTTTGTGAGGATCATTTGATAAAGAAAGCTCATAAAATCAAGGAGTCTGGAAAGCTTGAGCCTGTAAAAACATGGGCAAGAAGTTCTACAATCTTACCAATGTTTGTAGGAATCACATTTAATGTGCACAATGGTAAAAAGTTCCTTCCTGTTTCTGTCACTGAAGACATGGTAGGAAGAAAATTGGGGGAATTTTCTCCAACACGCACATTTAAAGGCCATGGGGCTGGAAAAAAATAAATAATTAAATTTTTTATATGAATAACATTGCCTCTGCCAGCGCTGTAGGAAAATCGATAAGAGTGAGTCCTAGAAAATTGAATCTAGTAGCTTCTATGATAAGGGGTTCGGATGTGAGGCAGGCTCTACTGCAACTTCAATTTTCTAAAAAGCGTATTGCTAAAGAAGTGATGAAATGCGTGATCTCTGCAGCCGCTAATGCCGAAAATAATTTCGGTCTTAACATGGATGAGTTGACAATCACAAATGCTACCGTGGGAAAATCAATGTGTCTGAAGCGATTTATGCCTAGAGCAAGAGGTAAATCTGCAAGCATCAAAAAGTATTTTTCCAATTTGTACATAACATTAGAACGCACAGCATAGGTCAAACGTAATGGGACAAAAAGTACATCCTAAGTTATTTCGTCTTGGCCCTAATTTGGGCAATGGTTGGAATACTGTTGGTTATTCAAAATCTAAAGATTATAGTCATCTGATTGCAGCCGATCTGGAGGTCAGACGCATGATCAAGAAAAAGTATGAAGCGGCTCAGGTAAGCAGCATCTTATCTGAGTTTTCAAAAACTAAAGCATTGCTAAACATACATTGTAGAAGGCCAGGGGTTATAGTCGGATCCGGAGGAGGAGAAATATCTACACTAAAGAGTGCCATATCCGCCATAACGAATCTTGAAGATATAGTAATCAACATACACGAGATACGATACCCAGATCTTGATGCTGAGCTTGTTGCAAAATCAGTGGCATCTCAGTTGGAAAGAAGAGTGTCTTTTAGAAAAGCTATGAAAAAATCAATTCAAAGCTCTATGAGGCAGGGAGCACGAGGAATTAAAATATCCTGTGCTGGAAGACTGGGTGGCGCAGAAATCGCAAGAACTGAGAAATACATGGAAGGTACCATTCCTCTTCATACACTAAAAGCAGACGTCGATTACGCTTTAGCAACAGCGCAAACATCTTATGGTGTTATTGGAGTCAAGGTTTGGGTATACAAAGAGAAGAAAAGCGCTCATTGGAGCCAAAAATAAAATTGAGTCTAACAAAAAAAGCACGAGGGTAGGTAAATGTTAGTTCCTAGTAGAAGCAAGCATAGAAAGATGCAAAAGGGCAGAGTGCAATCAAAATCCAAAGGTGGATCTGAGCTTGCTTTTGGGTCTTTTGGTTTAAAGGCTTTGCAAATGTCTAGAATAACATCTAGACAGTTAGAGGCTGCCCGTATTGCCGCAACAAGATATATGCAGCGTAAAGGAAAATTATGGCTAAAAGTCTTTCCGTCTATTCCGGTTTCCAAAAGACCTCCTGAGGTACGTATGGGAAAAGGTAAGGGTTCCCCAGAATATTTTGTTTTTAGGGTCTCTCCCGGTAGAATAGTGATAGAAGTAGATGGTGTTTCAGAAGCAGACGCCGTCAGGGCCCTAGAGCTTGCAGGAGGAAAAATGCCCTTTAAAACAAAGGTCACTTACAGAAGAGAAATTTAATTGGTTTTGTTTATAGCTATGGAAAAATTGGATTCAAAAAGCTTAAGAGGAGATATATACTCGGTAAAGAAGGACATGTTTGATCTGAGGATTAAAAAAGCGTCCGGAAATCTTACTGATACGTCTCAGATGCGTAAAAAAAGAAGGCTTATTGCTTCTCTTTACACCAAGATTAATGCAAATTTTCGACAAAAGAGAATTTCAAAACAACAAGAAGGATAGCATATGCCAAGAAAGATATTAAGAGGAGTAGTAGTCAGTGATAGCTCTGATAAAACTGTATCTGTTTTAGTTGAGCGTAAACACACTGAGTCTTTGTATAAAAAGATCGTAAAAAGATCCAAGAAATATGCTGCACATGACCCAAATAATGCCTATAAGAAAGGTGATTACGTGAGTATAATAGAAAGCGCTCCCATCTCAAAAACCAAGAAATGGCAAGTGTTAGAAAAACATCTTAGTCAGGCTAAGTAATCAACTCACCATCTTTGACATTAATAATTGGTACCAAATATGATTCAAATGCAGACAATATTAGACGTTGCTGACAATTCTGGAGCAAAAAGTGTTATGTGCATTAAGGTCCTGGGTGGATCTAAGAGATTTATAGCGCACGCTTGTGATCTCATAGTAGTTTCCATCAGAGATGCATTGCCCAAATCTAAGGTGACCAAAGGAGAGACATACAGAGGAGTTATCGTGCGTACTAAAACCGGCATACGTAGAAAAGACGGTAGTATATTGAAATTCAATCAAAATGCCGTGGTACTGCTAAACAAGAATTACGAACCTATAGGCACCAGGGTTGTAGGTCCTGTACCCAGAGAACTTAGAAATGAGTCTGCATCCAAACAAAAGAATGAGGGTTTCCTCAAAATAGTAAGCCTTGCACCTGAGGTACTTTAATCATGCCCAAACAAAATATAAAAAAAAATACAGAAGTACTTGTTAGAGTCGGAAGAGACAAAGGCAAAAGTGGAATAGTGCTATCTGTTAACAGAAAAGAAAGAAAGGCAATTGTATCAGGAATAAATCTAAGAAAAAGACACATGAAGCCAACAAAAGATGCACCAGGGGAAATAGTCTTGAAGGAGTCATTTATAGATCTTTCAAATCTTAAATCCGTTACCCCATAATGTTCATAAAGTATTTTCGCTAACTAAAATTGATCATGTTACTCAAAAAATTTGATAGCCTCTACAAAACCGATATTGTTCCGGATTTGGCGAAGAGGTTTCAGTACCAAAACCCACACAAGATACCAAAGCTAAGCAAGGTTGTCTTAAGCATGGGAGTTGGAGAGGCAGCTGTTGATTCAAAAATCATCACGCATGCTCTTAAAGACCTGGAATTGATCTCGGGACAAAAGCCCGTTGCCACTAAAGCAAAAAAATCCATAGCAGCATTTAAAACAAGAGAAGGAATGCAGATTGGATGTAAGGTCACTCTACGTAGATCTCGAATGTATGAGTTTCTTGAAAGATTGGTTCTGACAGCTCTGCCTAGAGTTAGAGAATTTAGAGGTTTCTCTCCTCAAGATTTTGATGGAAGAGGGAACTTTTCCTTTGGATTGAAAGAACAAATAGTTTTTCCCGAAATTGATTACGATAGCGTGCAAAAAGTTCGTGGATTAAACGTCACAATCGTCACCTCAACAAGCTCTAATGCTGAAGCGCAAGCTTTATTAGAAGGGTTCCATTTGCCTTTTTTAGCCAACAAATCTTAGTCAGTTACACACTTCCTTACCCAAGATGATCTCTAGACCTCTTGAAGAGGGTGTGATAGGATTGCCAAGTAGATTTTTATTTGAAATTTAGTGATGTCCAGAAAGTGCTTGATAGAAAAGAATGATAAAAGAATTGCTCTGTGTAAGTCTTTATTGACAAGGCGTGCTCTTTTAAAGGATCAAATATATCAAAAGGATATTGATATATCCCTAAGGTATCAGCTTGTGAAAAAGCTACATGATCTTCCTAGAGACTCTTCCAAGGTAAGGGTCCGCAATAGATGCATGATTACTGGAAGACCCAGAGGAATATACAGAAAGTTTGGCCTTTGTAGGCACAAAATTCGTGAGTTGGCAGGTGAATGTGTGCTGCCAGGATTAACAAAAAGTAGTTGGTAAAGTTATATGTCAGATTCGATAGCTGATATGCTTACTAGAATTCGCAATGGTCAAAGCAGCAAGTTGCTAGCAATAACCTTTCCATATTCTAAGCTAAAGTGTAGTGTCTTGGATGTTTTAAGAAACGAAGGTTACATAGAAAATTTTGAGATTTTAGACGAAAATCCAAAAAAGAAAATGATCTCTGCACGTCTCAAATACACTAAGCACGGCGAGCCATGCGTGCAAGAGATTGCCAAAATCTCAAAGCCTGGATGTAGAATTTACACTCCAATTTCTACTTTAGGAAATTATAAGAATGGCATGGGTATTTACGTAATTTCCACTCCAAAGGGCGTGGTGTCAGATAAGCAAGCCCGAAAGCTAAATGCTGGAGGAGAGTTATTATGCAAAGTTTTTTAAGTAAAGTAGCATGTCAAGAATAGGAAAGCTTCCAATTAACATTCCTTCTGGTGTTTCTGTTTCCATAGATGGGTCCTGTGTCACTATACAAGGCCCGAAAGGGGAAATGCAAAAATCCTTTGCTGGAAACTTAGTTTTTAAGGTGGAGGAGAATCAAGTTTTAGTATTGCGCAACGGTATAACCCCTTTTGATATTTCAATGTGGGGGACTGCCCGCAGCATCATACAGAACTGCATCATAGGAGTAAGCACAGGTTTTACAAAAGAATTGGAGGTATCCCCTTATAGAGGAAGCCTTAAAGTTGGCGAGTCCTACTTTCGTATTTCGGGAGAAAAGATTAAATCAAAGTCGGGGTATATCTATTTAGATCTTGGAAAAAGCCATAGCACCTGGATAGAGATTCCTCAATACATAACTGTAGAATCTGTTGAGCACGTTGGTAGAGATAAAAAAACATCAATTAAGATGTCGTCTATCGATAAAGAAAAGCTTGGCTTTTTTGCATCTAGCCTGATTAAGCAAAGACCTTTGAACCCTTACAAGGGTCATGGAATAAGACCTAAAGAGCAAAAAGTTGTACTAAAAGAAATTAAGAAACAAAAATAATTGCCTAAATAGCTAAGTCATTATGATTAACCCACGCGACAGATCTCTAAGAAGAAAGAATAGAGTAAAAACAAAGATAGAAAAAACTACCAAGTGTGCTTTCAAACTCTCTTTGTTCAAATCTAACTCTCATATATCCTGCCAAATGATAGATTTGGCAACAGGTAGAACTCTTTTTGGAGCTTCTTCAATGGAAAAAGCCTTGAAAAAACCCAAAGCCTCTAACTGCAACATTGCTCAAGCACAAGCCGTTGGTAGCCTCATCGCTCAAAGAGCTCATGAGAAAGGTGTCTCAAAAGTCGTATTTGACAGAGGACCGTACAAATATCACGGTGTAATAAAGGCTTTTTGTGAATCAGCCAGAACAAAACTCGAATTTTAAAAAACATGTCTAACGCACCAACATCTTCCAAACCAAGTCTTACTGAAACTCTGTTAAAGGTTAGAAGAGTTACCAAGGTCGTAGAAGGGGGAAGGACCTTTTCATTTTCTGCCCACGTGATAGTTGGAAATCAAGCTGGCTCGGTTGGCCTTGGAAAAGGAAAAGCAAGCGAGGTAATGAGCGCCAGGTCTAAAGCTGCAAATAAAGCAAAAAAACAGATAATTAATGTTCCTCTTTATAGGGGTAGAACAATTCATCATGACGTAGAAGGGCAGTGTGGGTCTACAAAAATTTTATTGAGACGTGCCCGCCCTGGGACGGGTATTATAGCTGGACTAACTGCACGTTCTGTACTGTCTAGCCTTGGCATTCGTGACATTGTTGCAAAATCCCATGGATCATCTAACGTACACACGACGGCAAGGGCAATAATCGACGCTTTAGGCAAGCTTAGCTCTCCGAGCATGGTAGCAAGCAGACGCGGGAAAACGATACAAGAGCTCTTTAACCAAGAAGAAACACATTCATAGAATCAATCATGTCTCTACTGAACACAATACGCATTAGCCACAGCAAAGGAAAAAGACTAGGCAGAGGCATAGGAAGTGGAAAAGGTAAAACCTGCGGAGCAGGAACAAAAGGACAAAAAGCTCGCTCCGGAGTTTCCATCAGATTCTTCGAAGGAGGACAAACAAGTCTTATAAGAAGATTACCTAAGAGAGGTTTTTGCTCTCTAGACAGAAAAAAATACGCCATTGTACATCTAGAACTGATACTCAAGGCCTTAGAGGAGAACAAAACTACTCTTATAGACAGAAATTGGCTTTCTCAAATTCAAAATCTTAAGTCAGCCGATGTGGTTAAAATAATACTAAAAAGCTCGGGACAATTTGGACCACTGAGTCAATTAGCTGGTGTAACATTCTCAATTGATGCTTATTCTTCATCGGTAAGACAAATTTTGTCTGAAAACAAAGCAACCGTTGCATAAACAGAAAACCTTGTAGCTTTCATTTGAACTGGAACGCCCCTTAAAACTAGTTGCTATTCTCCTTTTAGACTACTATAGACAAGCCAAAACCGTTCTTTTTAAAGGACCTCAGCAACTCAAATAAAATTGATAGTTACTTTTTTACTTGTGCTGTGTTGGAGTCATAGAACTTATTCTCACACATTTGAACGCCCAAGAACTTGGAGCAATCCTCAAATAACCAAAATTCTTGAAACTTCAAAAATTGTGGATGTTAAAAACATGCGAGAGACGCTAACAGAGCAATGCAAAAAAAAGTAGCATTTGATGCTAAGGTATTTCTGGTCTTAGAAAACAACATAAAAGCTGTGTTTAAAAAGCGTGTCTAGTAATTCTCAGGATGCCATGGCTGAAGTTTCTGCATATAAAGACTCTTTATTGCTTTATTTTCCTTACGTTCCTCCCACTGTGTTACGAGAGATAAATAACATGAAAGGTTCTTGCAGCTTTTTGTGAACACACCAATTGATCTATTGGCAGATGGCGAATATCAAAAGTATATAAAAAAGTTTAGCAAAACAGATTGGGATAACTTAAAGGTATTTTATTTTGTTTTTGGTCAAGTTGACTCTGGTTCTCACAATCTTTTAGCGTATAGAGATAAATTCACAAAAAAATCATACCCTATAGCAATTGATAATTCTGCAATACGAGGCTGCCAACACGTACGTTATGGAGAGTTACCTTTTGTAAAAGTATTAGTGCAATAAACGACTAGAACGAACCCTTTCCATTTGAGGGCTATAAAATTATCAACAATGCCTCACCTGATAGCAAAATCTTTGGGGGAGACAATTATTCGAATCATTTTATAACCATTTTAAATTCTATGGGAGCTCAGTAAAATACGTAATTTATCAAAACACTTTGTGGAGACAATTACATGCTTTTAACCCACAGTTTGTAAAAACTTATGTAGAAAAATGTTCTAAAAAGACTTTGTCCGCTTTACAAAAACTTGATTTAAAGATTCTGGAAGAGATCTTGCCGCAGGCAAAAGGAAGTTGTTTTTCAAATACTTTGATTTAAAAAGTATTTTAGAGCGTGGCGATCAAGTTTTACAATCTCAAAATTAAAAAGCGCAGCCTACAAGGGGCATTAAGCGCATTAATCTATTTAAAATAGAACGTGGCGATCAAATCGTGCAATCTCAAAATTAAAGAGCACAACAGCCTACAAGCAAACCGCTACTACTCCAAGAAAAACAATACTAAACACCGCCTTCAAGGGAAATTGTGCAAATTTATCAATTGACTAACTAACTTATTAGTCTATAATCCTGCAACTTATCGTTTTTTGGTAATTTCCAATCCTAACGATACTCTCTTTTTCAAGGCAATTTTTGTGAAAATACAAATAACTCAAGCCCAAGCTTGCGCTATAATGGACGTAATAAACTCCAATCCCTCAAAACAGCTTACTTACTTATGTTTACATGCAATACCATTACCTTGCGTTCAATCTTTTCTTGATAAGATCTCATATGTAGAAAGATTTACTCAATGCCTAAAAACAGCAATTCAGTCCAGAGAAGAAATATTAAAGTCCCACATGGAATATATCGACAAGCTCTGGCATAAAGATATGACCAATCCAACTCCTCATTTCGAACCTGGTAAATGGTTCGTCCTAAGCAGGGATGAGAAATTTGCACAATTGTCAAATTTAATATACACACAATTGACCCCTAAAGAGTTAACCATCAAGATATGCGATGATGGATGGCAAATGGCAGCATTTTTACTTACTTGGCCCGACGCTCCACCAGTACTTGAACAAACTATATGTACAGATTGGGGAGGAATTGGATGCACTAGCATTGGTACCTCACCCTCACCCCTAGCTAAACCCGACTATGCTAATCCAAAAGATAAAGAATTTTATGAGCAATTGGTAGAACAAGTGCGTGAGGAAAACTTAGATCTTGCTTATTACTCTGAGCACGAAATAGCAAGACTCAAAAAAGAGATAACAAAGAATCTAGAAAAAGAATTATCTTTATATGCAAAAGAAATAGAGCAGGATCAAGTCCTACAATCCACCATGTCTGAACTCATTGAACAAGTAGTAGCTGGTGCAATTGGTCCTCAAGAGTTTGAAAATGATCCATCAATTGACGTTTTTGTAGGTAAAAGTAATCTTGATGTATAGTGTGTGAGTCGAGATAGATCTAACTTTGAGAAAAAGGGCTGTTTGAGTCTTTTTGGATGCTGTTTATTGGAAGCGTTTGACAGCACACCCACTCTGAGATAGCATCTCAGCTGATATGGCCTGGGAGGCTGTAGGCAAAAATCTTCTTTGGGTGTTCATGACAAGGTCTGCTTCTTGGGTATTTATCTTATCTCTAATATGCTTTAGCAATTGTGCTTTTGCAAAACAAGTGGAAAATAAACCACTTGCTAAATACGGAAATCATCAAATTACAGAAGAAGATCTGAATAAATTTTATCAGGAATCACGCTTTAGCGACTCTCTAAACGGCAAACAGCTCAAAGATTTACCAGTTTCAATGAAAAAGGGTATATTGGAGATGTACCTAAAGCGTATTGTACTTGAGGATGCAGCTAAAGAAAGCAAAATAGAAAAAACTGAAGAATATAAAAAAGAATTTCAGATACAATCAAAAGCTTTTTTGATTGGCTCTTTTTTGCAGCAAAAAATACAGGAAAGATTGACTGATGAAGCAGTAGAGGCGTCCTACAGAAATATGATAAAAAATCTTCAAGAAAAAGGAGAAATAAGATTGCAATACTTGTTTTTTGCTTCTAATGAACAAGCAAATGCAGCTGTATCAAAAATGAGGTCTGGCAAGACTTTTGCAGATGTTTATAGGGAATCTCCAAAAGAAAATAAATCTCCAAAAAGCTTGTCTACTAGATACCTAGGGCCTTGGGACATATTCCCGCAAATACTAGTTGAAAAATCTTATGCATTGAGTGCGCTACAACACTCAGAAGCAATTCCCACAGAACATGGATGCTACATAGTACAGGTATTGGAAAAAAGAGCAGTGAAACAATTACCATCTTTTTCTGAAGTACAGTACCAAATCAAAGAAAGACTTAGCTCTCAATATAGAGAAGAGTTAGAGGCAAATTTGATGAAGCAGGCAAAGGTCAAGTTTTTTGAATAAATCATTCTCTATCAACTCCCGACTTTTCACAGTATTGCCTATATTAATATTCTCCTAAACACTGGTAATGCTTATATTTTAATCAAACGAACTTCAAATTCAATAAGCGCCAAATTTTTCTCTAGAGCGCGCGGATTAATTGGTGAGTATATAGTGATGGCTTACTATCTGATCAGGGGTTATAAAATTCTAGCTCATAGATGGAAAGTCCATAAATTTGGAGAGATTGATCTAATAGTTTGTCGATTTGGAACGATCGTATTTGTGGAAGTTAAATCACGAAGACTGGTGATTGCAGAAGAAATTATGCAGAAGGGCCAGCTACAACGTATGAAAAGGGTAGCAAATCTCTTTTGCCTCAAGTTTCCACAATACAGTAGATACAATGCAAGAATAGATTTCGCAATAGTGAGACATTTAGTGTTTCCTCAAGTTTTTCAAAACGCCCATTTTTTTGATTCATAATCTTTCGTCATTGTACAAAACTTAATCACAGTGCCTAAAGCATCCTACCCCACATAGTCTTAAAAAAATGAGCAACAAATACAGTACACACAAAGTTCTGCTCCGTATATTTTCAGAATATATTTTGCCGCTAAAATTGCACCTTTCAGTTGCTTTAATCTCCACGTTTGCCGTTGCGCAATGCAGTGCACTCGTAATTAGAAAGACCGAGCCCTCTATCAATGCTATTTTTTTTCATAGCGATTTTGGACTAATTTTTAAAATGTGCCTCACCTTATTCGGAGTGAGCATGATACAAGGCATATGCGCATCGCTAGAAAATTTTTGCATAAAGTACATGGGCCACAGAATTTTATGCAATATTCAAATTGAGCTTTTTGAAGCCTTAGTAAAGGCAGATACGCAATACATTCAAAATCAACCCATAGGTCACATTTTATCTAGGTTTACTAACGATATTCTTCGAATGAAGGCTCTTTTTATTGCTTTTTTTCCGGGATGTTTTAGGCACATATTCGTGTTTTGTTTTATTTTAATAGAATTGATAAGAATGGATCTCAATTTAGCGATTTGTTTATTGTCTTTGCTAGGACTTGTAGGGTATGGAGTAGGAATGCTTGGACAAAAAATAAAAGACGCAGAGTACATGCTGCAACAAACACTTGCAGAATACACAACACGATTAAGTCAGGTTTTTACTTCCATCAAAGTAATAAAAGCTTTTTCAACATCAAAACAGGAGATCAACAGTACAAACTCTGTTGTAGAAAATATTATGCGTCTTTATAAAAATCAGATAAAGAGTGATTCTTTTACACATCTGCTAGTTGGATTAGGCAACGGTCTTGCACTTGCTGGTATATTAATGTACTGGGGCACAAAGCAAGGAGAAGTTGGGGGGCCAGGAAGACTCACGGCTTTTATCATGGCTTTCGTGTCTTTACATAGACATTTTAAGGGTATGACGTCTTTGACTTTTGCTCTTCAATCTGGGCTTGCCACAACAATTAGAGTGTTTAAATTGCTGGACGAAAGAAAAGAACATTTAGCACAAAAAACTGGAGCACTTGAGATATCCAATCCTCAAAAAATTCTTTTCAAAAATGTAGCTTTGAGCTTTCAGCAATCCTTTGTATTGCGCAATTGTAATCTTGAGTTATGTAAGGGGAAAATATTAGCATTAGTTGGAGCAGAGGGCGTAGAAAAAGCCTCTGTAATCAACTTACTTAGCGGATTTACAAAAGCAGATTCAGGAGCAATATTCATTGAAGATGAAGGAGAAGTACAATATAACATCAATACCATTACTAGTGAGAGCCTCACACAAAACATTAGTCTAGTCACCAAAGATCCTTGCATTTTTGCCGCAACAATTGCTGAAAATATAGCATACGGTAATCAGTGCCAAATGGATGCTATAATAAATATCAGCAAAAAACTAGGACTTCACGATTTGATTGCCTCACTTCCGAGTCAATATAGTACAACAATAGGGCCTTGCGGCTTTGATCTTTCTCATTGCGACAAACAGGCCATATGTATAGCTCGGGCTTTACTCAAAAACGCTCCTATCATGCTTTTTGAGGAAGCTTGTGATTCTCTTGATGATAACAAATCACAACTTTTCTATACTATCCTTGAAGAAATCAAAAAGACTAAAATTATCTTCATTACAACCAAGAATATGCCTATTCACAACAGTGTTGATCAAATATTGTTCTTAGCAAATGGATTCTTAAGGGCTCAAAATTGATGAATAAAAGTGAGCATTGTAATGGCGATTTTACTTAGTTGCTTTCAACGCGATTTTAACAAAGGCATTGTTGCTTTGTAAATTAAACATTTGTCCTTGCAACATCAGTAAATGTTTTTAACTTTAAAGTTTAACAAAAAAAATTAGGGTATTGCCATGAAAAAGAGTATGAGCTCAATAATAAAGGACTATAACGAGAGATGTGGAGAGGCATTCGAAGTGAAACATCAAGATAATAAAGTTTATATACACACCAAAAGATTTATTGCAGAGCCTTTATGGACCGAAAAATCTCAATTTGCTGATTTTGAAAAACCTATTCAAGATTTGTTTAGAGTTACATTTGCGGATCCAGAGGTCGTCAAACATATGCGCTTTGGTGCACAATACGGCAGAGCAGTTAATGAAAACGGCGCAGTTAGTGAGCAATACTTTGAGGCTTTTGTCCGAGGTTCATCTAAACGTTGGTGCAACAGTGAGCCGTTTGGTGCAGCATTTCTCATTAAAAGCCGAGAAAATGAGGATGTAGTAGGTATGGAAACGATTCAACAAATTAACCATGGAGTAGGGCAAGTAACTTATTTGTTTAGTAAAAATTATCACAGAGACGCAGCAAAAAACGTCAGATATGTGGGATATGAAAATGTTGGTGCATTGATCTGGGGTTACGGAGCAGAGTTGTTTAAAAATAAAGCTGTGATGCGATTAGACATTAATGGAACAACCACTGAATCCACTTTCACCAGGCTTGAAACCGCTGCATTGAACGCAAATCCCGCTTCTGTAAAAATATTAGATAGATTGATGTGTAAAGTTGATGCAAGCGATAAGATACACGACGATAAAATTCAGGAATTTGTATTAAAGTATGAAGAAATGCAAGATCCCGCTCTGTTGGGGGCAGCACCTGAGGACTCAGATAGTCTAAGCACACTATAAAAAATAAAGTAGAGAGAAAGCAAAAGAGGGTGGGTCTCATATTTTGTAGTTTGACTACATTCACCCAGATGGAATCAGCGCAAAAAACTAGTTGATTTGCCTTACCTAATTCAGAAATCTTTGACTTTCCGTATGTTGGTAATTCAAAGATGCAGAATGCCCGCCACACTAAAATCAAGACATTTAAAAAAAAGATATCCTCTACCTAAAGTCTTGCAATTTTAGCGTTATTTACCAGAAATGACTAGATCAGCCATGGCAGCCGGCATACGTTGATAGCTATCAAATGTCATGGTGTACGTTGCTCTTCCTCTAGCCATTGAACGCAATATGTTGATGTAGCCAAAAGTTTCAGCAAGTGGTACAAGAGCTCGAATGATTTGAGCGTCATAACCTGCCTCCATTAAGACTATTTGCCCCCTTTTGCTTTGCAGATCCCCTATGATGTCTCCCATATATTCCTCAGGAGTGATAACTTCCACCATCATAATAGGCTCTAAAAGGCACGGTGAAGCGTTTTTCATTGCATCCTTAAAAGCACCTTTTGCCGCCATTTCAAATGCAAGGCTACTTGAGTCTACATTGTGAAAAGCACCATCTAATAAAGTGGCCTTAAAATCAATTGTAGGATAGCCTGCAAGAACTCCACTTTCTTTGATAACTTCCAGACCTTTTTGCACAGCAGGAATATATTCTCTTGGAACATTTCCCCCTACAACTTTGCTTTCAAATTTAAAACCAGATCCACTCTCTAAAGGTTCGAACAGTATTTTTACACGAGCAAATTGACCAGCTCCTCCTGTTTGCTTTTTGTGAGTATAATCCACTTCGAAAGACTTAGTGATACTTTCTCTATATGCAACTTGAGGCGCACCCACCTTAGCTTCCACCTTAAATTCGTGCAATAAGCGGTCGATTATGATGTTAAGATGCAACTCTCCCATACCCTTAATCACCATCTGACCACTCTCTTGGTTGGTAGACATATGAAAAGAGGGGTCTTCTTCAGCTAACTTACGTAGCGCGATAGTCATTTTCTCCTGCTCTCCGCTAAGTTTTGGCTCAATTGCAAGCTCAATGACAGGCTCAGGAAAATCCATCTTTTCAAGAATCACTAAAGGATCGCCTAAAGAAAGAGTGTCCCCTGTGGTAGTATATTTCAAACCAGCAACGGCAACAATGTCTCCAGCTTTAGCAGAAGAAAGGGTCTCCCTTTGGTTTGCATGCATCAGCAACATTCTACCGATACGATCTTTTTTGTTTTTGGTTGTATTAATTACGATGTCTCCGCTGGATACTTTACCACTATAGATTCTGATAAAAGTCAAAGATCCAACGAACGGGTCATGCATGCTTTTAAATGCCAACGCTGCAAAACTACCGTTTACAGATATTTCTTTTTGAATTTGCTCTCCATCTTTTACTCTTATTGCTGAAATGTATGCCAAGTCTCCAGGAGAAGGCAAGTAGTCAATAATGGCATCCAAAAGTGTTTGAACACCTTTGTTTTTGAAAGCACTACCCAGAACAACGGGAACAAATTCCCTTTTTATTGTTCCTTTGCGAATGCATTTCTTTATTTCTGCCTCAGAGATTGGCTCGTCCGCAAGATATTTTTCTAAAACTGCGTCATCTAGAGTAAGCACCATGTCCAGCAACTCTTGGCGCTTTTTCTTTGCTTCTTCTATCATCGCAGCTGGAATTTCTTCTTCGTCAAATTCTTTGCCACTCGAATCTCTTCCCCAGACGATCGCCTTCATTCTTACGAGATCAACCACTCCAACGAACTGATCTTCTAGGCCTATTGCAAGCTGGATCACTAATGGATTTGCATTGAGACGATTTCTGATCATTGCTATGCAATTTTCAGGACTTGCTCCACGCCTGTCTAATTTATTGATAAAGCAGATGCGTGAAACTTTGTATTTGTTAGCTTGACGCCATACAGTCTCAGACTGAGGCTCAACTCCTGCAACGCCATCAAACACAGCAACGGCTCCATCTAGAACCTTCAAAGAGCGTTCAACTTCTATAGTAAAATCAACGTGTCCAGGAGTATCAATTATGTTAATAGCATGCCCTTTCCAAGGACAAGAAGTGGCAGCAGCTGTAATGGTAATGCCCCTTTCTCGCTCTTGTTTCATCCAATCCATCACTGTATCTCCATCATGAACCTCTCCAACCTTTTGAGACATACCAGTGTAAAACAATATTCTCTCTGTGGTGGTGGTTTTGCCCGCATCTATGTGAGCCGCTATTCCTATGTTCCTGATATTAGCAAGAGGATGCAAAGTGCCTTCGTCAGAATTATTGCTCATGTCAAAACGCAGAGTTAATGAAAATGGTTAAATAAGAGTCAAATAAAAAGGACTAACTAGTGGGAGCTTTTTTACGGCTAAAGTGCGCAAAAGCTCTATTTGCCTCTGCCATTTTATGTGCATCATCTTTCATTTTTACAGCACCACCTCTACCATTTGCTGCCTCAAAAAATTCTTCGGCAAGCTTTAAAACCATACTATTTTCAGCTCTGTTTTTTGCTGCCTTGATGATCCAGCGCAAAGCCAAAATTGTGCTTCTTCTTTCTTCTAGCGAGAAGGGCACCTGATAGTTAGATCCACCAACTCTTACAGACTTTACCTCTAAGAAAGGCCTTACGTTTTCAACTGCTTTTTCAAAAGTAGTCTTGGCTTCCAGCCCGTACTTTGTTTGTACAGTATCAAGCGCACCATACACTATAGAACAAGCCAGGGTCTTTTTTCCTCTTTCCATCACATTGTTGATGAATTTTGCAAGCAAGACGCTCCTGAAACGAAAATCCGGGCTAATCTTGCGTACTTGAGCAGCTCTTCTACGAGACATAAAATACTATTGAAACAGATACAGATGATTTAAATAAATTTTTCCAAATGAAGCACAAAATAATTACTAGCTAATGTGCCATCTAATCGGCAGCCCTTGGTCTTTTCACACCATACTTGGACCTAGAAGACTTTCTGTCTTTTACTCCTTGAGTGTCATACGCACCACGAACTATACGGTAACGATATCCAGGAAGATCAGGTACTCTTCCTCCCCTTACCAAGACATTGGAGTGCTCCTGCAAATTATGACCCTCGCCTGGTATGTGAGCATTAATGTGTTGACCATTAGAAAGTCTAACCCTTGCAACTTTACGCTCAGCAGAGTTAGGCTTTTTCGGAGTTTGAATTTTTACCAAAACACAAACGCCCTTTTTAAATGGACTTTGTACCAAAGCTGGTGCCTTAGACTTTACAACTTTACTCTTTCTTCCAAGCCTTACTAGCTGATTAATAGTGGGCATACAGTGCAATTTCAAAAATAAGATAGCAAAACGATTAAATCTCACTCGCAAGTGTTGCAAGATGCTAAACAATTCTACTGTAAAAGTAAATCACTGATTGAAGCACTTAAAATCAAATCGGCATCAATCACCACAAACAGGTTTCTCTATTTCACCTTTTTTGACTAAAACACCGAAAATAGTCATGATGCATGCTTTTAAAACACCAAGCCAAATATCTACAAAGAACCAACATTTTCTTCAAGAATTAAACAATTAGATTCGGAATTCCATTTGTACTGAGTATTGATCACCTTAACCTGAGTTACTATGATGTCTCCATTTGGCATCTGCACAACATCGTTTCCATTTTTCAAAGCCTCAGTAATGATATGAGAAGATTCGCACATATACCGCAAATCTTGTAAAACATCTGATCCTTCGGTCTTTTTGTTTTTCATAATCATTCCAAACTGTTGCTCAATTAGTTAATTAAAACAAAATGGAAAAACCTTGCTTCAAGAATTGACAGTAATAGGTTACCAAGAACTATATTACAAGTAAACTCCAAGTTATTTGATGTCAAGTACTGTGCATCAATAGAAAAAAGCCCACTGATTACCTTTTAACTTAAGCTTTTAGACAAAATTCTCACTACCATTGTTCCAGAAAAACTTTTTAAAAATCCAAATTTTTAACGTACAGAGCATTATTCTGAATGAAAATACGTCTAGGCTCCACACCTTCTCCCATTAAAGTAGAAAAGACATTTTCTGCTTCGATAGCGTCTCTGATAGTAATTTGCATGAGCGTTCTTGCAGCAGGATTTAAGGTAGTCTCCCAAAGTTGACTCGAATTCATTTCTCCTAGTCCTTTAAAACGCTGTATTTTGAGGTTGCTCTTTGTCAGTTGGGGCAAATGATTGAGTAGATGAGAAGGTAAATAAAAATTATGCACATCCCCTTTAGATCGAACGGTTAGGCCATTTAAAAACCCTTCAGCATAATCTTGAATCTTTAAACATGCAGCTTGAAAAGCAGCACAAGAAAGAGTAGATGAAGAAATTTCGTGACCATCTTGCATGCCATATTGTGACTTTTGCAAAACTATACCCTCAGTTGAAGAACTTATGCTCCATGAACAATTTTTTAGATTCAAAGTCATTTTTTTTACAGATTCCGCAAGCAAAGCAAAGTCTGTACTGCTCTCATAAAAATTGAATTTATGAGCCAAAAGGGCAAGTATTTCTAAAATCTCAGAAGGATAACTAAAAGATTGAATATCAGAAAGAAACTGGTAGAGAGTTTTACACATAAGTTTTGACCCCTCCAGGTCCATTTTTGCTTCGACAAGATACAATTGAGTGTCTTCTGACAAAGCTGTATCCACAAGATACTCTCTCATAATGAGATCGTTTTTGAGGTAAATTTCTTTGCCATTACCATGACGCACTTTATATAACGGAGGTTGAGCTACGTATAAGTAGCCCCTTTCTATTACAAGAGGCATGTATCTAAAGAAAAATGTCAGTAGAAGAGTACGAATATGAGATCCATCAACATCCGCGTCAGTCATGATAATGATTTTATGATACCGCAGTTTTTCGATATCAAATTCTTTAGGACCAATACCAGCGCCAAGCGCAGTAATCAGAGTTCCTACTTGTTCAGACTCAAGCATTTTGTCAAATCTTGATTTTTCTACATTTAGAATTTTGCCTCGCAAGGGTAAAATTGCCTGGTATTTTCTGCTTCTACCTTGCTTTGCAGTACCACCAGCAGACTCTCCCTCAACGATAAATATCTCAGACATTGCAGGATTTTTTTCCTGACAGTCTGCCAATTTTCCTGGCAAAGAGACAATGTCTAGAGAATCTTTACGTCTAGTAAGATCACGAGCTTTACGAGCTGCCATTCTAGCAATCGCTGCATCTTTAATTTTGCCCACTATCAATTTTGCCTCAGTCGCGTTGAGCTCTAACCAAGTAAACACATGGCTAAACACAACAGTTTCAACCGCAGTTCTAACCTCAGGACTAACAAGCTTATCTTTAGTTTGCGAAGAAAACCTTGGATCTGCTAATTTAACAGAGAGTACGCAACTAAGGCCCTCTCTCACATCTTCACCGATAATTGCAATGTCATTTTTACGAGATGTATTGTCGTATTGAGAAAGGTAATGACTCACCGCACGTGTCAGACCAGATTTGAGACCCGCAAGATGGGTACCTCCATCCTTTTGCTGAATAGTATTAGTAAAGCACAAAATGTTTTCGTAATAGGTCTTATTCCATTGCAAGGCAATTTCAACAGAAACGCTTTCGTTTGCATTATTATGTTGAGCTATAATAGAAAGCACAGGAGAAATGACTTCTTTGCTACGATTCAAATATTCAACGTATGCACATATGCCGCCCTCAAAATTAAACTGACTCACTTTTAAAGGATCGCTTCTTTTGTCTTCTAACCTTACTTTGAGACCTTTGTTAAGAAACGCGAGCTCTTTGAGCCGGCTCTCTAAAGTAGCAAAACTAAATTCTGTAATGTCAAATGTTGTTTTGGAAGGTAAAAAGGTAACTTGCGTACCATTTTTACCTTTGGCATCTCCAACAATGCAAAGAGGTGCAACTATTTTACCTTCTTCAAATCTGATGAAATGCTCTTTATTATTGCGCCAAACTCGAAGCTCGAGCCACTCTGACAAAGCATTGACAACTGACACACCAACACCATGCAATCCTCCCGAAACTTTATAAGAATCTTGGTCAAATTTACCACCAGCATGGAGCTTGGTCATAATTACTTCGGCCGCAGAGACCCCTTCTTCCTTGTGAATATCTGTTGGTATGCCTCTACCATCGTCCTCGATTGAAGCCGCTCCATTTTGCAGTATTGCAACTTCAACACTGGTTGCATAGCCAGCCAAGACTTCATCAATTGCATTATCTATAACCTCATAAATCATCTGATGCAGACCCGTGCCGTCACTTGTATCTCCTATATACATTCCTGGACGTTTCTTTACTGCATCCAATCCTCTAAAGATTTTTATCGAATCTGCATCATACTTATTTACTTTCTTATTCGATAAATCTGTCATAATAGCTAAAGCTCAGTGGTTGTGGAGTGTGTTTTTAAGTAATATTTGAAAACAAAGGCAATAACAAAGACTGCAGTTAAGATCAATACTCAACACAATAACATGATAGACAAAGAAAAGAAATTGAACCATCTTGGGATTTCTTGCGTTTATAGGTGTATATTTTTACAGTTTGATATTAGAGTTCTACAAGATTGCCATTTTTAAGAAAAATGAGCCTTTGCGCCCATTTAGCAACCCTTGTGTCAATTGATAAAACAATTATTCACTTTAGATACGAATATGAAACAAAAAGACTTAGAAAAAATTCACTGCATAGAAGAAATTGCTCAGGAATATGATGCAATTTTGTTTGACGTATGGGGAGTGATCATAATGGATTCGAACGAGGGAAGGGTGGTTGCGCCTACCGTCGTTGATCGCATCAACAGATTAATAGATTCTAAACACGTGTTTTTCGTTTCTAATTACTCCTGCTTTGCAGACACTTTAGAATCTAGACTCAAAAATTTTGGCATAGATGTTAAACCAGGGTCCGTATTTACGGCAGGCAGAGTTGCAGTGGAATTGCTCTCTGATCCATCCTACTTGAGTAATTTTTTCACCAACTACAAAGCACAATCAGCGCCGTCTTATTTTCAATTAGGAGAAAGTGAATGCGAGATCTTTTCTCATCTTGATTTTAAAAAGACAAACACCCTCAAAGATGCAGATTTACTTTTGATCTCTGTCCACAAAAAACATCCAGAGCAAGACGATCCATACGTAGTGCAAATGCTGAAAGAGGCCAGAGAGTTAAATTTACCCGCTATCTGTCTTAATCCTGACGCACATTTTATAGGCTCAAACGGTCTAATTGAAACCTACTGTGCTGGATATTTTGCAGCAAGATATGAGCAAATGGGAGGAAAAGTACTTTACATAGGAAAGCCATTTGAACAAATCTTCCTACATGTATTTCAACAAACGAATCTCAGACCTAAATTAAATAAAATTTTAATGGTTGGAGATACTTTGACCACAGATATATTAGGTGGAAGCAAAGTTGGAATTGATACTGCTCTTGTTACCACGGGAAATGCCGCCTTTCCTAATCAAGACCCGCAAAATCAACAACTGACTTTAGCTCAAATAAGACTTCATTGTCAGTTGCACAGCATTTATCCTACACACGTAGTTTCCATGTCGATGTAGACACTAAGCACTGAATATATAGTTTCGCATAAGTCTAAATAAATAGGCGTGCGAAACCTTCAATATCAATAACCAAGCAAATTCATTCTCTATAATCTTGACAATCTTATGTCTGCTGTAACTCTCATTCTGAATCACGCAATTATCGTTGGCATTGTAGCCCTAGATCAGTTCTGTAAATTCTTGGTCACCTCTGAAGGGCATTTAGGAGATTTTCTTAGAATACTAAGTGTCAGGCCAGTATGGAATCAGGGAATCAGTTTTGGCTTGTTCGATAAACTGCACTACAGCAATAGCTTATTTTTAGTGCTCAGTAGCATTGTGATTGCTTATCTTTACCCTTTCGCATTAAAAATCAGAGAATACTCCACGCTCACGGCTTGGAGTATGATCATAGGGGGAGGGCTGAGCAATCTAATAGACAGAATTATATACGGAGCTGTGCTTGATTTTATCGATATCCATGTTGGTACATACTTTTTCCCTGTATTTAACATAGCAGATGCTGCAATTACTCTCGGAGCTATAATGCTGCTATGGAAAGCTTTGCTCAGCATCAAAAAAGGCAAATGACTTAATATGGTAAACACACAATCTTTTAGAGTAGAAAGAGTAGCAAGCAGCGCACGGGCTGCAATGAGCAAGATCTTTGCAAGACTTTATTCAATCGATAAAAGCCTTGATGGGCTGCGTCTAACCGTAACGCAAGTAAAGGTTTCTTCTGATTTGCGTCTTTGCTCTTTTTTTGTATTGCCCGAAATTGGTAGCAAAATAAACGCAAATGAACTAATCAACCTTTTAAATCAACATAAAAAGAGAATCAGATTTTTACTCTCCAGCCAAATGCAACTCAAGTACGCTCCTGAAATAAGATTTGTACAAGAAAGTGGCATTGATAATGAATCAAAGGTAGCAGACATAATCAAAGGCATAGTAATTAACCCATTTCAAGACCAATCTTAAGTCATACAATTTTTAGTCATAATGCCAAAGCAATCTCTGAGGTATTCTGGATGGCTGAACCTGATAAAGCCCAAAGGCATTTCCTCTGCAAATCTTGTTGGCAAAGTCAAAGCTCTTTTAGACTCTTCTTTTGGTAAAAATTCTCACAAAGTAGGCCACGCTGGAACGCTGGACCCCCTCGCTTCTGGGGTTTTGCCCATCGCAATCGGTAAGGCAACAAAACTTATGGAGTATCTTTCTGTAGATTACAAAGAATATGAATTTACAGTAAAATTTGGCCAACGCACAGATACTGGAGACTTAGAAGGTAAAATAGTCGAAGAAAGCCCTCATATGCCACTTTTGCAGGACCTTGAGTCAAATGTAGCTTCCTTTTATGGCAAACGTTTTCAAGTGCCTCCCGTATTTTCTGCAATTAAAGTAAATGGTCAAAGGTCTTACGACCTTGCAAGAGCAAACAAAAGTGTAGCTCTTGCGCCAAGACTGATTGAGATCAGAGAACTCGATCTTTTGTCTTATGAGCAAGGTCTTGCCTCTTATCGAACCAAATGTTCAAGTGGCACATATATCAGAAGCCTTGCCGAAGACATCGCAAAAAGCCTAGGCACATGTGGAGTAGTGCACAGCCTTACTCGCATAAGTTCCGGAGATTTTGCAATCAAACATGCATTTGATCTTTTTGAAACGAATTATGAAAATAGGCTAGCCGAGCTGTTAAAACGCTTATTGCCTTTGGACTTCATCTTAAGTAGTATGGAAAAGGTTGTATTAAATAAAGAACAAAGTCTTAAATTACAACAGGGCGTTAAAATAAGTCTTACCGGATGGGGCGCCCCAGGATTGAGGTCTGCTTACTGCGAAGATCTTTTGATTGCCGTTGGAATCTTGGGGTTGGATGGTATGTTTGAAAGCAGAAAGGTTTTAGTTGAACAGGCATCGCCTTAAATAGAGTTAATTTTAAATATCGAAATATCATGGCTGATTTACCAGAAAGTACGCAAGAGATAATAAAGAAGTTTGGCAAAAACGAACATGACACAGGCGCTACAGAAGTGCAGTGTGCATTGATAACTAGCAGAATTCTAAGTCTTACCGAGTACGTAAAGGCAAGGCATAAAGATGTTGCAGCAAAAAGAGCTTTACTTAAGCTCGTTGCTCAGAGAAAACGCTTTTTGATATACCTTGCAAAACAAAATCAAGGTCGCTATCGCGACCTCATTAGCGCTTTGGGTCTGAGAAAGTGAATATTGGGCCAAAGTTATTTGATCCTTATGTTTGGGAGTGCTTTAGATCATTTTTTCTTTTAGAAAGAATTTATATTGCTCCAATTTCAATTGTGAGTAGCCTTGCTCGATTATTGCCACGAATGCTCAGGGTGATTCGAACGCAGGCTTGCTCAACACACAAGGAACGGGGGCAGCTATTTATATCCCTCATAGGCTTTTCTGAGATCTGTTGTTTTCATGCGCTTTACTCCTCAAAAGATAGATGAGCTGATTCGCCAAATTAAACAGGGGCAAATAAATGCGCTACTTTTATATGGTCCAGATTCCGGACTCATTGACAGCCTATGCAAAAAAATTGCCAATAGCGGCAATTACTTAGAAAGATCTGTTGCATACAGCCAGATTCTTGAAAGTGATATTTCATGCGCCTTAGGAAGTCTTAATCTTTTTAGTGACAAAGAGCTGATCAAAATTCAGGACGTACCCAATTCTATAGAAAGTTCTTTATGTACAGCGATAGAGACAACTCAGTTTTCAAACTTTGCGATCTTTATAGCCAAAGAACCTTCTAAAAATGCTGCTATCAGAAAATTTTTTGATTCCTCCAGTTATGCAGCATCTATAGGATGCTATGCTCCGGATAACCTTGGTGCCATGATTACTTCTCATTTAAATGGATATTTTATCGATAACCAGGCAAGGCAATATCTAATGCAGCATCTACCTTGCGATAGATCTGCATTTAACAGCGAAATAGAAAAGTTGAAAATCTTCTTTTCAGATAAAAAAATTGTAGGCATTAGAGATTTACAGTCCATAATCAGTTGTGCAAATCAGGCCGAATTAGATGAGGTTTTTTTCGCATTTATCCAGGGAAACTTTGCAAAATATCTAGAAAAGTTACAAACTGTGAAACAAAAAGGCGCAAACGACATTTTAATAATACGCAGTTTAATTAGGTATTGTCTTAGCCTGGCAGTGATCCTCAAAGCAAACCAGCCTTTGGAAAAAGCAGTTCTTACACTAAATCCACCGATATTTTTTAAATATATTACAACTTTTGTAAGTATCGCATCCTCTGTATCAAAGCAGTTTGTCAATCAAACCTTAAATATTTTATATGATGCCGAAAAAAAATTAAAACAAGGTGAGTCGATGCAGCTTTTGGAATCTTTGTGTCTTTATCAGAATGAATTGATAGAGATCTACTCCAAATGAGCCTGCTTTGTAGGCAGTGCTTAAATAAATAATTAGTCAAAAAAATAGTCAAAAATATATGAGAGTATCTAAATATTTTCTTCCATTGCTAGAGGAAGAACCAAAGGATGCCACAATTAGATCCCACTCTTTGATGCTACGCGCTGGCATGATTCGTCAATTATGCGCAGGTCTTTATACCTGGCTGCCCTTGGGTTTGAAAGTGATCAATCGGGTATCAGAAATTATAAGAAATGAACTAGACTCCGCAGACTGCACAGAAATGTTAATGCCCTGTCTTCAGCCAGCACATCTGTGGCATCAATCCTTGAGATACGATGCCTATGGCAAGGAAACACTGAGAATGAAAGACAGAAATGAGCAAGAGTTAATTTTTGGACCAACGGCAGAAGAACTCGCAACTGATATATTTCGCAATAATGTAAGGTCATATCAAGAACTGCCGAAGATTTTTTATCAAATTCAATGGAAATTTAGAGACGAAATTAGGCCAAGATTTGGAGTGTTAAGAGCTAGAGAGTTTCTCTTAAAAGATGCCTACTCTTTTGATATTGATAAACAAAGCTCAGAACAATCTTACTGGAAAATGTATGGGGCATATTTGCAAATTTTTCACAAACTCGGACTAAAAGTCATACCTCTAGAGGCAGACGCAGGAGTAATAGGAGGTAATTTTAGTCACGAATTTCACGTACTTGCAAATGTTGGAGAAAGTGACCTCTATTTTGATAACAAAATAGTTGAGCTGATCTCTAACAGCAAAATAGATGCAGCCACTATAAAGAAAATTGCAGAACTTTACGCAGCTTCAGATACAAAGCATAACCCCCAAGATAAAAGGATCAAAGGAGAGCTCAGACAAAGCAAAGGAATCGAAGTAGGGCACATATTTTTATTTGGAGACAAATATTCAACCCCTATGAATGCAAAAATACAAAATAGTGCAGGAGAAATAGTTCCAGCAGAAATGGGATGCTATGGAATCGGCATTTCTCGCGTAATTGCTGCAATAATAGAAACCCATAACGACAGCAGCGGAATCGTATGGCCTACAAATGTTGCCCCTTTTAAAATAGGTATTGCAAATCTTGATGTACAAAACAACGATTGTGTGACCTTGTCTGAGGAGGTATACACAAAAACCTTAGCCATGTGTAAAGATACCATATACGACGATTCCAAAGGTTCTCCGGGACAAAAATTCGCTCTTCAGGATCTCATAGGTGTACCTCTACAAATTAGAATAGGCAGAAAGTCCATTTCCTCTCAAACTTTAGAAATTAAGACTAGAGCAGAAGGCAAAATAGAGCGAGTTCCAAAAGAAGATCTTCTTGAATATATCTCTAGAAACAATATAGTCTGAATCTGTATGGATGATCATTATCTTTAACATGATGGATATTTTAGAAGACATAAATGCCGAAAATAAGCATTTAAATGCAATAGCTTGGTTTAAGAAATTGTGCATAGTGGTTTGCTTAATTACGTTGTGTGCAGGATTTTTCATTTATTATAAAAATGTTTTGGATAAAAAACATGCAACTCAAGACGTTACAATCACGAATCAATTAGTACGTCGTTACCTAAATTTGAATCAGGCAGAACAAAGTCAGTTACCGTATGAACGTCCAGCAAGCGATGTACTCAAACTTGTTGAAATCAACTCACTAATCAAGAAAAACGAAAAAACTACTGCTCAAAAAGAGCTTAGTAGTCTGATGAATGCACAATCAGATGCAGTCAATTCAGTCGCAAGAATTACATGGATGAGCCTTGCCTTAGACATGGACGATAAAAATCTTGATAGGGAGCAGTTTCAAACTTGTTTATCTTATTTTGAAAAGAATACTGCAACACTCTTTTGGGGACGAGCTCACGTTTTAGGGGCCATTTTTTTTCTCAAAACCAACCAAGCGTCTAAAGCAAAAGAATTGTTAACAAAAGTGATGTATTCTACTCACTGCACAAATGCTATCAAAGATGAAGCAAAAGCGGTTTTATTATTGATCACTCACGAACAAAATAAAGGTTAAAGAATGTCAGCACAAAAAATTTCTTCAAAAAAAAATCATCTTATACAGACAGTGCTTTTACTTGCAGCGTGTTCGATTTTACTTAGCAGCTGTGGATTGTTTAGCAGGACTCCTAAGCCTTTATCTCAAATTTTGGATAAAGAGCATACAGACCAGCTGGATACGAAATACAAAGTGATTATTCCGGAGTTAAAAGAAATGCATACTTGGGGAAATCCAATTGATATCGTCACCTTATCTAACTGCAAGGTTGTGGGAAATCTAAGCGTATTACGTAAGAGTAAAACGTTTCAATTCAATGATGAAATAGTCATTGATCCAGTCATTACAAAAGATCACACCTTCATCGTTACACGTAATGGTCAAATTAAAGCCTATTCTAATTGCGACAAAAAACTCAGCTGGTCCTACGACTTAGGCTTTAAAGCAAAAAACAGCACTTCCACTTTGATGCATAAAAATGGAAAATTGTACGCAACCATCGAGCAGTATCTGATAGTGTTGTCTTGCGAAAAAGGAGAAGAGCTATTTTATAGAAAATTCGCAAATAAACTTATCTCGGGAGTATGCGTTGAAGGACAGCAAGCATATTTGAGTGACGCTTGTAACTTATACTCAATTGATCTAGAAAGTGGTCAGGTTTTATACAAATCTCCTGGAACTGTTGAATCTATCTCTGTTGAATCTAAGTTTCAGCCGATTTTATATAAACAGAACATGTTACTCACAAATCATTTTGCTAGGCAGTTAACTTTTGTCGACCCTACAAAAATGGGCATGCCAGTTTTGCAGATACGTCACCCTCGTAGCACAAAAAGTGGTCCAATAAGCCTTTTTGTATCTAATCTTGTAAGTCAACCCATCATAGATAATAACTACCTATACTTTGCTACTCGTTCGGGTGTTGTACAAAAATATGACATCGAAAAAAATCATAGCAACTGGAGTTTAGATGTCCCTTCGGTACAAAGACTTGCTAAATTGGGGAATCTTTTGATTGCTGTAACGCTTTCAAATCAAGCAATTGCAATTAACAGTATCAATGGAAAAACAGTTTGGATTAGCAATTTACAATTAAAATGCAAAAATACTTGCGAGTTTCTTGCACCTTTATGCGTCAACGGCACATTATTGCTGCTTTCTAAAACTGGAGATCTAATTGGGCTCAATCCTTATAGTGGTCAACTAATATTTAACACCGATCTAAAACTAAAAAATGCGATTTCAATGTCAGTTGTAAACGATAAACTGACAGTCTTTACAGGAAAACAAATCCTAGAAAATCAATGACCAACTTTTGATAGCACACTAAGAGACAAGGGAGTACGCTGAGGGCAGATCGCTAAATTTATCTGCTAAATTTGTCAGTTACTTTTTATGAAGTTAAAAAAACTCAGAGTTCCTTATCAGCCGTATAGAAAGAGGAACTGATCTTGAAATGCTTTTAGAAATTCTTACAGACCACCATAAGACATCCATTCCCCTTGATGCCCCTTGGAGCGTACAGAAAAAATACGCTAGTGTGTTAGGAGAGCAATTTATCAAAGAATTGGCAGAAAAAAACATTGCATTAGATGCATCCTACGCAAATCTTGGTCCATTATTAGATGAGCTAATAAAG
Source organism: Rickettsiales bacterium (assembly GCA_947456795.1). Taxonomy (GTDB): domain Bacteria; phylum Pseudomonadota; class Alphaproteobacteria; order Rickettsiales; family Rickettsiaceae; genus CAJBEU01. The sequence continues at coordinate 42,378 of CANGTI010000003.1, forward strand.
CAAAGACAAGAAATAATAGATTACAATTATAATTGGATCCGAAAAAGCAACCCCACTGATAAAGCTTTGCTTGAGACGCTGAATCAATATAATCAGCAAAAATTGCATCCTGATGAAAAAATGGATGAATCTGTTAGAGGGTTTATGGAAACACATATCCTAGAATAAAGCTCCTTATTAGGCCAAGTTTCAGAGTTGTCCTTCTGAAACTGCTCTACAACTACCAATCAATCACCGTAGCACAATTAAGGAATGGACAGCTCGACATTTATTGAATGCGGCACCAGCCAAAATTCTTCAGAATTCTTGTACAAAAGATAAGTCTGATATAGAATTTACTCTCATGCGCTCTTAGCTCAGCTGGATAGAGCAACGGACTTCTAATCCGTAGGTCAAAGGTTCGAATCCTTTAGGGCGCGCCAAATCAAATTACATCTAGAAGGAGAAAAAGACTCGTACAGGACTACCAAGATGCACTTTTAAGATTTAGCTATAATGTATATTATGACAAAAACCTATGTCTCCAAACGAAATTTTGACTCTAAATTTTGACTCTAATGTCCAAAACCCCTCTAAACTTTGTGATATGTTAGAGCTATTATTAGAATGCATGCGTGCTTGGCTAGTCCTTATACCCGTGTTTAATCAATAAGCATAAGCACACTATGTATAGTTACACACACATAATAATCTTCTAGTCTAGTTCCTTATGCGCGGTACCGTCTGATTGCTGCTAC
>CANGTI010000004.1 GCA_947456795.1 Rickettsiales bacterium
CTTGGTGAGCTCGAGCTGATACTGGGGAAAAAGCTGATACACAGGTCCCCTAGTGGAGAGGTGACGAGTAGCTTTAGTGGCAGATTCTTTATGCCAACAGACGCTGGTATGAAGTGGTATCTTTTGATTGGAGAGTTGTTGAGAGGTTTAGGGGATGAATCTAGTCCGTCTTTTGAGTGGATGGCTGGGATCGGTTTGGGTGAGGTAAGGCACACATTGTTAACATCGACTATGGTGGTCGTTTCTTTTTCTTTAAGTGGTAATATGCAAAATCTTAAAATTTTTACTAATGATTTTTTATCTTTTTATTTTTTAGAGCCTTTGTTGGAAGAGTTGATGCAAAAACACAATTCGATGACATTTTCCACCTTTGGTTCTGAGAAGGAACATCTTTCTGACTTTGACATTTATTTTCTTCCCCACGAACTACCGCTTCCCAATCTTTCTTCAGAATTAATAATTGAAAGCAAGCTTGGTCTGTATGCGCATCCTTCCTACATCGACAAACATGGTGTTCCAAAAAATCTAGGAGAGATAGAAAGTCACGTTATGGTGCGCAACAAAGCGTGCAGAGTCATTCAGTCTTTAGGTATGGATAAGTACAAGACCATAAATAATTATAAGCCCCTTTTTTATAAAAAGAGTTGTATAGAGTTTGATACTTATCTTTCTATGCTTAGGCTTTGCGAGAGGGGGCATGGCATTATGCCTGGCACTGAGATTGGCATACGCAAGATTTGTACAACATTGCAAAAACTACCTTTGCTTGAAGACGAAGGAGATTATTCGTATTTTAAGTTTACTCTTGGTTGGCACGAAAAGCATAATTCTTCTCAAATTGTGGAGGATTTAAAAAACGGTCTTCATGCTTTTTGTAATTAGGATCTTTGCTTTGCAATTGTTTAATCTCAATCATATTTAGGGGGATGTAATGGAAGTTTTGAGTATTCGTGATAACAGAGCGGGGGTGAGGCGTACTACATTTGCAACCTTGATCGGGACTGTTTTAGAACAGTACGATATGGTGATTTACATCCATTTGATTCCAGTTATTGCTCCTTTGTGTTTTGCTCCTAGTACTGACGGAGGACAAAGTATTTTGCTACAAGGCTTTTTTAGTTTCGCTATGGGCTATCTTTTGCGACCTATTGGGGGGATACTTTTTGGACATTTGGGAGATAGATTTGGTAGAAAAAGGGCCCTTTTGGTTGCAATTGGGTGTATGTCGGTTCCTACTTTTATCATAGGTGCTTTGCCATCTCATGCGCAGATTGGAGTTCTATCTGGGGTAATTTTATACTTAGCAAGGGGCGTACAAAGTCTTTCTGTTGTTGGGGAGCTCGCAAGCTCTGCCATCATAACAGTTGAAAACGCTCCATTGAGTCGTAAAAATTTCTTTAGCTGCCTTTGGAGTGCTTCCTTTTTTATGGGGGGTGTGTTAGGGGGGGTATCGGGATGGTTTTTTACTCAGTCGTTTATGCCTTCTTGGTCTTGGCGGCTTGCCTTTTTTTTAGGGGCCTTTATTGCAGTTGTTGGTCTCTACATTAGGGTAAAGGCAGTTGAGACAGCCGAATTTCAATTGCTTGTAGAGCAAAAAAAGTTACTCAGACTGCCTGTGATGGAGACTTTGAAAAAGGATTGGGTTAGTCACCTTTGTTATATTGGAATGATTAGTAGTGTTGTTGCTGTATACACATATATGGTTGTTGTTGGACCTGGAATCATGAGAAAGAACTTTCACTTTAGTGTGCATGCAACTCTTGAAGTTACCACTTTAGCTACTCTTGTTACGGTTCTTTCAATACTGATTTTTGGCTTTATTGCTGATTTGATCGGCAGAAAAAAAGTTTTTGTATTTGGGCTGTTTTTGATCTCTGTCTTTATTACTCTTGCGTTTAGAGAATCCGAACTTGGGTCTTTAAAGAGTTTTTTGACTTTTCACTTTTTAGCAGCATTTGGTGTAGGAGTTTTGAATTCTACTTATGCTTTGTTATCAAAGTCGATGTATTTGACTGAGAGACGATGCTCTGGTAGCTCATTTGCAGAAGGTCTAGGAGCTGCGATTTTTGCAGGTGCTGCTCCTTTTGCGTTTGCCTTTCTTAGAGTAAAAACAGAAAGCGCTTGGGGTCCATCATTGTATATATATTTGTGCGCATTTTTGGCAATGGTTGGAGTGTATTTTGCCCCCAATTTTTTAAAGAGCGAGTCTAGCTAGATAGTCCTGATTTTTGGTGATGATGATCTAGGATGTGTTTGCATAGGGCATCTATATTATTGAGTATCTGAAATTGACGCTACGGTCTTATGAAATGTGCGCGTCTAATACATGTGAAGAGAAGCTAAGAGTTTAATAAGATAAATCTAGTTGTTGCACAGTGATGTTTGACCCTAGGAAAAGCTGATGCATACAAGTGTCGATTGGTTCTTTCACGAGAGATCATAAGGATCAACGTCGATTTTGATGTGCACTTTGTTAGGCCTTTTTATTGTGCTTAGCCATCTTGCTAGGTGATCTTTGAGATCGACATCTTTTTCTGCTATTAGCAACATCTTAATTCTACTTTCCTTATTGATTTGTGCAATTCTGGCATCTACAGGTCCAAATATCTTAACTTTCGTATGCTTTAAGTGTGTAAATCTTAGTTCCGATGAGTATTTTTCTGCACTTTTCTTGCAAGAGGAAGAAATGAGTATTTTTACAGCTCTACTAAAAGGGGGTAGGTTTGTCTTTTTGCGCTGATCTAGCTCCCATTGTATAAAGCCTAAAAAATCGTTTTCTTTTACTAGTTGCATAAATTTGCTATTGGGAAAATATGTCTGTATACAGACAAGACCTTCTTTTTGTTCTCTTCCTGATCTGCCTCCTACTTGATGTAAAAGTTGAAAAGTACTTTCAAGGGTGCGAATATTTTCTCCTGAAAGTCCTATATCTGCATCAATTACTCCCACCATTGTTAAATTTGGAAAATGATGCCCCTTAGTAATTATTTGAGTACCAATGAGTATGTCTAGTTTGTGTGCTGCAAAATTGCGAAATGTAATGTCTATTGTTTTATTGTAGGGACTATCTCTGCTGACAATTGCGGATTTATAATTGGGTAACCGAAGCGCTAGTTCTTCTGCTATTCTTTCCACTCCTGGTCCACATATTACGTTACTTTCTTTAGATTCGCATTTTGTACATATTTTGGGTATTGGCTTTGTATGATTGCAATGATGACATTTAAGCACTGCTTGTTGTTTGTGTAATACTAGCCAAGTACTGCAGAATATGCATTTTTGTCTTAATCCACAATTTGAGCATAACACTAAAGGCGCGTAGCCTCTTCTGTTTAGAAAAAGTAGTACTTGATTTCCATTTTCTAAAGCTTTTAGCATTTGAATGTACATTTGGTCGCATATCCAGAATCTAGGCCTTTCATTTTGTTTGGTTATTTCTAGGATTTGTACTTTGGGCATTTGTGCTTGAGCAAATCGCGTTGGCAATGTGACGTAAGCATACTTTTTTGCGAGCATGTTTTGATAAGTCTCGGTGGAGGGGGTTGCAGAGCCAAGCAGTACGAATGTTTTGCATAAGAATCCACGCAGCACGGCCATATCTCTTGCGTTGTAACAAAAATGACTTTCTTGCTTGTATGATTGATCGTGTTCTTCATCTACAACTATTAACCCTAGATTTTTATAAGGTAGGAATAGGGCGCTGCGTACTCCAATAATGATTGATGCAGTTCCAAAGATTATTTGCTGTAAAGCTTGAGATTTCTTTTTAGTACTAATTTTTGAATGCCAGACTATTGGGGTTATTTTAAAAACCTTGTGAAAATTGTTTAACATTTGTGTAGTTAACGCAATTTCGGGGAGCAAGATTAACACTTGCATACCTTGCTCTAGGTATTTTTGCACAAGGTGCATATAGATAGCAGTTTTGCCAGAACCTGTGACTCCGTGAAGCAAAGTCGTATAATACTTTTGATCTTTAATGATTTGGGATAATTTTTCAAAGGCATCTTTTTGCTCTAGCGAAAGGATTGGTAACTCCGTTTGTTGATCTTGCTGTTGTCCTAAAGAGAGCTCTAGTATTTTAATTTGGACTGGAATTGCTGCCTTAATAGATGCTCCTAATGCAACGCAGTAGTAAGTGCTTGCAAATTGTAAAAACTCTAGGTATTGAGAGTCTAGGGAGATGCCAATTTTATTATGAATTAGCCTGATATTATATTTGAATGGTTTTGAATCAATCAAATCAATTAGTATTGCGGACATAGTTTTATTTCTAAAGGGTACCTCTACTAGATCTCCTATAGAAATCTCTAAGCCAGTGGGGATGTCATAAATAAGGCTTTCTATGTGCTCTTGGGGTAGTGCAACTAGGGCCAATTTTTTCTTCGAATTGCTTGTCATTTAAGCAATGGTTAACTAATTGTTGATATCGCTTTAATTATCTGATAGTAGTCGTATGTGTTCTTTTTTGCTATTTAGCATTCATCCTATGAGAGATCACGCTCATCCTTCTTAATATTTAAAAACTATGAATAAAAGCTCGAATATTGTTTCTAATGTAAAGAAAATCTTTGCTGTTTTGGTTTTTTCCTTGATTACGTATTCAGGGTACAGTACTTGGAGCGCGTACCAGTACTCTAAGTCTTCTTCTCCTTTTGAGATGGGAGCTTGTAGGCTTGGATCTTATGGGCTTGCTTTGCTGCAAAGCCCAAAGGGTCAAGAAGATTTGTTATGTATGTTGCATTTAAATGGCTCCTTGAATCTGGAAAGGGTGTGGCATGATTTGCACGGAATGGGACAAATTAATGATCCTAAAAGAGCATTTCAATCTATAAGCAATGCTTTATTCGTTGCGGGTGCTAATCAAGAAGATTCTGGATTGCTTAATTTGAAATCCCTCAGAAAGAATTTCTTAAAAGACTCTGGTTTGGATGCTCAAGATGCTGCGGATCTTATACTTTATATGGTTCAAAATTCATTTAATCGTAAAATTGGTCAAGAAAGATACGAAATTGCTTTGCATCAATGGACTCAAGAGAGTAAGGATGCATATTTGAAAGCAGCAAGGGGCCTGCATCTGATTGACAGAATAGAACCAAAACAACAAGTGTATCATCAGTGTTGGGTTTGTGGCGCATCAAGGCTGGGTCTTTTAAAAAGACTTATTGACACGGAGTACATGCTCAATAAAAAAGGGATTAAGATTACAGATAAAAAGTATGTTTTAACTGGCAATAGAGAGCTCTGGGCTAATATTGATGGTATTGAGCCTAGTATCCGTGCAGCACTTTTGAAGGCTAAGGAAGAAAAATTGGATTTGGACGAATTCTCCGTTGTCTCCCATGCGGGAGAGTCAAGAACCCTAGAAGGGAAAGAGTATATTGAATATCTAGCAAAAATTAATGGAGTAACTTTGAATTTGACCAAACCTTTTGTGAGTTGTGAAGATGCCAATCAATGTGCTGTTGGTAGGTTTCCTGGTAGAGAATATCCAAATTATCAGGGAAAAGTTGAAAAAAGGTTGAACGAAACTTTAATGGTTAAAGATCTTATTAACAGCTTTTTTCCTGATAAGCAATTTTACCTAATTGATAGCCCTGGCATTGATGGCAAGCGCCCAGATACTTTGAGTACGACGATGGAAGCGGCCCAGAATTTGGCAAGAGAAATCTCTGAAGGTAAATTTGGAGAGGAGAAGAGTTTTCAAATTTTCTATCAAAGTAACAATCCTTTCATAGAGCGTCAGGCTTTAGTTGCTCAGCAAGCAATTGATGAAGCATTAAAAGAATTTCACTTAGATTCTAAAGGCATTAGGGTTACCGTAGAAGGTGTGGGTTTTGCTTGTAATGATGGTTCTCCAGAATTGATTGCCGCAGAGCTTGCAGCTTTAATTGCAGAAAAATGGCAATTATGTAAGAAGCATGATGCCATTTCTGGTGTGCATCCAAAGAGAGATATAGCAAATTTGCTTTTTCAGAAAAGGAGCAATGATGTCACAGTGCCTTTGCTCCCGGTCTTTAAATCTGGTTGGAGCCTCAAGGGTTGGCTAGTAGCATTTTGGGACAATCGTTAGTGTGTTTAAAGACAACATTAATGTTATTGATCATTTTTTAGTCGGTATCACCTGTCATTGCACTGATTGATGCCGACGCTGCTTTTTTATCATTTACGGTGGCCATTGCATCAAATTTCCACATTGGTCCCTTTTGTTGAATGATTTTGACTTCTAGTACTAATATGTCTCCGGGTGTGACAGTCTTTCTAAATCTTGCGTGATCTATACCAACGAGATATACGATTTTGGACTGACTTTGTACAGTTTTGGAGGCAAGGATTGCCGCCAGTTGTGCCATGGCCTCTATTATCAGTACTCCTGGCATTACTTTATGGGATGGAAAATGTCCAACGAAATAGGGTTCATTTGCAGAAACATTCTTTATTCCTTTGGCGAATGCACCTATTTGTAGCTCGATAACTCTATCGACCAGTAAAAATGGATACCTGTGAGGCAGAATCTTTTCAATTTCGTCGATGTTGATCATAAATTAGGGGCAATTAATAAATTTAAAGGCGAGTTTATTGTGAGTTTTGGGTCTAGTTAAGTCAAGTATTTTGCCTTCCTTCCTTGAGTTGACTGGCCTTTAAATATCTATTAAAATCCTTTCGATATATTAACTATAGTGACTCTTACTTATGTTGTTAAAAGGAAAAAGGGGTTTAATTACAGGTGTTGCAAATGAAAGATCGATTGCGTGGGCAATTGCTAAGATGGCAAGTGATCATGGGGCGCAAATAGCTCTTTCTTATCAAGGAGATATGTTAAGTAAGAGAGTTATTCCCTTAGCAGAAACGATTGGATGCCAACATCTTTATCAAGTAGATTTTTCAAATCAGGAATCTGTTGATTTGATGTTTGATTCTTTAGAAAACGATTGGGGTCAGTTGGACTTTGTTCTGCATTCGATTGTTTTTGCTCACAAAGAAGACTTAACTGGGCGATATCTCGATACTCCTTTTGAGCATTTTAAAGATTGTCTCAGTATTTCGTGTTACTCAATGAACGCTTTAGTTCGCGGAGCTGAAAAATTAATGCACAATGGGGGCAGTATAGTCACTCTTACGTACCATGGAGCTAGTAAAGTAGTCCCTTCTTATAATATTATGGGTGTTGCAAAGGCAGCCCTGGAATCCAGTGTGCGGTATATCGCCTCTGAGATTGGCAAAAATGGTATAAGGGTTAACTCAATTTCTGCTGGACCTATAAAAACCTTAGCAGCAAGTGCGGTACGAGGCATGAGCCATATGCTAAAAAAAATACCTCATGTTGCACCCTTAAGGCGTAACATTAATGGAGAAGATGTAGCTGGTGCAGCTCTATATTTCTTCTCTGATCTGTCCAAAGGTGTGACCGGCGAAAATCATTATGTAGATGCTGGATACAATATTATGGGATTCTTAGATGCTGTTGAAGAGATCAACAAAATCCAAGACGCTGAGTAAGATAGAAAAGGCAGTGCTTAGTGGAGATTTTTTTGCTAATTTACGCCTTTTGAAAGATCTTATTGCACTTAAGCTCTTTCTTCTATTTGAAATGCCACTTTAAATATGTACAATCAAAGTCAGCTGTTTGACTGAGGCATGGAGTCATTTTTATGCTTTCTTTAAACTTTTTTGGAGCGGTGGCTGAGTGGCTGAAAGCGGCGGTTTGCTAAACCGTTGTACGGTGTAAAAATCGTACCGGGGGTTCGAATCCCCCCTGTTCCGCCAGTAAAACTTTATGGTTTATTCTTCCTGAGAATCTATCACCTAATCTGCGTGTTTTGACTGCGTTTTCTATAGAGTAAATTTTAGATAGACAGCTGGGTTATTTATATCATCGTATTGATATTATAGGCATAGGTTGTAAATATTTTTTAATGTCTAGTATTCACAGACTATCAGATTCTACGATTAATCTTATTTCGGCTGGAGAGGTCATTTTAAATCCTGCTTCTGTTGTAAAGGAGCTTGTTGAAAACTCAATTGATGCTGGCGCTACCAAAATAGAGATTTGGTTAGAAAATGGAGGCAAGACTTTTATTGTCGTAAAAGACAATGGCATTGGCATGTCTTTGCAAGACTTACGTCTTTGTGCGCAGCGATACACTACTTCTAAATTAGATCAAGCGGATCTGTATAATATTGCTACTTTAGGTTTTAGAGGGGAGGCTTTAGCGTCAATTTTGGCAGTGAGTAGGCTTTGTATTACAACGCGATATCATAAAGGGCATGATGCCTACAAACTCAACGCACATTTAGATTTTCAAATTCAGTCCGCAGTTTTTGATGTTGGTACAAAAATAGAAGTCAGAGATTTGTTTTATACGACTCCGGCAAGGTTGAAGTTTTTAAAATCTGACAAAATTGAGGCATCTACGTGCCTTGGAGTGGTAAAAAATATTGCTCTTGCGCATCCATTTATATCATTTGCTTGTTACTTAGATCATAAGGAAGTGTTTCATGCTTCTTGTTCTAAAGATTTATCTTTCAGAGACTGTTTTCGTTCCAGAGTTTCTCTAATTTTGGGACAAGATTTTGTGAATTCATCAATAGAAATGAGTTTCAAAGAAGGACTTACCCATATTTCAGGTTTGATTAGCATTCCCACTTACACGCGTGCTAGCAGTTTCGAACAAATATTTTTTGTTAACTCTCGCTTCGTAAAAGATCCGATTTTAAAATCATGCCTAAAGCGAGCCTATAGTGATGTTGTGCCTTATGGGCGTCATCCAGTTGCTGTTGTTATGTTGGAAATAGATCCATATTTTGTTGATGTCAATGTGCACCCAGCAAAAACAGAGGTTAGATTTCGTGCTCCTAAAGATGTCTCATATCTACTTGTAGAAGGTATTAAAAATCTGATTAGCAGTAGTGCAAATGTATCTATAGAGAGGGCGTATTCAGATGTGACATTTGATTGGCCTTCCTCAGAAACAAGGTACAGTATTGCAAACAATTTTAATGAGTCGGAAAGTTTATTTGAATCTAGTCCTCCTTACCTTCAATCGTTGCAACAAAGCCCTCAAGAACTAGAAGATGGGAATAGTTTTCCCTTAGGTAGTGCCTGTTTTCAATTCAATGGGACATTTATAGTGAGCCGCACTGCAAATAGCGTCGTGATTGTTGATCAACATGCAGCTCATGAACGTATTGTTTATGAGTCTGTTAAAGAATCTTTTTTGCATAAATCCATTGAGAGTCAGCCTTTATTGGTTCCTGTTAAAATACAAATTGCTTCAGATCTTTCGTATAGTTATTTTCAAGAAAATCAAAACATATTGAGGCAATTTGGGTTACATATAGAGGTGGATGATGAAGAAAAGGTTGTGCTTGTGCATGCAATTCCATTGGTACTTTTGGGCACTGATATTGCTTTTTTAATCAGAGATTTAGAAGATGATTTTTTAGCCAGCAAAGAGTCTCAAAGTCTTCAAGATAAAATCGAATACATTTGCAAAACTTGGGCATGTCACAATTCGATTAGAGCAAATAGGTCTCTTAGTGTTGACGAAATGAATCAGATACTGCGCATGATTGAGTCAACCAGCAACGCAGGACAATGCAATCACGGCAGGCCTAGTTATGTTAAATTTACTAGCAATCAAATTGCTAAGTGGTTTGAACGTACCTGATTTGTAAGAATCTGCGTAAGAGCAGTAGAAGTATTTTCGTAATTTTTATATAAGTGACTCAGTAAAGCCTAAAGTGTTTGGAGTAGATCTTTCTAAAAACAGATTGAGCGCTAGTCCAGCAGAAAAATTCTGATTGACTAAGCGCTCAAATGTATCGGTAAAGAACTTTCTAAATCTTTAGTTATCGGAGCGTTCTTCTTGCATTTTTTGTTCAAATAGACGAGATAGTCCAAGAACAGAGTACAACCAAAGCAATGTTATTATTATAGATAGTATTCCTAGCAATGGCGCTATGCTCATTTGAGTGGCAGTAGGAATTAGAACGAACAATATCTGTTGTATTACACCTGAACTAGATTTTGCCAATCTTCCTCCAACTCCATCAACTGCGGCTTTGCCTTGAGTCTTGATGCTGTCATCAAGGGGAATGTAAGCCATTTCTTTTGTTGGATCGAAAAGAGAATACTTTGCAGATCTTACTATTATGATCAATCCAGCACCTATGAATACAGCAAGAGCAACTGGACTTAAACCAAAAGCGCTTAGTAAAACTGATGCTTGTTCTTTAAAGATAGCAAGGAGGAAGAAGGAGCTTCCGGCAACCAGCACTACTAAAGGAGTAATCAGAGCGCATGTTTTCCAGCTCAGTCTTCTTGTAAGATTTGCACCAGCTATCATGAGAAAAGCTGCAAATACACCGGTCGCTAGGGAGTAGGCTCCATAAAACTCAGTCATACCAGCTTGATTACCCATGAAAAGTAATTTCAGTTGATTTTTGAATGTTGCATCAACAAAACTTATGGTCATGTTGTATCCAAAAATCAGAAGAGCAATGAATCCTAGGTATTTGGATGTCAGTATTATTCTTAAGCCTTCTATGAAGCCTAATTTAACCTTTTTCTTTTTCTTTGCTCCAATTTCTTCAGGATTGTAGAGCTCTTTATCTGTAAGTACATTTTTTTGTATCCAGTTGTGCAAGTATAAAATTACACAAAAAGCTATGGACAAAGAAAGGAATACCCAATTCAAAATTTTAGGCCATTTTCCTTCTTCTACAGAGATGTGGGAATGCATTCTTGTTAGAATAATTAGCAAAGGTCCAGATATCATTAATCCGAAATTTCCAACTAACCCAAATAGAGGATACATTCTTTTTGCTTCTCTAACTCTGGTAATCTCATTTGCAAGCTGCCAAAATATGACTGAAATTCCTACGCTTCCCCATAACTCCGAAAATATGTAAAACAAAGACAGTCCCCAGTTACCAATAAGGGCAACAATGTGACGTGCTCTAGGATAGGCGATTGCCATTTTGTCTATCCATTCTGGAGATGCATAAAGAAGATCGGCGTTTGGAAAAACGACATAGCCCAGAGTTGCAAAAACTCCGAAAAAGAATAATACAGTGCTTCTAAATAATACGGGCTTTGAAAGTGTGGTAGATAGCTTTCCGTAGCATGCCATCAATATTATCACACAAGGAAGGGTTCCCCATGCTTTTAAAAAACTGAAAGATTCTGAACCGCATCCATGAGCGGTGAGCACTAAAACATCTTTGATGTCTCTCAATATTGTGTAATTAAAAAGTACAAAAAACATCATCAAGGCCAATGGCAGTACTTTCTTTGCCTCCTTTCTGGTTACGGGCCAAATGTATGCACGTAGTCCAGTAAATTTAACTTCGTTTGTTTGATCGCTAATAGACATAACTGAATAAAAAAAAGTTGTTACTACTATAAGTAGCTTTTTTTGTTAATGAATCAAGAATAGGGCACGATTATATCTGTTCTAGAGCCCAAGTGTCAATAGGCTAATAAATTAGAGGCAATAGCGTGGCGTCGTTGGTATTTTTTATTGATTATGCTGAACTAAGGGTTTGCAGGATTTGCATTTTAAATATTGTAATTTGATTAAATTGATATTAATTGCTTGAAAATAACCACTTATAGATTATATCTTTTTTCAAAGGGGGTGTTTAGGATTATGAGTAATAAAAAAGAAAAGGGAAGGAGTTAAATATATGAAGAAATTATTAACCAAAATTTATTATTAGGTAGAGATTTATGAGTCGAATTATTTTTGTTTTGACTGCAGGTTTGTTTTTGAGTTCTGCTGCTTTTGCGCAAATTGCGCCTTTATATTCTGAGGTCATTCAGATGCCAAGGCTGAATCAAAATGACAAGCCACAAACTGAGGATTATGAACACGTCATCAATGATTATACCAAGTATCTTGCCAGTGTTTCTAAGGCAGTTAAAGAAGAAGAAATGCAGCATCTTACAGAGATGTCCAAAATTGATAAGGAAATTGCCAAACTGCGTCATAAAAAAGCAGTTTTAAATTCCAAACTTTCTGAGGCAGTGAGAAATCATCAAAATACAAAAATGATGTTTGAGCAAAAGCTGAGCTCTTTGTCAAAATTTAACAAGTATTCTGGTGACAAGGTATTAAAAAATTATAAGAAGAGCAAAAGAAATACGGAAACTTTGAAAACATCCGAGGAATAAATTAACGATTTGCTTTGTTTCGGATTGCAACAGATCTATAAACTTAGTCAGTGATGCACCTGCTTGGCGCTAAATTTGAAGTGACTTGTTGGGGGCAATTTCTACAATCCTTTTTTTACTCCATGGCAATGTTTATATTTTTTGCTTGATCCGCAAGGGCAGGGCTGATTTCTTCTGATGGTTGATAGATTTTTGCCTTGCCCCGTTATGTTTAAACTTTCATTTAGTGAGTCTTCCATTTCCATGAGGCACACTCTTTGTACGAAAAGTGTGTTAAATCTTTCAAGCATTGTTTTAAAAGAATGAAAAGCTTCGGACTTATATTCATTTAGAGGATCTTTTTGTGCGTAAGCTCTATTTTGTATAGCTTCTTTGATTACCGCTAATTCAGCGATATGTTCTCTCCAAACTTGATCTAGTGAGCTTATTTGCACTATCTTTGTTGAGTAATGGACCTCGTATTGCCCCCATTTTTCTTCCTTTATAAGATATTCCTGTTTTATTGCTGAAATTAATGCTTCTGAAAATTTTTGAGCTTTAATGGTTTCTTCAATGTAGTCTTTTGACATGTCGATACCAAAAGTTGTCTTACATTTTTTTAGCAATTGATCTTTTGTTTCTGGAATGATGCAATCTGCTTCGTCTGTAAAGTTTTCTATTGTGCTGCATATTAGGTCTTGAGAAGTTTCAAAAAAAGCACTTTTGGCAGCCTCAGACTCTAAGAAAGAATCTCTTTGTTGGTATACTAAAACCCTTTGTTCATTTATTACGTTGTCAAATTTTAATAAATGCTGTCGTGACTCGTAGTATTGATTTTCGACTCTTTTTTGAGCGGTAGCTATGGCCATGTTAGCAAGGGGATGGTTTATAGATCCTCCTTCTGGATTTAAACGCTTTCTTAAAAAAGCTATATTTTTTTCAGAAGCAAAGAGCTTGATTAAATTGTCGTCAAGCGATAAGAAAAATTTGGAAACTCCGGGATCTCCCTGACGTCCAGATCTACCTCTTAACTGATTATCTATGCGCCTACTATCGTGTCTTAAGGCTCCAATTACAAATAAACCCCCCGCGTCTAACACCATTTTTTTTTCTACAATACATTGCTGACAAAGTTCCTGATATTTTTCTTGTTTTTCTTTTTCAGTAATGTTTGGATTGTTGGCTAGATAGGCTGAAAACATCATTTTAGCATTGCCTCCAAGCATTATGTCGGTTCCTCTACCTGCCATATTTGTAGCTATTGTTACCCTTTTAAGGCAACCGGCTTGTGCTATGATTGATGCTTCTTGGGCGTGATTTTTGGCATTTAACACACAATGGAGTATCTGATTTTGGGATAGCAATTGAGACAACGCTTCTGATTGTTGAATATCCCCCGTGCCTAACAAAATCGGTTGCCCGATTTGATTTTTTTCTTTTACTAGTTGCAGTATTGCCTCATGCTTTGCATCTGTTGTAGTGCAAATCATATCGTCTTGGTCTTTACGCTGTAGAGGTTTATGAGTAGGTATCGAATGTACGCTTAGGTTGTATATTTTTTTGAATTCCTCAGCTTCTGTTGCTGCAGTTCCCGTCATACCCGCAAGGTGAGTATATGTACGAAAGTAATTTTGAAAGGTGATTGAGGCGATTTCTTCATTTTCTTCTCTGACTGGCACATCTTCTTTTGCTTCAATTGCTTGATGAAGTCCTCCACCGTATCTCCTGCCTTCAGAAATTCTTCCAGTATTTCTGTTAATGCAAAGGACTCTTGAGTCTTTTACTATGTAATCTACATCTTTGTGAAATAGGGTGCGGGCTCTGAGGCTTTGATTGATTTGATATACGAGGTTGGCATTTTCCATGTCGTACAGTTCGGTGTTTTGTTTCAGCAATCCGGCATTGTGTAACAGGTCTTCTATTTTGACTGTGCCTTCTTCAGAAAGAGAGGCGGTTCCCATTTTTTCATCAACACAGTAATGTGCTTTATCTAATGTAGATACTATTGAATTGATCGCTAACCACGTTGCCAAATTTTCTCTGGAAGGGCCTGATAAAATCAACGGAGTTCTTGCCTCATCTATTAAAATAGAATCTATTTCATCTATGCATGCTGCATGCAATTTTCTTTGAACTTTTTCTTTGACGTCATATTTTGTGTTATCTCTAAGGAAGTCAAAACCCAACTCATTATTTGTGGCATAAGTGATGTCGCATTGATAAGAGGCCTTTCTAGACTCATCATCCATACCAGAGAGTATGCATCCTACTGAAACTCCTAGAAATTGAAATATTTCTCCCATCCAAGATGCGTCTCTTTGAGCAAGGTAGTCGTTTACTGTTACTATGTGCATACCCTTTGATTCTAAAGATCTAAGATAAGCAACGGTTGTTACAACTAGTGTTTTTCCTTCACCTGTTGCCATTTCTGCTATTCCTCCGTTATATAGAACCAATCCTCCAAGTAGTTGTACATCAAAATGTCTCATATTAAGGACTCTTTTTGAGGCCTCCCTTACTGTTGCAAAAGCCTGTGGCAATATTTGTGTTAGACTTAAACCTTGTGTTAAATCTTTTTTAAATTGATTTGTTTGTTCTTTGAGTTGTTGGTCGCTCAAAGAAGCAAATGCGCTTTCTAATGAATTAATAATTGCGACCGTTTTTTGAAATTTTCGCAATCTCTGATTTTCAGAAGAGCCAAATATTTGTCTCAGTATGGATAACATATGTTCTTTCGATTAGTAAAATTTAGATTTAGTCTTTGACCCCTAAGAGTCCAAAGACTAATCCTTATATATTAATATTTAAACTTTATTTTGCTATTTAGCTTTTAACCGTTTTGCTTGTTTGCAGAGTAAATTGCAAGACTTTTAGACACAAAATTTTCTAAATCTCCATCAAGCACTTTTTGTATGTCTACTTCCTCGTGACCAGTTCGTACATCTTTTATGAGCTGATAAGGTTGTAACACATAAGAGCGAATTTGACTGCCCCATCCTATTTCTGGTTTAGCTTCATGCCCTTGTTGTAATTGATCTTTTTTCTTTTGTATTTCTAGCATGTGTATTCTTGCCTTGAGCATATTCATTGCTATTTCTTTATTTTTATGTTGAGACCTATTGTTTTGACAGTGCACAACTATTTTGGTTGGCAGATGAGTAATGCGCACTGCTGAGTCCGTAGTGTTTACATGTTGACCTCCGGCTCCAGAAGATCTGTATGTGTCGATTTTGAGGTCCTGTTCATTGATTTTGACTTCGATTTCATTTTCTATTTCTGGGTAAACCCAGATACTAGAAAAGCTTGTCATACGTTTTCCGCTGGAATTAAATGGAGATATTCTTACTAACCTATGGACTCCTGACTCGGTTTTAAACCATCCATAGCTATTTTTCCCTGTAATTTTTACTGTACAAGACTTAATTCCAGCATCTACTCCGTCTATTGAGTGAATTATTTCGGACTTGAGTTTTAGTCGTTCAGCAAATCGCAAATACATTCGTAACAGCATAGAGGTCCAGTCGTTGCTTTCTGTACCTCCAGCGCCCGAATTAAAGTCTATAAAACAGTTATTGGAGGAGGTAGCATCTGAAAACAGGCATTCTGTTTGTAAAACACTAGCTTCGTTTTTTAAGACAAGCATTGATGCTAATAATTGCTCAGAAAGTGCCTCATCCTTTTCATTTTTGAGCATTTCTGCCATTTCTTGGCACTCTGTAAAAGCCTTACAAAGACCATCTACTCTATTCAACAAAAAGTTTATTCGAGCTTTTTCCTTTAATAATATACGAGCCTTAAGATCGTTATTCCACAGATCGTCTTTTTTTTCTTCTTGCTCTATATCTGCTAGTTTTTTTCTTAAAGATTCGAGGTCAAAGACACCTCGTAATTAAGGAAACTGAATTTTTTATAGAATCTTGTAATGCTTCAAAATTTTCCATTGTTTATCTACCTGATTTTGTTTGAATTTAATTGATAATGAATTGTACACGTACTTTTGTTACTAATTATTGGGCAAATAGGTCTGGGCAAATAGGTCGTTAGAAAAAGATTTTGCATCAAACTCTATCAAATCCTGCATTTTTTCTCCTATGCCCGTAAAATATATTGGCAATTTGTATTGATTCGCAATTCCTATGATTGCACCTGCTTTTGCGGATCCATCTATTTTAGTGAGAATTAATCCGTTAATGTTGACATTTTGTTTGAAGATATCTATCTGAGTAAACGCATTTTGACCCGTTGAAGCATCCAATATTAAAATATTGTGCTTTACTGACCCGTTAGTTAAATTATTTGACAATATTTTGTTAATTTTTTTTAGCTCTTGCATCAAATTAGCGTTGTTACTCATTCTTCCTGAGGTATCTATTAACAGTAGATCATAATTTTCGTTTTGTGCTTTTTGCAAAGCCAGGTATGCAACTCCTGCTGGGTCTTTTACTGAGTCTGTTGCAAAAAAGTCGGTTTCTGATTTTTCTGCAAGTGATTGTAGTTGCTCAATTGCTGCGGCTCTAAAAGTGTCACAGGCAGCTATTAAAGTTTTATAACTCTGCTCTCTAAATCTTACTGCTAATTTTCCTATTGTAGTTGTTTTTCCATTTCCGTTAGTTCCACAAAGCAACACCACATTTACTGTGCCTTTTACTATGTTTAAATTCTGTTGGCATGGCAATAGTATTTCATACACTAATCTTTTTAATAATTCCAAAGGCGTTGTTTGGGAATGTTTTATATCGATCTTGAGATGCTTCATTAATGTTCGCGTAGTGTTGATGCCAAGATCTGCTTTTAATAAAATTTTCTCCAGCAACTCTTCATCTTGAGGGCTAAAAACTTGATTGTGTCCGAGCAAGTTTTTCAAAGAGGCGCCCAGGGTTTGAGAGGCTTCTTGTAAAGTTTTTACAAAGCTGCCAAATAAAGAATTCTGCATGACGCTTTTAAATACAAAAGTGTAATTGATTAATTTTTCGGTAAGTTGGTGCTCAAAAGTTCTGATTTATAGGTCTCTAATAAATCATTGAGTTGGTTAATTTCTTGGAAATGGATAAGTTTTTGATATGTCTCTAAGGGGTTATTTGAGGCTAAATTTGTTAGACTTGTAGAGATGCGAGTGTCCACTTTTGCAAGCTCTGCTGTAAACATTTTTAGTAATGAAGTCTCTTTTTGCATCATGCAACAAATACCAAATCTTAAAATATCTTGTTCTGTGGCTTTAGAGATTTGAGGGTTTTTATGTGTCACGATACTCAGTAAGTAGGGTTTGATTAAATCAATGTATTCTTTCCATCTGCTTGATCTAAAGAAAATTTCTTTTTTTAGAATAAAACTTTCTTTACTAGGGTCATGGTCCACATACTGTAGCGCAAGATCATACTTATGCATAAGTGTTGCAGCAATTGATTTTAGTCGTAATCTTTTTTGATGTTTTTCAAATGAAGTAGTTTCGTTATAAAGAGTGTTGAGTAAGGACAGTGCTTTTTCTTGTTTGTTATTGATAAGCAGCACGTATGCTAAATTTTCTGCCAAGCCTTCTTTTACTTTGCCAACTGTTCTGTATTGAATCTGATGCTCTAGAATTTCTTCTGCTTGATCTAGTAGTCCCAAATCTATCAGATTGTTGGCAATTGAAAGTGCTATAAAATCTCCTTTGCTTCCTGTTGGCATTAGATCTTCAAACTCATAAAAAATGGCTAAGCGCCTCAAAGGATCCAGACTTGCTAAAAAACTATTACTTAAAAAGATTTGTGTATAAATGTCTTCAATACGGGGGGTGCACAAAGGATCAAAATCTAAGAAATCTTTGACGTATTTGAGTATACGTAGTTCCGCAGTAAGGTCATTTTGTTCGTGATACAGATCGGCAAGATACATTAAAAAATCCTGCTCTACTTGATTATCATACCTATCTATTTGAGAGCTTTCTAGCTCTTTTATGGCATCTCTCAGAGAGATTTGTTGATCTTGATACCTAAGTTTAGTCAGATTTTTCTTTAGCATCATTCTATTGGACCTTTGCACGGGCTTTGTATCCAAACTTTCTAAGACTTTGTATGCAGCCTTTTTATTACCCATTTGATAATCAAGCATTGCTTTGTAGTAAAGCAATTTTTCTTGCACGGATTCTATTTCTGGGGATCGTAACTTTGATAGCAATGCCTTTGTATCTGAGAGCTTATTTTCTTTGCAATATTCTTCTAATGCAGCAAATGTCAGTTTCCAATATACTTCGTCATGGTATTCGGATATGAAATTGTCCAGATCAAACAAAATTGATTTTTTCATGTCATTTTTGTTAATGACATTTTTCCAAAAAAGCATTTCTCTCTTATTTGTTCTTTTTTGATTGTTAATCATATTTATTGTCTTGTGGGCAGTCTCTATATCGTTGGTCATGTAGTTAGCCACGGCATACAGCAGTTGTACTTCCATTTCTTTTGCAAACAATTCGCTATCTTTAAAATTATCTAGCAGATGAGCAGCTTCGTGATAATGGCCTTTGCTAAAATGTAAGTTTGCGAGTCTTTTCGTACAAAGATATTGAATTTCTTGCTTGTCTGAGGCCTTGAGGGCTACTTCTAATTCATGTTTTTGATTGAGAAAATTACCCTCATAATGCCAAGGTAAGTCTGACTCTATGTGAATATTCGCATTTTCTGATTCTGCTTTTTTTACTATGATTTGGTTTGCTTTATCTATGATAAGACATGGCTGAGCTTTCCAAACAAATACAAGACCCTGAAGAGATTTTTGCAAATGAAAATCTTCAAAGACTTGTTCCTGATTTTGTCCAAAGACCAAGTCTTTTACTGTGACTATGTTTATGTGTTCCTTGGTTTGCTCGTCTTGTACTTTGCAGATTTTGTAGTCTGATAGAATCTTCCAAATGTGTTGATCTTTGCACTCTTCATATTCAATATCATTTTGTTTGGTTATCTGAGATGCGTCATTGCCAAGTAAAATTTCTACTGTTTGATTTGGACCGTATCGTAATTTTTGATACTCTAGTTTGCCTATATCACATGCAAGTATTAGAGCATCTTGCGATTTAATGCTTCTGAATTTTAGTTTATCTTTTGACCCAAAAGTGAGTGATTTTACGTTTCCGGTCATTGCAATCCATAGCTCGGTATTTCTCTTAAAAATCGCCAATGAATCAAAAGAATGAGGAATGCTTATGACTGGATTTGTGTTATCATCTGCGTAAGTGTAGACAAGATTTTTGTTTTGGGGTGCTTTCAGAGGCTCTTTTTCTGTATATAGGTTGATCAAAGAGTGCGTTGTGCCTGTTTTAGTTTCTGCTCGATAATGTTTGTTAGGTAGCATTATTTTAATAGCTCTTTTATCTTTTTGAGTGTACTGGATTGATGCGAGTTTATTAAAATTTGCATCTGTATTGATGTGACTAATTGCTCTATAAAAACGGGCAGTGATAGAATTTTTTTCGTAACTAAATACTGGAAAAAGGTCTTTTTCGTGGAAAAAATTTATAGACAAAGCTTGATCTGATTTTTGAAGCGTAATATTAATTGTTGCTGCAAAGATTTGTGTAGATGTGAGCAACCACATCAAAACGAGAGTAGATTTAAAAAATTGTTTCAAGTCTTTGGGCTGGAACATTTGAATTGTTGATTTGAAAATACTCTAATGTGGCGCATACAATCAAGGAAGATGCATGTCTATAGAATGTACTTTGCAACCGCAAATAGATAAAGAGTTAGGTTGCAGCTTTAATAAGGAATTGTATAAATCTCCTTCACGTTAGGTTCTTAAAATTTAAAATAAAACATGGTGATAGAAATAGCTCGTGCTAAAGCTGAGGATAAATTAATAGTAGGCATAGACTTTGGTACTACCAATTCAATTATAGCAGCGGTGATTCAGGGTAGGGTACAAATTTTGGCAGAGATGCCTTCGGTTGTAAGTGTTTGTAAAGACGGGAGATTAGTTATTGGAAAAAAAGCTGGGTGTGTAACAATTTCTTCCATTAAACGTCTCTTAGGCAAGACTTTTCAAGAGTACGAAATGGTAAAAGGTTACTTTGATCCAAAGATAGAAATTGTTTTTGCGGAAAATGAAGATTTAAAAATTAAGGTTTGTGAGAAAATCTTTTCACCCATCGAAATTGCAACAACAATACTGCAGCATCTAAAAATTTTAGCAGAAATCAAAATAGGGCAAAGCATTGATACCGCCGTTATTACTGTCCCTGCATATTTTGATAGCAATGCTAAAAAAGGAGTAGTGATGGCTGCAAAGGCTGCTGGCATGCATATCTTAAGAGTTATTGCAGAACCCACTGCGGCTGCATATGCTTATGGCCTAGAAAAAAATGTTTTAGGTCAGTATTTGGTTTTTGATTTGGGAGGAGGAACTTTTGACGTTTCAATTCTTAAAATGAATCAAGGTATTTTCAGAGTCTTAGCTGTGGGAGGGGACTCATTTCTTGGAGGGGACGACATCGATTCTATATTGTTGAATTACATTTTTACTAAACATCAATTGATTGATTCCAAGGAGTGCTTAAATATCAGAGATGCTGTACAAAAAGCAAAAGAGCAGCTTTCAATCAGTGACAGCGTAATTCTTGAGATATTTCAAGGACAGTTTCAGATTACAAGAGATGTACTGGAACATTTGATTGAAGGTATTGTGTGTAAAGTAATGGAGATTACAAAGAATTTAGTTTCTTCTGAAGGTATGGAGCTTCAGGGTATTTTGCTTGTTGGGGGCAGTACAAAAATGCCAATTTTTGAGACGTCTCTTAGGTCTGCGTTTCCTACTACTAAAATACTTAAAGATTTAGATCCAGACAGAATCGTTGCAATGGGTGCTGGGCTTCAGGCTTATAATCTTTCCCATCAGAGTAAGGACGTATTAATAGATGTAAACCCCTTGTCTCTTGGTATAGAGCTTATGGATGGTTTAGTAGAGGTAATAATACCTCGCAATAGCTCCATTCCCACATATGCCTCTAAGAGATTTACAACTCATTTAGATGGTCAAACCGCAATGCAGTTCAACGTTGTGCAAGGAGAGCGAGATTTGGCAAAAAATTGTGTTTCTTTAGCCAAATTTGAACTGAAAGGTATTCCAAAGCTAAGAGCTGGGGAGGCTCAAATAGAGGTTTTGTTTGCTTTGGATGCAAACTGCGTGTTGTCTGTCACAAGTACCGAAATTTCTACTCAAATTTCTCAAGAAATTGTGGTGAGTGCAAGCTACGCGGGAGAAGAGGTAAAGGAGATGTTAGCAAATGCAATGGAGCATTTTGAAGAAGATTTTAATCAAAGATTGTTGTTGGAGATAAAAAATAAATCAAAAGGATTAATAAAAAGCATTTATAGGGTCGTGCAAAAGGAAGTAATTCAGCAAGAATATAACAATGTCCATCAGGATATTTTGGCCCTTTCTCATGCTTTAGAAGAAAAAAGTATAGATGAAATACAGTATCTACTTGAGCAGTTAGAGGGTTCCTCCTTGCCATTGTTTTCAAACGTATTGGAAGCAAGCATAAGGCATGCTGTTGTTGGCAAGATTGTAAAAGAGATAGAATAGGAATTCTTCAAAGGTTGTGTTTTTTTAGCAATTATCTATAATAAATGCTTCTTGGAGATCTATCTAGTAGATTTTCTGAGCTATCCACGTTTAATTATACAATCTTTGTGAGATTGTTTCTTGCAAAGAAGCAAAGAAGGAATTAACCTCGCATTGCTGAATACAGAAAAAAGGCCCCTTAGTTTACCGGTTAGAACGTCGCCCTTTCACGGCGAAGATACGGGTTCGATTCCCGTAGGGGTCGCCATTTTTTAAAATTCTGTCAATTCTGCATCTACTTTCTTAAAGATGATCTCTAAGGACTGTAATTTAGTTTCAGATTCTATCGCAAACTCGGCCGCTGCATGATGAAGAGTGCGCTTATTTAGAGGCACTGTAAGCTGATTTAAAATTTTACTTGCCGATTCTGGTATAAAGGGCTGCAAATAAATTCCGATGTGCCTGATAATCTCAAGAGCAACATAAATGGAAAATGCTGCGTTCGCTTTGTTGGTCTTTAAGGAGTGCCAAGGTGCGGTCTCTTCTAAGTGCTTGTTTGCTGCATTTGCAAGATCAATGATGCATTTTAATGCTTCGTGAAATTGCATTTCTATAACTGAATTTTTGAGACTGTTCAGTACGGTTTTGGACTGAACTAACAATGGATGAGAGAGGATATCCACCTTTTCAAGTTCAATTTTAGGTACTTTGCCTTCAAAATTTTTATGAGTAAAAGTAAGAGTCCTTTGTACTAGATTACCGATTTTATCAGCTAGCTCGTTATTTACTCTTTTAATAAAGGCTTCTTTAGAAACGCTGCCATCATTTCCAATTGCTATTTCTCTCAGCAGAAAGTATCTCACCGAGTCTGTGCCAAATTCTGTTGCGAGCTTTATTGGGTCTACTACATTGCCTAAAGACTTTGACATTTTTTGTCCGTCTTTCATCAACCAGCCATGTACTACTAGGTGTTTTGGCATAGGCAAATTGAGTGCCATTAGGAATGCTGGCCAATATACCGCATGAAATCTTAAAATATCTTTGCCTATTACGTGAGCGCTTGCAGGCCAAAATCTTTTAAACTCTGTGTTATTTTCGTTGGGATATCCCAAAGCAGAGATGTAATTCACTAGAGCGTCTAACCATACATATATTGTATGCTTTGAATCTTGTGGAACTGGAATACCCCAGCTACAGCTTGTTCTAGAAATTGATAAGTCTTTTAAACCGCTTTTAACGAAATTGATGACTTCATTTTTTCTACTGATAGGAAGAATGAAATTTGGATTTTCTTGGTAAAATGCAAGTAATGGTTCTTGCCATTTAGACAGTGCAAAAAAGTAGCTATCCTCCTCGATCCATTCAACAGGCGCTCCAGAAGGAGATAGTAGATCCTCAGTCAATTCAGATTTTTGAAAAAATGCCTCATCTCTAACGCAATACCATCCGCTGTATTTTCCCAAATAAATATCTCCGCTATTTTGTAAAGATTGCCAGACGTGATCTACTGCAATTTTGTGCCTTTGCTGGGTTGTTCTGATGAAATCATCATTACTTACATTGCAAGAAAGCATTAATTCTTGAAACATTGTGGACATTTGATCCGTAAACGCTATACAGCTTTGACCTGCTAAATTTGCAGCCTGCTGAATCTTTTGTCCGTGTTCATCAGTGCCTGTGAGGAGTTTTACTTCGTTGCCTAAAAGGCGATTTAATCGTGCGGCAGAGTCTGCAATGATTGCAGTATAAGCGTGCCCTATGTGAGGCGCACTGTTCACATAAAAAATAGGCGTAGTAACGTAATAATTATTCATACACAAACTTAACTTGCTATTGGCTTATTCTCTTGTGATTTTATCGAGTTTACAAGTTCATAATTTTGCACAGGAGCCTGCCTAATTATGACTTTTTTGGGCTGTTGGAGAATTATTATTACTATGCTAGACTCCTAATCTTATTCTTTTGGCTATTTTATTTAGGCTGGTTTTAGATGCATAAAATAGGGTTTTTCTCAGTAATTTCCTTAGTGATGGGAAGTCAGCTTGGAGTTGGTATTTTTATGCTGCCTGGACGTTTTGCTCAGTATGGTGCTTTAGGGTTGTTTGGGTGGGTGATAGCAGGCATTGGGGCAATGCTACTTGCGTTTGTATTTGCAGCATTATGCGGCAAATTACCTCGTAGTGGCGGTCCTTACGTATATGTGAGACAAGCATTTGGTGATGCTGCTGCCTTTTTTACTGGATGGGCATATTGGTTAATTTCTTCAATCACCAATGTGGCTTTGGTTATAGTGGGTATCGAGTATTTAGTTGCGGGATGTAGTCCAACTATGACCTTATTTTTGCAAATGGGAGTGCTGTCATTGGGCACGTGTTTCAATTGTTTTGGCATTCGTACTTCCGGAAAAACAGAATTATTTTTTTTAGTTTTGAAAATTATTCCAATGCTGGCAATTCCCATTGCTGGAGTAATATTTTTTAACCCTGATCATTTTGTACCTTTTAATCCTACCGGTCAAACGTGGCCCTGTGTCTTGCAAAAAGTCAGCTTACTTGCGGTGTGGAGTTTTATAGGAGTAGAAGCGGCTACTACTCCGGCTGAAGTGGTAGTAAATGCTTCTAAAACCATTCCAAGAGCTATTTTTGTAGGTACAATTCTTGTTAGTATAATATACATTACTAATAGTGTTGGAATCATGTCTATGGTTCCATCAGAAATTTTACAAAACTCTATTGCGCCTTACGCAGAAGCATCAAAAATACTCTTTCCTCAGGGCCAAAATACAATTTATGGACTAATTTTACCATTTGCGATTGGAATTACTTGTCTTGGAAGTTTAAACGCATGGACTTTGTCTAGTAGTTATGTAGCTTATAGCCTTGCAGCCGACTCTTTGTTTCCGAAAATTTTTCTTAAAAAGAACAGATTTGGCGCTCCTTATGTGAGTCTTTTATTTGGATACTTAATTCCTGGGGTGTGTTTGGTTTTTTGTATGAACCAAAATTTCAAAGACGGACTGATGATTATCATTGACATGGCAGTGGTAACCTTTCTTATCATTTATTCATTATGCACTTTAGCATTTTTAAAAATAATGCTCCTTGATAAAGAGGGGAATTACAAAAATATTCGCTTGTTATTAGGGCTTTGTGCATTAGTGTTTTGCTGTTGGGGCGTATTTAGTAGCGGTCTGGTTTCCATAGTGACATGTCTTGGACTCTTTGCTTTTGGTGCACCAGTCTATGCGTACAGAGTTTATTCTATGAAATCTAGCAGTCTTTGATACGCCCTAAGATGCTAGATGACCCTCAGTTTGGATGCCAAGATGGTCTTGATATTTTTCGGCGTGTTTTTCAAGTAACTCATTTATTGAATATTGAGCTCTTGATTCCTGAGTAAAAAGATGAAGGATGACATCTTCAAGGTCTACTATTATCCAGCTGCTACCCTTCATGCCTTCGCAATTTGCGGAATAATTGGAAACTTTTTTGATTAAGTAGCTTACATGGCTTGCTGTAGCTCTAAGCGTTGGTTCTGTGTAATGTTCTGCAATTATTATATACTGAGCCAAATTATGGTTTGCAAATACCTCAATATTAGATGCCCTTCTTTCGTTGAGAATTTCTAATACTGAATCTTTTAATTGTTCCACGCTGTCTATAGGCTGCTGCAATTTTTCTGCGTTTAAAGAATAGGGTGTTTGCCTATAAGAGATGAAATCTTCCATACGTACCTCTAAAAACTACTACTGGGTCAAGCCTATACCTACAAGCAGATTTTCGCAATACGGAGAAGGGGTGTTTTGTGAGTCCATACAAAAGCCCCCCAGAAAATGCCTTTCTGAATGTTGACTTTCAATAGCAATTGAGGTTTTTATCGCCTAGAATTAGATATTTGATTGTTTAAGGAAAAGTTGCATTAATAAGTGCATTGTACCAATAATAGTCGATTGTGGTGAAATGGTCTGCCTCTTGCCTGCTATTATCATCCTGAAAAATACGCTCCATTTCTTGACCCATTATTACTAAAGATTCTGAATTCCATTGTAAAGTCTGGGTAAGGACTGCAATTTTTAAAAAAGAGTTGTAGCTAGCTTCTAGAGGGGGATGCAAATCATACGCAACTTCATTTGGAAGTGATAGGTCAACGTGGCTATCTAAAAATCTGGGTTCTGCGGCAGCGTGGTTGTATTTCCAATGCATGTTCCTTTGATCCACAAGAGTGCCAAGCTGATCGAATAAGGGATGGTCCCTTAGGTGAATATTTGATGCTGTTGTAATAAGATTTGGGAAATAAGTTCGGATCTTATCTGATACTACACCTGACTCCAGAATATTTTGTGCTGAAAGAGCTTGTATCTCTAAATATCCATTTCGGATTACTTCCTTTAGTTTGGTAAGTTCGTCCTGTCCTCTACCATTACTCTGCTGCAAAAGGGTTGCTATATCGGTGCGGAGGGGAGTTTGAGGATAGGTTGGGTTGAGCATAATCAGAATTTTATGTACGTGAAAAAATCGTCATACTTCACCGGTATCATTTCCTCAATTATTCGTCAAGCATCTTCGTACTGTTGGAATTTTATGTTCACTTGAGGCCGCTTTGTAAAGAATTAAACCCGTTTGAGTACTATGCTTGCGTTAGTTCCGCCAAAGCCAAAGGAGTTACTGAGTACGTAATTGAGTTGCGCATTAATTGGTGTGTGAGGTACTAGATCAATTTTAGCCTCTACTGGAGGAGAGTCTAAGTTGATTGTTGGAGGCACTATGCTATCTCGCATGCTTAAGGCGCATAGAATCAATTCTACGCTACCAGCAGCGCCCAACATATGCCCTAAAGAAGACTTTGTTGAAGACATTAGAATCGATTTATTTTTTTCAAAAAATAAATTTTGTATTACCTCTAATTCAATTTTATCGCCAAGTTGAGTAGAAGTTCCATGAGCATTAACATAGTTCACATCTTCATAGTTGATGTGGGCGCTTTTTATAGCTCTTTCTATGCAGAGTCTGGCTCCTTTGCCTTCTGGGTGAGGGGAAGTTATATGATATCCGTCTCCGCTTAGTCCGTACCCAGCTATTTCAGCATAAATTTTTGCTCCACGCTTTTTTGCTTGCTCATATTCTTCTAGTACGACTACTCCCGCGCCTTCGGACATAACAAAACCGTCACGATCCTTGTCCCAAGGTCTTGATGCCCTTGTTGGATCGTTGTTAAAATTAGTAGATAAAGCGCAGCATGCACAAAATCCCTTCACTCCCAAAGGAGTAATTGAGGACTCTGCACTTCCGGCAATCATAATGTCTGCATCTCCTCTAATAATGATTTGAGCTGCCTCTCCTAAGGCGTGTGTGCCAGTTGTGCAAGCCGTTGCCAAAGCCATATTTGGGCCAGTAAGCTTATATTTGATCGATACCTGTCCTGCAAGCAAATTGACTAAAGTAGAGGGGATAAAGAAGGGGCTTACTTGTTTTCTGTGCAATGCAATGTCTTGTGCTGCATCTTCTATGTTGCCAAGGCCTCCGATTCCAGATCCCATGCATACTCCAGCTATTGATCCGGTTTCTTCGAGTGCTGCAAAATTTACTCCAGAGTCAATTACCGCTTCCTGTGCTGCTGCAACTCCGTAATGTATGAAGCGGCCCATTTTTTTTACTTCTCTTGCAGCAACATAATGCTCAGGATTAAAACCTTGTTGGGCATCATGATGAATTTCTCCGGCTACCTTACAAGGAAAGCCTGAAGTATCGAATCCACGAATAGTTCCTATACCGCTTTTTCCTGCAATAAGGTTCCTCCATGTTGTGGGGACATCAAGACCTAGAGGGGTTATTAGCCCTAGACCAGTGATGACGACGCGTCGGGGTTTTAACGAAGGCATTATCTCAATTGCAACAGAGTTTCAACAAAAGAAAAAATCTACTATAAGTTTCACTGAACAATAAACTGCTCACTCGGAAAGACAAAAACAATAGTTAATTTTTGTCTGATTTTGTTTCTAATTTTTTATCTGACGTGATTTTGTGAAGATGATCTACGATTTGAGCAATTGAAGTAATTTTTTCTGCTTCTTCCTGAGGAATTTCACAATCAAATGCTGCCTCTAAAGCCATTATTAATTCTACTTGATCGAGGCTATCCGCACCTAAATCTTCTACGAGCTTTGCTTCTGGGAAGACTTTTGTTTGGTCTATTTTTAGAGTTTCTGCTATAAGGCTCATCACCTTTTCTTGAATAGCAACCTTATCGTTAAATCCGTTTGTTTGTTCAGACATGATTAAGATTTATTTAAAGTTTACAAATAAAATAGCTTGAAATTCACTAATTTCGAACCAACTGATAGTATACACTTTGTACCATAAAAAGGGACTTTGCGCTAGTTAGATGCAAAAGAAATCACCGGAAAATTTCAAGGAGCATTTACACCATCAACATTCCTCCGTTTACATGCAAAGTATGACCAGTTACATATCTAGCCTCATTGCTTGCAAGATAGGCAACGGAGTGTGCAATATCTTCTGGAGTGCCAAAAGTGCCCTGAGGAATCGATTCCATAATAGCTTGCTTATATTGATCGTTTAGACTGTTTGTCATGTTTGAGACAATAAATCCTGGAGCTACTGTGTTAATAGTAATACCTCTTTGAGCAACTTCTTTTGCTAAAGCTTTAGTCATGCCTATCATTCCAGCTTTTGAAGCGCAGTAGTTTGATTGTCCTTTACTTCCAGCCACTGCAACTACAGAAGCAATGTTGATTATGCGACCGTACCTTGCTTTTACCATGATTTTAAGAGCCTCGCGGTTTAAGATAAAAGTAGAAGTAAGATTGATACCAATAATTTTTTCAAAATCCTCTGTGGACATTCTAATGCCTAATCCGTCCTCAATTGCTCCTGCATTACACACTAAAATGTTGACGTCTTCTGCCTGTTTTATAAGATTAACGCAAGAGTCATGATCACGCAGATCGCATACGGCTATTGTGTATCTGTCTTGCAGTTTTTCTCCCAATTGTTCCAATTTTTTTAGATTAGTGCCGCTAAGTACCACGTGCGCTCCCATCTTGTGTAAAGTAGTTGCAATAGAAGCTCCTATATCACCAGATGCACCAGTAACGATGGCTTTGGCATTTTGAACTAGACTAAACATTGATTTCTATTTTTATTTTGGAGCGAGCATTTGTTTGCGAATTTTTGCAGCAAGCTCCTCCATTAACTCAGGCCTATCCTCTAGATATTTTTTAGCAGCCTCTCTTCCTTGAGCTATTTGTTTGCCTTCGTAAGAGTACCACGAGCCAGATTTTTCTATTAATCCGCATTGAGATCCCAGATTGACCACTTCGCCTGAAAAGGATATGCCACTATCGTACAGTATATCGATATTTACGATTTTAAAAGGAGGGGCGACTTTGTTCTTTACTACTTTGATTTTGACTTGATTTCCTATGTCCTCATCGTTGTCTTTTATGGACCCTGTTCTTCTAATATCAAGACGTACTGATGCGTAAAACTTCAAAGCATTTCCACCAGTTGTAGTTTCTGGATTGCCAAACATTACTCCTATTTTCATTCTAATCTGATTGATAAATATCAGTATACAATTTGTTTTAGAAATAGATCCCGTAACTTTTCTAAGTGCCTGACTCATGAGTCTTGCTTGAAGCCCTACATGACTATCACCCATTTCTCCTTCAATTTCTGCTCTTGGAACAAGGGCCGCAACGCTGTCTACAACAATTAAATCAACTGCCCCAGATCTGATTAGCGTATCAACGCTTTCTAATGCTTGTTCACCACAATCAGGTTGAGATACGATAAGGCTATCTACATCTACTCCTAGTTTTTTTGCATACACTGGATCCAAAGCGTGTTCTGCATCTATAAACACACAAGATCCTCCAGATTTTTGTGCTTGAGCAATAGCATGCAAAGTGAGGGTCGTCTTGCCTGAGCTTTCTGGTCCGAAAATCTCTATTATTCTTCCTTTAGGTAGTCCTCCTACTCCAAGAGCGATGTCAAGGCTTAAAGATCCCGTTGAAAGGGTGTCTATCTCGATTCCAGCCTTTTCTCCAAGCCTCATTACAGAGCCTTTTCCATATGCTTTTTCGATTTGATTAAGAGCCGTATGAAGAGCCTTTTCTTTATCCATGAAGCAGATCGTATAAGTAAACTGAGAACAGAGTTAGTCTATATTATTGCATGCAATAATTCTACAACAGATGAATTTGTTGGTTAAATCGCATTAAGCAATAGTGCAGATGGTGGCAAAAATTGCTATTAAAATGCTATTTTTTCTAAGGTTTTGCATATCCATTCTTTACCTAAAACGTCAAAAACACTAGTCACAAAATGAGAGCATAATTCAGCGCAAAAGCTTTCTATTGCCCATTGGGGGTGCGGCGTTGCTACCACTGTTTCGGCTATTTGTAAGGCATTTTGAGCGTTTAGATAGCTGTCAGTGCTGATGATTAAACAAATCACAAATAATATAGAGCATAATAACAAACCCCTGATAAAGCCCAATGCTGCTCCAAGAATTCTATCTAGCACAGAAATTTTTGGATATGGTATGACTCGCTCTATAAGCAATATTAAAAGCAATGCAATTACATAAGCACTGATTCCGGCGCTAACGTTGAGAAAAAGCGTACTCTGTATGTAGGGTTCACCTAAATTTTGCAATAAGGGAAAAAGGAAAAATAGGAGTATTAAGGTAAGAAAAAAGAAAAGCAAGGAGTACAGAGACTTAATTCCACCCCGCCACAAGCCAAAAGCACTCGACGTTAAGATTAAAAATAGGCCTGCAAGATTAAATATCATAATTACATTGATAAAGGAGAAACTTTCAAATACGTCATCTAGTAGTATGGCTAAGAAGCCTCAATATCACAACAATAATACATTGGATAATTGGATATCTTCCTGGAAATCTTGACAATGCGGGGTAAAGAGGGGTATCTAGCTTATAGCTAAACGCAGCAGCGTGTTGTTGTATATAAATTGGATGAATTAAATTAGAATTTGGCCTTTTAAGAGAATTTAATGTTAACACGCTTATTTTTTTGCCTTTTTGCCATCTTTTGTTTTTGCACAAACAGCGTTGCCTGGTGCGTTCGGGACATAAAAGATATACAAAGATGCATTAAAACAATATCTTTTTATGAGAGAAAATACTCAATACCAAAGGGTATTCTGCATTCTATATCACTAGTAGAAACGGGTACATTTTACTCGAATCCGAAATACAGAGTTCCTTGGCCTTGGACAGTCAATGTTGAGGGACGTGGACGTCATTTTGACACGCATCAAGAAGCTAAAGCCTTTATCAGGCAAGCAATTAGAAGAGGGCAGACCAATATAGACGTTGGGTGTATGCAAATAAATCTTCGTGCACATCCTAATGCGTTTAGCTCTGCTACAAGCGCACTTGATCCTGAAAATAATATTCGTTATGGAGCCGAATTGCTTAGGAAAAAATATGCTCAATATGGCAGTTGGGAAAAGGCGGTAAAATGCTATCACTCCTCTAATCCTTTGAAGGGTCTTCGTTACTATTACAATGTAGAAAATGCAAGAAAAGAAGTAGATTATGGTTTGGCATTGCTTCACAATAAGCACAGACAATTTACAATTGCAAGAGCTAGTACGCCAGTTGCTCCGGTTGCATCAGTCAGCAGAAAATTAGTTTCAGAGGTAAGTTTTGATAGATCCAAAGCTTCCCACCGTAGGAGTAAAAAAAGCGTGAGACATAGACCTGCTGGAGGGCTCCAATGCAGCTCTTTTTTGTCTAAATTGGTAGCCCAGATTGCTAAAAATAGTAATGCTAAAGGCTCTGTTGCTTACAAAAAAAGAGTAACGCGCTGATTCCAATTATTCCATAAATGCAAAATTTTTATTTGCTTTCATGGATGCAATCTGTCTTTTTGAATCGAGCATTTGCTCTTTCAAAGAGACTTCAAAATAAGGAATTTTGTATATCCTTTATATCTCTAGCCTACAAGGCATTGTTATTTATAAAGCATTTTGTGCGTCTAGGTGCTCGTGCATTATTGGTTGTTGCTCTGCTTCTATTTCGGTTGTTACCATTCCTGCTAATTGCACTCTCTCTTCTGCAGATGCAGCGGTACGCTGCGCCTCTATTTGTGATTGTTCTCTACTTAACACAAGGAGTTGGCTATATTTTTGCGCTATCTCATCAAACTCGCTTTGTGTATTAAGGTTCCACTTGCGCTCCCATATGCTATCAAGATATGTTTTGCATGTGAGGTAAGACTGAGGATCTCTAACGATTTGCAGGTTCGGCATCATGCACTCATACTTGCACACAATTGAAACCATTGCTCTTATTGTGTGAGCGGTGTGCATATTGCATTCTACTGTGTGCTCGACTAGTTTGTTGAATTCTGACCCATACTTCTTTTCTAAAATTTCTCTCTTCGCTTGCTTCTCAGGAGGCTCTTGTGGGATCTTGAGGTTCGTTTTGTCCTTACCTTCTTGCTTTACATTTAGGAGTTGAGCACGAGTGATTGAATCTTCTAAGATTAAATCTTGTAAGGTTAAATTTGCGACACATTCGAGGTCTGATACATGCGAGACTCTTGTCAAACTAACGTAATAAAAATCGCTTGTTAAAATAAAGAGTTTTTTGGTGTATAGGCGAATATCCAATTCCCCATATTTTCCTTGAGAAGAAGACAAACAAATACAAAGCTTGTCTTCTTCAGATTTGCTTTCTTTTGATCGCAATTCTTCATCCGAGGATAAAAATGATTTGTAAAGATCGTAAAGAAACCAAGTGATGTTTTTATGCATAGCAGCCATTTCACCATTACTATTGCATTTTGTTATAGCAATTTGAGTTGCCAGATCTTCATATAAGTCTTTCTTTGCTTCTAAAGATTGGAGTACATTCAGTCTAAAGGCTTTATTGACGCAAGATAAATTGAGCAAAGTCTTTAGAGCAATATTTTTCATTTTGGTATTTAATTAAGGTTATTCTTTTGAGTGAAAACCCAGAATGATTTCTTTGTAAACTTTTTTTTCTAAATAGCGCCTAAAAAAGTTAAAAAAAGCTATTGTTGATGTACAATGGTCTAATCTGGTAATCCTTTTTACTAGTCAGTGAGATTGAAACTATAAGTATCGCCATGGCACAAGAAGACCTATATAAGTCGGCTTTGAAGTATCATACTGGTCCTGGTGGGGCTGGTAAAATCGCTATTATTACAACAAAGCCTATGGAGACCAAGGAGGATTTATCTCTTGCATATTCTCCTGGCGTTGCAGCTCCTTGCATTGAAATTCAAAAAAATCCTTCTGCTGCATATTCTTATACTAATAAAGGCAACACTGTTGCAGTGATTAGTAATGGTACAGCTGTATTGGGTCTTGGTAATTTAGGCGCTATTGCCTCAAAACCCGTGATGGAAGGCAAGGCCGCATTATTTAAGAAATGTGCAGATATTGATGCCTACGATATAGAGGTTGCAACAGAAGATCCGCACGAATTTATCAATGCGATTAAGTACTTAGGCTGCACTTGGGGAGGTATTAATTTAGAAGATATAAAAGCACCGGAGTGTTTCCTCATCGAAACTCAATTGCAAGAATTACTCGATATTCCTGTTTTTCATGATGATCAGCATGGAACCGCTATGGTATTACTTGCCGCTCTGACAAATGCTCTGGAAATTCAGGGAAAAAGCTTAAATCAAGCAAAAATAGTGATTAACGGTTCCGGGGCTGCTGGAATTGCCTGTGGAAATCTGTTGAAAAGTTTGGGAGTAGGGTCTCTTATTATGTGTGACTCTACTGGGGTAATCTACAAGGGTAGAGGAGTGGGCATGAACCAGTGGAAAGAGTGTTTTGCCCTGGATACCTCGGATGTAAAGTCTTTGGCGGATGCAATGCAGGGTGCTGACGTATTTGTTGGCTTATCTGTTGCTGGGGCATTAAGTGCAAAAATGGTTGAATCTATGGCAAAAAACCCAATTGTTTTTGCTTTGGCTAATCCAAATCCAGAAATTACTCCTCAAGAGGTTGCAAGCGTGAGAAGTGATGCGATTGTTGCAACCGGAAGATCCGACTATCCTAATCAAGTAAATAATGTTATGGGTTTTCCTTATCTGTTTAGGGGGGCGCTAGATGTTAGGGCAAAAACAATTACCACCAATATGATAAAGGCAGCGGCTTATGCTGTTGCTCTAATTGCAAAAGAAGAAGTGCCAGAAACAGTCAAAAGCGCTTATAACAGAAATGACATGATTTACGGCAAAAACTATATTCTTCCGACTCCTTTTGATTCTAGATTGCTGACGAATGTTGCTGTTGCCGTTGCCGAGGCTGCTATGGAAGATGGAGTTGCAAGAGTCAACCTCAATCTGGATGAATATGCTTTGAGTCTTTCAAAGCTTGGTAAGTGAATATGAAAACTGTAGAACATGCGAATATGCGCTAATGGAGGTTTCGGTATAAGTTTGGAGTGTCTGAGGCAAGAGTCGGTAGACTCTAGCACAAACATAATAATTGTAATGCCTTGTGATTTATCAGAGCTCAGCAGTGCTCAAAACATTTTTCAGTCCTGCAAGCAAATGTCTGTAGATGTTAAGATTTTAATCAACAATGCTGGATGCGGAATGTTTGGGGATCATGCATCGGCAGATCAAATTTTTTGGAGCAGAAACGAAATATATCTTCCGTAGCAGCAATCAGACGGTACCGCGCATAAGGAACTAGACTAGAAGATTATTATGTGTGTGTAACTATACATAGTGTGCTTATGCTTATTGATTAAACACGGGTATAAGGACTAGCCAAGCACGCATGCATTC
>CANGTI010000005.1 GCA_947456795.1 Rickettsiales bacterium
AGCTATACCGCAATCGTACTCTTTTAACAAACTAAACAAAGCACCAGTGATCCAATTTGATGCTACCTGTGGTCTGATACCGTACTCAACTACCTCTTCAAAATAAGTAGCCACATCTTTGTCAAAAGCAATTGTTCTAGCGTCAATTTCACTTATCAAAAAGACCTGTGAATATCTTCGTATTTTAGCTTCTGGTAGCTCTGGAAGGGAGGCAAAAATGCCATCTACATATTCCTTTGTCAAAACTATAGGAGGCAAATCTGGTTCAGGGAAATACCTATAATCTTGAGAATCCTCTTTTAAACGCATCACTTTCGTCTGACCACTTTCTGGAGAAAAAAGCAAAGTAGCCTGTTTGATAGGAACTCCTGCCTCTAAGGACGCAACTTGTCTTCTACCTTCAAACTCTATTGCTTTCATTACGTGTTTTATAGAGTTCAGATTTTTGATTTCACACCTTGTACCAAAAACCTGATCTCCCTGTTTTCTTACCGAAACGTTTGCATCACAACGCAACGCCCCTTTTTCCATATCTCCTGTGCAAGAGCCTATGTAGCGCAGTACACTCCTTAATCTTTTCAGATACTCTCCCGCTTCAAAAGGAGATCTGATATCTGGTTCAGACACGATCTCCATCAAAGGAACTCCAGCACGATTTAGATCAATACAGGTGTAACCGGGAGTATAGTCGTGCAAACTTTTGCCGGCGTCTTGCTCAAGGTGCAGTCTATTGACACCAATTTTTTTTACTTGACCCTGTTCATCTAGAATTTCTATCCAACCATTTTGAGCTATGGGATAGTAAAATTGAGAGATCTGATAACCTCTAGGCAAATCTGGATAAAAATAATTTTTTCTATCAAATGCAGAAAATAAATTGATTTGCGCATTGATTCCAAGACCACTTTTGACTCCTTGCTCTACACATGCAAAGTTCAAAACAGGAAGGGTACCAGGAAACGCTGCATCAATAATTGATACATTAGTATTAGGTAGAGAGTCGAAATCGTTTGCGGCAGAGGAAAATAATTTAGATTGTGAAGCAATTTGTGCATGCACTTCTAAACCTATGACATATTCCCAAACAAAATCTTTGCCTTGAATTTGCTGCATTTAATAACCTTTTGGTTCAAATTTTATATTAATATTTTTTTCTAATACAGATGCAAACCTGATCACTGTTTTTTCATCATACATTCTTCCCATAAGTTGCATACCAAATGGAAGGCCGTTTGATGACAAGCCACTAGGCACCGATATAGCAGGTAATTTGGCTAAATTTGCCAAAACTGTAAATATATCATTTTTATACATATCCACTGGATTATCGGTAATCTCGTCAGCAAAAAAAGCAGGAGTTGGTGCTGAAGGTAGTAAAATTGCGTCTACGCTGTCAAAAATTTTATTAAAACCCTTGCAAATCAGATTACGAATTTTTTGAGCTTTAACATAGTACTGATCCATAAAACCAGAAGACAAAAAATAAGTGCCTATCAGTATTCTACGCTGTACCTCATCTCCAAAGCCTTCAGATCTTGTGGACAAGACCATCTCTTCAAAAGAATTATATGCAGAACTTCTATGCCCGTATCTTACACCATCGTACATTGCAAGGTTAGACGATGCCTCAGAACAAGCGATAACATAATACACAGGCAATGCCTGTTCAAAATAAGGAATGGTAATCTCATGCAAGAAAGCCCCTTCACTTTTAAAGATTTCAATTGCATTTTGCCAAATTTGTTTCATCTCCAATGAGATGTCACCGTTCATTAAATGAGTAGGAATACCAATTTTTAACCCTTTAACAGATTTTTCGGTCTCTGAGGACAAATCCTCTGTAGGGGCATTATAACTTGTAGAGTCTTGAGGATCAAATCCCATCATTTCAGACAAAATCAAAGCAACGTCCCATACGGATCTTCCAAGCACTCCAGCTTGATCTAAAGAACTAGCAAATGGAACAATTCCCCACCTCGAAGCCCTTCCATAAGTAGGCTTAATTCCAACAACTCCGTTAAATGCAGCAGGTTGACGAACAGATCCACCCGTATCGGTACCCAAAGAAGCCATCGCCATATACGCAGCAACTGAGGCCGCAGATCCCCCAGAAGATCCTCCCGGAACAAGAATTGAGGAAGAGTTGCATTCATTTTGCCAAGGATTGATTACTGGGCCAAAATGGCTTGTGATATTGCTCGAGCCCATGGCAAATTCATCCATATTAGTTTTGCCCAAGGAAATAGCTCCCTGATCTTTTAGATTTGTCACAACCTTGGATTCATAAGGAGGGATAAAGTGCTCTAGCATCTTGGAAGCGCAGGTAGTGCGCACCCCCTTTGTACAAAAATTATCCTTAAAAGAAATAGGTATTCCCTCTAGAGACCTTGCATTACCCGACCTAATTCGCGTGTCTGCCATTTTTGCTTCTTGAAGAGCAAAGTCAAAAGATTCTGTTATATAGGCATTTAAAGATCGATGTTTAATCATCTGATCTATGTGGGCTTGCACAAGCTCTAAAGCTGAAAAGTTACCCATTTTTAAACCAGAGATAGCATCCCTAATAGACAATTTGTTTAGATGCATTGCTTATTCGTTATCTGACTATTCAGTTTCAAGAGATAAAAAACTGAATCGAATTGTTAAATTGTAAATATGTGCCTTAAATAAGGTTAGTTCTCTATTACTCTTGAAACCCTATAGTAGCCAGACTTTTCAGCAAACTCTCTCTCTTTAGGAAATAAATTGCTAAATAAATCCTCTCTCGTGTTTACAGAATGCACTTCGTCATTTCTAAAGATAGCAATTGCTGTTGAAGAGTTGGACTCTTGAGACTGACTTTCACAATTTACGCGATGCATACTGTCTACCATCTGCATAGTGTGAGAAATTTTCACAGCAACGTCCTCTAGCATTTTTTCTTGCACCTTAATCTTGCTCAGCCTAAATAGTTTTTCTATATCCATGTCTTAAAACCAATGTTAATCCACGGAAGAATTTTCGCACACCTTACAATGCTGATCAATTCTTATTTTAACTTACCTTAACGACTAATTTTACTCTAATACCTGGTATGTATAGGCCTTTTGCCCTACATTTCTTAGACTGCTTAGAATCGAATAAGTCTCTTCTCGAGTTTTATATTCGCCCAAAGCTACGCAATAAATAATTGATCCATTAGATAGAGATTTTTTATCTATTAAAAATTTGCACTTCTCAAACACAATAGGATTTTTTGCTTTAATCCCAGACCACACAATATTTGCTTGATCTGGAGATTTTACAGTTGCAACTCTGACTCTATAAAATTTCCGCTTCTTTGGCTGCTCTAAATCTAAAGATTGTTTTTCTTCTTCAAAATGCACAGTCCAGCCTCTATTCAAGGCTTGATCTTGTTTAATCAAATTTTGCTTTTGAGTAGGAAGTTGTAAAGTTCCAAACAACGGTTTTTCTGGAAGATTAAGAATGTTAACCGGATGCTTTTGTTGATTCAATTCTCGTTTAAATTGCAAAGATTCGTAAAGCTCCTTACCCAATGTATCTAAAGTTTGAGCTTTATTGGCCAAGAGATATCGAATTTTTCTTGGACCAGTATCTGCCTCTATCACAGGCACAGATGCATGCAAAAATCTGAATTGATAATAAAATGTTCCAGAAAAAAAGGCTATGGTAACAAAAAAAAGCACAGCCCAAAAATAACGAGAGCCAAAAAATTTCTTTATTCTCATAATATACTACTAACATACGCCATGTTTTAGTAGGTGGGATTTTTTACGCTCCCAGTCTCTTTGTTTGATGGACTCTCTTTTATCGTAAAGTTTTTTCCCTTTTGCAGAGGCAATTTCAATTTTTATCAAATTTTTAGCATTAAAGTATAAAGAACACGAAACAACTGAATAGCCTTTAATAAAAGCTTTGCCCGCAATCTTTTTTATCTCTTTTGCGTTGAGCAAAAGCTTTCTCGCTCTTTTGGGATCATGATTCATAGAGCTTGCCTGATTATATGTGCCCACATAACTAGACATCAGATACAACTCACCTTTACGCGATATTACATAACTATCTTCTATGCTTACCTTTCCAAGGCGAATCGCTTTTACTTCAGATCCAAATAGTACAATTCCGGCTTCGTACTTTTCTTCCAAAAAAAAGTTAAATTTTGCTTTTTTGTTTGTGCAAATTAATTTGTTAGGAATTTGTTTCACTCTATGTGCAAATTTTGTTTTGAATTATGAATGACTTTTTTGATCCAATCTTTATTGGATTCAGATAGTTGAGTTAAAGGAGGCCGAGTATCTGCATTACACAAACCCATCAAAGACAAAATATACTTAACAGCGGTGGGATTGTTTTCAACACACATAGCCTTGTAAATACATGTCATTTCTCTATGTAATTCTAATGCATTAGCATATTGCTGTTTGATCACCATGTCATATATTGCGATCATAATTTTAGGTGCAACGTTAGACGCAACTGAAATACAACCAGATCCGCCGTTCGCACTAAAAGCCAAAAAATCCTGATCATTTCCACATAAGAATTGGACCCTATTGGGTAACAATTGAGAAATTCTCAAAATTCGCTGTATATCGCTACCTGCATCCTTCACAGCTGCCACTCTAGGCATAGAGATTATTTGCACAATAGACTCATCTGTAAAATCTACAACAGTTCTTTGAGGTACAGAATAAACAATAATTGGTATTGCAACTTCGTCGTGTATGCATTTGAAATGCTCAATGATACCAGCTTGAGAAGGCTTAATATAAGGCGCAGGAGAACACATCACTCCACTTACACCTAAATCT
This sequence comes from Rickettsiales bacterium, assembly GCA_947456795.1. Lineage (GTDB taxonomy): Bacteria > Pseudomonadota > Alphaproteobacteria > Rickettsiales > Rickettsiaceae > CAJBEU01. The sequence goes on from CANGTI010000005.1 coordinate 4,812, forward strand.
TGAGCAATTTTCGCAAGTAACACAGAATGATTTGTAGTTAAAGCGGTACATGTAGAAAAGACATTAACCTTTCCGTCAACAAATTGAATTACAAATTTTAGTAGACTTACATACTCATCTGTACTCAATAGCATACCTTCTCCGGTTGAGCCTCCAACTACAACTCCACCTATTTTTGCCTCTATCTGATACAACAAAAGCTTTGCCAGAGAAGCAAAATCTATTTTGTTTTGAGCAAAAGGCGTAACTAAAGCGGTGATGATACCAGAAAATATGCCCATATGGTATTGCCTTTTATTAAAGCGTACAGAGTTTTTTGTACTCTTTGTGTATAGTGGAGATAATTGAGGAATGTTCAAAAGTCACTGATTTGTTCTCTTTGGGGAAAAATATACTCTGAATTGGCGTAATCTCTATCGCCGTTCCCGTCAAAAAAGCCCCTGCAAAATTACTTATTTCGCTAACGTGAATATCTCTTTCCGCGGCATTGATATTAAGTTCTGCGGCAATTTCTAAAACTGCTTTTCTAGTAATACCGCTAAGACAATGCTGAGTTTTTGGAGTAACCAGTTCATTACTATGAGTGATAAAAAAAACGTTAGCAGATGCTCCTTCTGCAACATTGTCAAGATAATCAAGCAAAAGCGCATCATCACAACCCAATTCAAAAGCCTCTTGCTTGCTCAAAATTGAGTTCATGTAATTTCCAGAACCTTTACAGCTATGCGGAATGCTATTATTTGGGGCCTTGACCCAAGAGCTAAGAGAAAGTTTTGTCGATTTTTCTATGCCACAGGGAGTATGTTTTGTGACCATGACTGCAATATGTGCCGGCAGTTTGACCTTACGCAGTATACTAAAGCCATAGTTATCTGGCCAAATTAAAGGCCTGATGTAATAAGAACCCTGATCACAACAATTCAAATCTAAAAGTTTTAAAATCGCATCCCTTACCCCATCAAAAGAAAATGCAATATGTAGGTACATAGTGTTAGCCGAATCCACCAATCTGTTTATGTGCTCATCTAGTCTAAAAACTTTACCTTCATATGCCATTAATCCTTCAAAAACTGAACTTGCATAGTGTAGTGAATGATTTGTAATAGCGATATTTTCTTCTTCAAGCAGAGTAAAATTCCCGTCTATCCACACATACTTACAGTACATAAAATAAAACTAAGTAAAAATAACAGCCCAATAAATAACCTAACTATAAAGGAAAAACTGCAAAAAACATTAACAATTAGGTTGCAATACATGTGCAAAAACCCAGCTATCATGATATAGTCCAGCTAAATTCCTTATATGCAGTTCTTTTTCAAACAAACCAAGTAAGAAAGCAAAAAAAGACTGTGTATTATAAGTTGCTCGGGCCGACTCATGAATAGAGATATCAATAAGATAAACCATTTAGGCGTCATCATGGATGGCAACCGCAGATGGGCAGCAAAAAAAAATTTGCCTCTATTAGAGGGATATAAAACCGGAGTCAAAATCGCAGAACAGACTGTTGAACTTGTAATACTGAATAAGATACCCAACCTTACACTGTATACTATATCTGCAGACAATCTAAAAAGACCTCAAGAACAGGTCCAATATATTTTTAATCTACTTGAAAATTATCTTTTAAAAGACAAGCACATCTTAAAAGACAAAAACGTAAGGCTGCAAGTAGTAGGGGATAAAAAATCCTTGCCCAACTCATTACAAGATGCAATTAGAATTGCAGAAGAAGAAAGTCAAAATAATACTCAATTAAATCTGTACTTAGCTGTCAATTATGGAGGTAGACAAGAAATTCTCGATGCTTGCAAAAAAATGCTAACAAACGAGATAAAAGAAGACCAAATTAATTTGGAAAATTTCTCAAAATATCTATACGCGCCACAGATGCCCAATTTAGATTATGTAATCAGAACTGGCGACAGCGAAAGAATAAGTGATTTTTTATTATGGAAAATATCCTACGCGGAGCTATGTTTTTTAAAGGTTTTATGGCCAGATATCACTAAAAGACACATAAAAGCTGCAATTGAAAATTTTCAAAATCGACCTCGCACATTTGGAACAAATTCTGCATGCAAAATTTGATATTACGAGTACTTTCTAGCCTCATTCTCGTATCGGCTTTTTTAGTTCCCCTGATTTTTAAAACAACAGGCTATGCTCTAATTATCTTAATAGCTTTTGGAATGTTATTTGAGTGGTTCACTATGACCCACAATAGTTACATCGTGACGGGCGCAATAGTTGCATTACTTCCTTTATCGGGATTATTGCTAATCATATATTTTACTTCATCATTAATTTTTCTCGCCTATTTTTGCCTACTTTGGAGCGTAGACGTTTTCGCATTTATTGGAGGCAAAATCTTTAAAGGACCCAAATTAGCTCCAAAGATTAGTCCAAACAAAACCTGGTCCGGACTTATTTGCGGAGCGCTTGGATGTTGCACTACACTATATTTAATGCTTCATACGCATATTGATTTGTTTAAGATCAAATCCATATGGCTAAATGTTAATTCGTTCTCAATGTATGAGGCTGTGATTGGCATAACTTTTGCCTTACTAGCTCAAACCGGAGATTTATTCATCTCTTACTACAAAAGAAAGTTTGGAGTCAAGCACACTGGCAATTTCATACCTGGTCACGGAGGCGTTCTTGATAGATTTGACGGAACAATATTTACCGCTCCTTTTGCGCTCTTTATACTGTATCTTGTATGTTTAAGCTCAAAGTGAAACAAAATATCCTTTGGCAAAAAAATTTTGACAAGCTGAAAGAGATTCAACTCAAAACATTAGGCCCTAAGGTGTCTTTATTGATCATTATCGCTATATGCATCTTTAGCGTAGTGTGGAGCAAAAGAGGACTGACAACCCTTTGCGCATTAAGTGCACAATTACCTAATCTGAACGAAAAGCTAGATCTCTTAAGATCTGAAAAGCTAAGGCTTGAAAATCAAGCCGAATTGCTTAGAGAATCCTCTTTAGATCTTGATTTGTTAGATGAAAAAGCCAGAAAAATACTAGACTTTGCAAAACCAAAAGAATCAATTCTAATACCACAATACAATGAAAATTAATTTATTCGCCAACGATATACCTGCCACACTCAATTTGGAAGGAGACTTGGCTTTAGATACCGAAGCAATGGGTCTTGCAATTGCAAGAGACAGGCTGTGCTTAGTACAAATAAGCACGGGCAATCAAGAAGTCTATCTGGTGCAGTTTGACAATAATTATGAGGCTCCAAACTTAAAGAGACTTTTGTCAGATACAAAAACTACTAAAATATTTCACTTTGCTAGGTTTGATTTAGCAGTAATCAAGCACTATCTCGGAATAACTATAGAAAATGTTTTTTGTACACAAATAGCATCTAGAATAGCTCGCACATATACAGAATCACACGGACTTAAAGATTTGTGCAGAGAGCTACTTCAAGAACACATCTCAAAAGAACAACAGTCATCAGATTGGGGTAAAAATCCCTTATCAAGAGAGCAACAACATTATGCAGCGTCTGACGTCTTACATCTGCATAAGTTGAGAATAATACTCACAGAGATGCTTGAAAGAGAATCAAGAATAGATCTTGCCAATAAAATCTTCGCTTTTCTCAATACTAGAGTAGAGCTAGATTTGCTTGGATGGAACAATGTTGATATATTTGCACATACGGGAATAAAAAAATCTGCTTTGTAAAACCCTTGCAAAGCTATCATAGAAAAAATTGTGCGTAAGGTATAATGAAACATCTGTGGATAATGCAGGAAAAAACATTGCTAATAGCGGCCTTTGGATTGGCTTTGTTGCCTTATATTTTCATTTTAAGAAAATTAATACTTATACGTCTAAATGATTATCTAAAGCTTCTTTCTTATCACAAGACTTTGGATAAAAGCAAAGTGCTTCTGAAAGTCTTTTACTGTCTGATCAATCTGTATTTTCTTTGCTGGAATCATCTCATAGAAGATGCCTTCATGCTAAACAAATGGGCTTTAAATCTAAAAAACCTCCTACTTGCAACTTCCACAACTATCACTTCCATTCTTTTAATCAATGCTCTAGCACGTATTGCAGAAAAATCCCATACAGAGAGAAATGCTAGCCTTATATTACTAGTACAGGCCTTAAAAATAATGAGTTACTGTGCGATTATTGCAGTTGCAACTCATTATGTATTTGGCGTTTCTCCGTATTCCTTAATCACAAGCATCGGAATCACAACTGGATTCTTTGTTGTTCTTTTCAAGGATGCAATACTTGGAGTAATCGCAAGCGTTCAATCCACTCTGACAGATTCTCTGAGAATAGGAGATCAAATTTATTTACAACAATACAACGCAGAAGGGATTGTAGAAAATATCTCTCCCTTCATGATCAAAATAAGGCATCTTGACGGATCAATATTTACCTTTCCTTCTCACGTTCTACTTTCAACATGCATAAGAAACTTTAGAGACCAAGACAAAAAACGTAACAGACTAACTAAAATACTTTTGAGCATAGCAACTGAAAGTGTGAAACCTTGCGATTCACAGCTGTTGGCAAATATAACTCAGATAAATAAATCTAAGCCAGAAAGCACGCCTACAAACGTCTACGTATTTAAATCTTTACTCAAAGAATTTATGAGCAAAAAGTCAGAAATCAGTGACCTAAAAATGACTTATAAGGAGAATGAGGATATGTGTTTGGCTCTTGAATTAGCTTTCTTCGTAGAGTTTATGCAAGATACAAAATATCAAGATCTAAAATCCGAGATACTTGAAAATGCTTTCTGTATAGCAAACCAATGTGGTGTAAAATTTCAAAAAGGAAAAAATTGAAGAGAGAGCTACTCTTCTTAAAATGACATTTTTTTTGCTTGTGAAATAATTTTTTCCAGATATTTAAGATGAGAGGTATCAATAAGAAATCTGCCAAGGTCTTGTTTTAAAAAAGATTGATTCATTTGCAACAATGCATCTTTTCTGTTTTCCTGCTGTTTTAGTAGAAAGTTCCTTAATCCCTCATTATCAGAGATATTTTGTAAAGTTTCATTTGACTCTATCATCTCTAAAAAGATATGTTGCAAATCCTTACTCTTACAATCTTGTAGGTATAAACCATTTAAAGACAAAAGATATTCAGCTCTTGTCAAATCATTAACAAGAGTTTTATAGGCAACGTTTATGCTAGAAGAAAGTTTTAAGAAGTACTCTTTTTCAGCGGGATTAGCAGCTTTATCTGGATGATGCGTCTTTTGGAGATTCAAGTAATTCTTCTCTAAAACCTCTAAGTCTAAAGAAAAAATCTTTTCAACACCTAGCAAATCAAAGTAATTTACCTCCATTTTTGAAACATTTACTCAAAAAAATTTGCGACGTAAGGGATTTATTACACGCTAAAGGATTTGCCACACCCACATTTTACTCTTTCTTTTGGATTAAAAAAAATAAAACCCGATTTAAACTGCTCCTCTACGTAATCCATGGTACTTCCTAGAATGTATAAAACAGCTTTTTTGTCGATGAGAATTGTAACATCCTCAATAAGAAGTTTTTCATCAAATATTCCAAAACTACTTGCATACTCAATCGCATAGGAAAGACCAGAGCAACCGCCAGAACGCACACTAACCCTTATAGCAAAAGCATCCTTGTTTGCCTCCAGTAAGCGCCTAATCTTTGCTAGAGCTCTATCTGTGACATTAACAATTTGAGGCTTTTGTAATTGAGGACCCATCTTTAAATCACTCATTGCCTTTTTCAAGATCTGTCTTTTGTTGTAACTTAGCTCTATAGTCAGCAACAGCTGCCTGAATCGCCTCTTCTGCAAGCAAAGAACAGTGTAGCTTTACCGGAGGCAAAGAAAGTTCTTGAGAAATATCTGTATTTTTGATTGCAGCGGCCTTATCTAAAGAAGCCCCCCGCAGCCATTCCGTCACAAGTGAGCTAGAAGCAATAGCGGAACCACAACCAAAAGTTTTAAACTTAGCATCCACAATCACGGAGTCCTTAACTTTGATTTGAAGCTTTAAAACATCTCCGCAGGCTGGAGCTCCCACGATTCCAGTCCCCACATCTTCTGAATCTTTGTCGAGAGATCCAACGTTTCTAGGATTGTCGTAATGATCAAGTATGTTTTTTCCGTAAGCCATAGAAAAAGAATCTAAAATAACTTTTAGTGATTGGACCATTGAATAGAATTTAAGTCAATTCCATCTTGCATCATCTCCCATAAAGGGCTCATTGCTCTTAATTTCTCTACTTTTGGAATCAAAACCATTGCTGCATATTTTACCTCATCTAAAGTGGTAAATCTTCCAAAACCAAACCGAATGGAAGTGTGCGATAAATCATCGCTAACTCCCATAGCTTTAAGAACGTAAGAAGATTCAAGAGACCCAGAAGTACAAGCCGAACCAGAAGATACAGCAAGATCCTCCCTCAGTGCTAAGATCAAAGATTCCCCTTCAACGCATGCAAAACTTAAATTTGCATTTCCATAGTATCTGTGCGCGGGGTCTCCATTTAGAGTAACGTTTTGCATTTGCGAAAGTAAAATATCCGTAAAAGTTTCGTAAAGCATCTTTACATGTGCTAGATCTTTTTCCATATCTGCTAAAGCAATGCTAGAGGCTTTGCCAAGGCCGGCAACAAGAGCCGGAGACAAAGTACCTGATCTCATTCCTTTTTCTTGACCTCCTCCATTGATAAGAGGATGAAGCCTTACTCTGTTTTTGCCGCTTTTTCTCACAAAAAGAGCTCCAATGCCTTTTGGCCCGTAGATTTTATGTCCAGAAATGCTAGCAAGATCAATATTAAATTTATTTACGTCTATTGGAATTTTACCAAACGCCTGAGCAATGTCTGAATGAAAAAATATTCCTTTTTCTCTGCAAATGAGACCTATTGCCTCTAGCGGCTGAATGACACCCGTTTCATTATTTATAGCCATTACAGAAACTAAAAGAGTGTCATCTCGCACGCTGTTCTTGAGCACTTCTAAATCAACTAAACCATTGTTTTGAACCGAAAGGTAAGTAACATCAAAACCTTCTTTTTCGAGTTGACGACAAGACTCCATCACGCATTTATGTTCAGTCTTTAAAGCTATGATGTGTTTTTTATGTTTTTTATAAAAATAGGCAAGACCTTTAATTGCCATATTGTTTGACTCAGTAGCCCCTGAGGTAAAAACAATTTCTTTGGGAAGTGCTCCAATTAATTCTGCAACATGAGCCCTTGATTCCTCTATGGCCGCCTCGGCCTCATGGCCAAAAATATGAGTTCTAGAATGAGGATTGCCAAATTTATTTTGAAAATAAGGCATCATAAATTCCAGCACCCGTGGATCCAAAGGAGTCGTAGCCTGATAATCCATATATACAGGCAGCTTGTTTGCAGACTTGAGTCTTTGCCTTAGATTTTCGTTCATAAGTATTTCACGCAATTTGCACCAATGAAAGATTGTAACACACTCACGATTTAAACTAAATAAAGCGTCATCTAAAATCTCTGCCTATCTCTACCCAAGTCTTTATAAAGGAATTTATTTCAGATAGCGTATTATCTATTCCGAGACTAACTCTTATAGCTGAATTCACTTGATTTTCCTCAAAGCCCATAGCAAAAAGCACGTGCGACTTGCCTATCTTGCCTGAAGAACAAGCAGACCCAGAGCTCACTGCAAAACCAGCAATATCAAGTCGCATTAATTGCATTTCTGCGGAAACACCAGGCATAATTATAGTAGATGTGTTTGCCAATCTTAAAGCAGCATCGGATGCAAATACAGCACCCAAAGAGGCTGAGCAAATTTCATTTTCCATATAATCTCTAAGTGATGCTGTATGTTTTGAATAAAGCTCTAGGTAATCCTTAGAATTAGAAAAACTTACTGCCTTTGCAAATAAAAGAGCATGTAAAACGCTTTCCGTTCCTCCTCTCATTCCTTTTTCTTGCCCTCCACCAAAAATTTGAGGCATAATGGGTATGGCATTGTTATATATTAAGGCCCCGATTCCGGGCAAACCTCCACATTTATGAGCAGATAGCGAGATGCTATCTGCTCCAAGTTCACTAAAATCCAAGTGGATTTTTCCAAGACCTTGTACACAATCGCTGTGAAAATTCGCACCATAAGATTTAACGATTGCACGAACCTTGTCTAAAGGCTGCAATACCCCTGTTTCGTTGTTTGCACACATTACACAAACTAAAGTTTTTTTTGACACATCAGCACCTTTTAAAAGGGCATTTAAATGATCCATATTGATCAATCCAGATGAATCTACAGATATCAATTGCACATTTGGATGATTCAAAATTGAAGAATGCTCGGTTGCAAGGGCAAAAATATTGCCATCATGAAAACTTTTAACCACCATATTGTTTGCTTCTGTACCAGACCCTGTAAAAACCAGAGAATTTTTACGCAAATCCACTTTTAAAGATTCACATATAGATCTTCTGGATTGTTCTAAAATACCTTTAGCAAATCTTCCAAACTCATGAACAGACGAAGGATTTAAAGGCCTATGAATCAAATCAGTGATTTGATCATCAAAAAAACGACAAGCAGTAGTTGCATTATGATCAAGGTAAATCATTGGTACGCCTCTCTATACATTAGATTTCAAATACTATATCATCAAACTCCCTGTTAAAGTGGTATTAGGGTTAATTTTAAGACCAATACTCAACATGAGATCCTCCGAAATTTTATTACACGGCCCTAGCGGTAGAATTCAGGCACGTATAGATATTGCTGAAATTTATGAAAATGCACATCCAAATATTGCATTACTTTTGCATTCTCACTCCTCTTTAGGTGGATCAACAAAAGATTCGGTAGTAAGCGTATTAAGGAAAACTTTAGTACAAAACGGCTATTCAGTCTTATCCATAAATTGTAAAGGCATAGATCAAATACAAAATATTTCTTCAAGCAAAACTATCAAGCAAGAGGATTCTGATTCTCTTGAAGAAGCAGCTTCTTCTTTAGATTGGTTAGAAAAAAACATTCCCTCTGCCAAATGCATATGCGTTGCAGGTTTTTCTTTTGGTAGCTGGATAGCAATGGAGCTCACAATGCGCAGACCCGAAGTAAGCCACTTCATTACAATTTCACCACCAGTCCAAAAATATGACTTTTCCCCATTTGTGCGATTTCCATTAAGAGGGCTTATTGTTCAAGGAGAGCTAGATAGCGTCACGGAAGAAAAAGAGACAAGAGAGCTTTTCCGGCCAATGTTTGACAAAAAAGAATCAACAGTACAATACGTAAGCATAGAAGGTGGAGATCATTTTTTGAGAGGCAAAAATAAAGAGTTAGAAGAAGCAATAGACAGACACCTTAAATCCGCCTTGAGCGAGTTGCAAGAAAATCAAAGTAAGGTTAAAAAAGCAAAATATACAAGGAATAAATCACTGAGCTAGGTATCCTTTACGTACCAATAGCACATTGCTATAACATTCAAAAATTTAAGAAAGACATATGGAAGAAATAAAAAATCCAGACAATTCCTTAGTAGATGAAGAAAATAGCGCAAATTATGGCGCTGAGAATTGCACTCAAGAACAAAAAAATAATCAAGATCCAACAGCACTTCAGCCTGAGTCAGAAAATAATCAAATAGATGATCTTGCAAATAAACTCAAAAGTTGTCAGGAAGAGTTATTAAAGTCTTTTGCAGAAATGCAAAACATGCGCAAACGATACGAATCTCAAATAGAAGAAACAAAAAAATATTCAATTGCAAATCTTGCAAAGGAAATCTTGAACGTCATGGATAATCTTTCTATGGCCTTGAAAAATGACAACCAAGAACTCCTTTCTCTACAAAAAACAATTACCGGAGTAGAACTAACAAAGACACAATTAGAGAATATATTTATAAAATTCAAAATAAAAAGAATTGAACCAAAAATTGGAACACCTTTTAATTACGATCTCCATCACGCAGTGTGCAAAGTCCCAAGCGATGTACAGCAGGAAAATACAATTATACAAGTAATGCAAGTTGGTTATCAGATAGAAGATAGGTTGCTAAGGCCAGCATTGGTATCTGTTGCATCCGAATCTGCTTAGAGTTTTGCGTGGTGTACGTTACAAAATTTAGAACTACAAAAATATTTTGCTTTACCTTTATTGCTTTACTAGCAGTATCTAGCTTTCGTTGTACACAAGCCAAAGATTGCATATCTATGGTAGTCGTAGAAAGTAGCGGCAAAAACAGCGCAGAAGCAAAGCATAAGGCAATCGATCAGGGCAGAATAATAGCTTTTAAGCTGCTTATAGCTAAAAATCAGATACCCCTTAGTGATCAAGAATTAAAGACACTGCCCTCACAAGCAATAAGGAGTTGCATTGAGGTAGGATCTATACAAAAAGAGACAATATTTTCATACTATTACAAAGCAGAAATAAATTATAAATACTCTCTGCCTCATGTAGTAAAAGTGTTAGCTCAACACTTACCCCAATTGACAAAGTTAACACCCACAAAGATCTATCTTTTTCCAATACTCAAGAGAAATAAAAAATATAATCAAGAAGATACTCAATGGTATAATACCTGGAAAGTGATTGAACCAAAACTAAACAATAGCAATATCACCCTTTTAAAAAACGAGTCTAGTACTGCAAAACAGCTCATTTTAGGGCAAAATTATAAAACAATAGCTTCGGCTATTCCTGGCACATTCGATAAAATTATCGTGTTTGCTATTGGTGAATTTGCCTTTTCAGAAACAAAAGAGCCTCTTTTCACTGTGCACTATAAAATATTAAGCAAAAATGCTGAAATTCGGCACACAGATAAATTCTCCCTAACAGAAAAAGAAGATAAATCTTACGTGATAAAAAAAGCTACTGAAAAATTTAATGATTTATACAATTTAATCATTACAAAACAACCTTCATAACCCCAAGATTTCTATCAACAAAAACAATTTTATTCTTATTGCATCTTGGCATCCTATGACAAATGCACAAAATTCTGCTATGATGCGGCTTCTTGGAGAGATGACTGAGTGGCTTAAAGTGCACGCTTGGAAAGCGTGTGTGCATGAGAATGTACCAGGGGTTCGAATCCCCTTCTCTCCTCCAGCAAGATCATATTCTTTCGTTAAGGTTGCATATAAAACATAAACAAGCCTGCAAATCAAATTGAGGTAAAGAGTTCTTTTCAAGATTGAGAGTAGCTTCCACTATCACGCCTATTCCCCCGTATCCTCCAATTGCACCAAAAAAACAATTCGGAATTTTTATAAGGACTTGCCTCTTGTACCGACCCATCTGCCAGTACTAATTTTATAGATTCAACGGAACGAATAATTGGGCCTTCATTTACGTATCTATATCTTGAATAGAATTTGGAATAACAATACGCTCTACTTGTATGGCATTGAATCCGGTAATATCACGAATGATCACAGCAGCGCTAACATTGGAAAACAAGCATATTGATAAAATCAGAACTCGTAGGTTAGTTTGAACTGTAAAATACTTCATAAGTTACTTTTTATTACCGAATCCAATATATCTACCTTCGTTTACGTTTGACAAGATTCTCTCTTATCTTTACGAGTCTTAAAAAATCCCATAAGGCTATAACACAAGAATCTACAAAACCAGTAAATCCAAAAATAAAGTATCGTCTTAGGAAAAATACTTTAAACCAGGTAACAAAAGCACCTAACACTATTCTTACAACTGATGGGTATTTAGTGCTTTTCCATTTTGTACTGTACGCACTCACAGAAGAAGAAAAATTAGCGTTATCAACTAAAGAATCTAAAGAGATGCCAGCCCTATAGACCAAATCACCATCTAATGGATATACCTCATTTCCAATATCTGTGTCACATAGAACTATATCTTCTGATTGCAAAACTTCCCCAACATGAATATTTTCAGAAAAAAGCTTGTTATACAGTCTTATCGCTCTGCGTGAATAGGCAAATTTGCGAATAACAAAATCATCCCTACCCATAGTGACGATTTTCATGCTGTAAGCCCTGTACAGATCCTGCAAATCTCCTTGAAAAATATAGCCTATTTCGGATTGTAGATCTGATGTGACTTCTTCGTTTGCGTTAAGAAACAAGAGCCAATCTGACGTACAGGAATTTTCTCCAATCTTTTTTTGTTCGCAAATACTAACATGAGAAGAAGAGATAACTTTCGCTCCAAGACTTTGAGCCAACATTACAGTATTGTCTTTGCTCTCGTAATCTATTACGACTACCTCGTCAACAATAGATAAGACGCTCCTGATGGACCTTCGAATAGACCATTCGTGATTTCTTGCAACTATATAAGCAGAGACAGATGCCACAGCAACATTATGCCTTTAAATTACAATATTGATGCTTCCCGGATTTTACTAAAAAATCGATTTTCAACCCTTTGAAAAGCCCTTTTGCATAATAGAAAGAATAAAAATCAGGCTGTCCGCCGATTCTTCTAATGCTTTAAATCTACCCGATGCCCCTGCATGACCGCTACTCATGTCTGTCTTTAATATGACTTTTGAATCTCCGGTGTTAAATTCTCTGATCTTTGCAACCCATTTTGCTGCCTCCCAATAACCCACCCTCACATCGGAAAGACCTGCAGTTGCAAAAATATTAGGATATTGTTGCTTTGTGATATTAAGGTACGGACAGTAAGACCCTATGTATTCAAAATACTCCTTTAAATTCGGATTACCCCACTCTTCATATTCTCCCGTGGTCAGAGGCAATGAACTATCTAGCATGGTGTTTAATACGTCAACAAAAGGTACATGCAAAACCGCGCATTTATATAAATCTGGCCTTTTATTAATTACTGCTCCAAGTAACATTCCGCCAGCACTCCCCCCCCTGATTGCAACGTTTCCAGCTTTTCCATAACCAAGTTTTACAAGATGCTCAGTACAAGCAATAAAATCATCAAAAGTATTCTTTTTATGTAAAAACTTTCCGGATTCGTACCACTTATAACCTAATTCGTCCCCTCCTCGAACATGGGCTATCGCAAATATCAAGCCTCGATCAACAAGAGAGACTGCACTATTACTAAAACACGCAGGCATGCTGAAACCATAAGAGCCGTAGCCAGTGATATATAAGGGGCTTTCAGAATTAATTTGAAAATCTTTATTAAAAAATATAGTGATAGGTATTTTGACATCTCCATTTTCAGCTTCTACCCTTTGGACACAATATTTTGAAGAGTCAAAACCTGGAAACTCATTTTTTTTCAATACACTAAGAGTCTCATCAAAGAAATTGTATCTAAATACAATACCAGGACATGCGAGTGAAGAATAATGAACTCTTATGTCATCATCTTCAAAATTAGAGCCATAACCCGAACCTGAATAGGCAACTTCAGGAAATGTCAAATTTTTAACACTAGAGTCCACCATGCTTTTGACACGAATCAAAGGCACACCCTTGTTGATGTAATTTAGAATCATGTAATTCTGAGTTACGTCAAAACTTTCCAAGTATAAACTTGATTCCTCATCTATATAATTTTGCAACTCAAACCCTGAACCAAGATCAGCTACTGGTAGCTTTGATAGTCTAAAATTTGGTCCAGAATCATTAATCCTCACGTAGAAAAAGTCTCCGTGATGCTCAGCATCATACATAACTCCCGCTTTTCTTGGCAATACCACTAAAGGCACCATAGAGTCTTGTTTTATAGCTAAAAACTCACAACTATTATGCCCATGGACAGAAAGAAAAACATATTCATTGCTGGCAGATGCAGCAGGACGCACAGTAAATTTTTTGTCTAGCTCTTCATAAATAAGCTTATCAAGACTCGATGCTGTACCTATTGTGTGAAAGAAAACTTTATCCGGAATCCACTGACTATTTAATTTGCTGTAAAAAAATCCGCACAACTTTTCGTGCCACACTATTGGTCCCGTAACGCAATCAATTGTATCTACTAAGATCTTGCCTCCATCAGACAAATCCAGCACATGCACTGTATAGTATTCGTCACCTTTATGATCTAGAGAATAAGCACAGTACCTATTGTCAGAAGACATAGAAATTACACCTACCGATGTAAACTTTTGCCCTTTAGCAAGATTATTCACATCTAGTATAACTTCCTCTATACCTTCCTCAGATCCGTGTTTTCTACAAAAAATTCCATGCTCCTGGCCAGCAACAAATCTAGAATAATAATAATATTCTTTGTGTCTTGTATAAGGTGTTTGATGAGTTTGCATTATACGACTTTTTAGCTCTGCTAAGACTTTGGCACGCTGCTCTGCATATTGATCAAGATATGCGCTTGCAAAGCGGTTTTCCTCCTGCAGGTGCGATAGCACCTCTTCAGACTCTACTAAGGGCCACTTTACATCTCTCATCCAAGCGTAATCATCAACCAAAACCGTGTCGTGAATTTTAGTGTAAAATTCTTTTTTTTTAGGCTTTGGCGCCGTCTCAACACTTGCTTGAATCGTCATATTTATTCCTACTAAAAATGCCACTAACGAAAAGACTAATCTAAACATTAATCTAAAAACAGCTTCAAAAGATCAAACTGAGTACTCGATATGTCACTTATCTTCGCACTGCAAAGACTAAGCATCAGAAAGCGAGAGCGCCTTACCAAACTAGTACAACAATATCATAAACGCAACACATCCTAATACATTAAGGAATCTTAATACTTACTTAGGCATCTGTAAAGCAATCTATAGGTGTATCTTATCAAAGAACGCATATCTATAGTTGCACCCAAAGCTATTATACTTTAAGATTAATTTAGCCAGATTAATCAAACCTTAAGTTACTAAATGTTATGTGCGGGTCACTTTTAAATTTAATAATCATGATGTTAGCGTTATTTGTTGCAATGCTCTCTATTGTCGCAGTTCTATTTTTCAAGAACAAATATCACAAACAAAGCTTGCGCCTTATAGATTGCGTGCTTGCTAACAACTTCATGACGAAGCTGTTAAACGAAATTGCATGCCAATCAAGTAAAAAAAGCAATTTCGCAAACTTATTAGAAAATATAAAGACTTTTTTTCAATTTCAAGAAGTCTCTGTGCATGAAATTAATTGCGATACAGTCATTCATATCGCAGGCGATTCAAAATCAATAGATGCAACTGAACATCTAGAAAAAAACCTACCAATCGTACATGCAACGATAAAAAGCAACTCTCATTACTGCTCTATTTTAGACGACAAAAATTCCCACATGTATGTAATACCAATTAATGGATTAAACACAAAAATGATACTTGCCGCAAAAACAAATCAAGAAAATAGTCTCACCAAAATCGATATGGAGATCTTAACCAAGGGTATAAAGCCAATATTAGAAATATGTGATGCACTAGACCGTAAATAAACTCAACAATACACAACATTGCTAAAACTGAAATACTAAAAAGCTTCAATATTTAGCAAGATCTTGAGCCCAATAGGTAACCTTTCCTGCGCCAAAAAATACGATAATATCTAAAGAAGAAAGGTTTTGACGAGCAAGATCTTCCCCAAGAAATTCTAGAGATTTAACAAAAGTACAGTTAGCACTAACAAGATTAATAAATACCTCAAAAGAATATCCTTCTGGCGTTTGTTCCCAAGCAGTAAAAACGGGAATAATATAAAGCCTATCCACTGCACTAAAAGTTTTAGCAAATTCTAAAGCTAATGGCACAACTCTAGAATATCTGTGCGGCTCCCAGACAACAAAAAGACGTCCTAGAAAGTCGCGTTTTAAAGTTTGTATGACTTGATTGATAGCAAAAGGATGCACACCATAATCGTCTATTATTCTTGCACCATTATAAAAACCAACAGTTGTACATCTTCTCTTTACTCCTTCGTAATTTTTAAAACAATCGTAGGTTAGATTGCCTCCCATTCCAAATAAGACAGCAAGAGCGGCAAGAGAATTTTTAACGTTATACTCCCCAATAGCCTCAAGCTTTACGTTTGGTAACCTGCATTTGGGCCTCCAATTCACCTCAAATGTTGCATCGTAATTCAGATGATCTCTACCATATTCAATATTGTGCGCACGAACATTGGCATCTAAACTAAGACCATAAGTTATAATTCTATGACCTTTACCAGATGCTAAGGATTTATTTACCAGATCCCTAATATC